>JBDGUP010000130.1:0-26236 GCA_042215815.1 Haloquadratum sp. | reverse complement strand
GGGATGGTCCAGAAGATGGGCGAAGACGAGTACTTCCACCTCGAACACCACGACGCCCGCCTGGAGACGCTCGCCGAGGACCGCGCCGACGCCGTCGAGGACGCGCTCGAATCGTACGTCCCCGACGTCCTGGCGTTCATCGGTCCCGCGACGTACGGCGCCGGGGACGACCCGCTGGTCTCGACCGGTTTCACAGACCGGTCCGTCGCGGAGATCCGCGGCGCGTTCTACGAGCACTACGAGGAGCTGTTCGCGGGGACCGACGTGTCGGTGCCGCCGCTGCGCGAGGACGTTCCCGACCCGGAGGCGTGGGACGAGACCCGCCGGCGAGAGGGCGACGGCCACGTCGACGCCGACGTGGTCGACCAGCTACAGGGCGTCTCGAACCGGGAGTACGTCGTCGAATGAGCTCGAATATGACGCCCGACGCCGGGCGAAGCGACGGGTCGACCGACGCCGCCCGCGACGCCGACGATGCGGAGACCGCAGAGGCCGTCTGCCCGTTCTGTGGGTCCTCCGACACCGAACTCGAATCGACGTTCGGGACGGAGATCTCGAAGAGCCAGTACTACTGTAACGGCTGTCACACCGTCTTCGAGCGCATCAAGTACGACGGCGCGATGCCCGAGACCGGCCGCGATCGCGACGGGTCGCGCTGACGGCGCGTCCCGACGCTGTCCCCCGATTCCACTCCGTCACTCTATCCGATCTTGCGGAAGTCCCAGGAGACGGTCCGTTCGGGCTCCAGTGCGACCTTCACGCGCTCGTGTGTCCCCGCGTCGGGTACCGACTTGACCGTCCCGAACAACTCGCGTTCGATCGCTTCTTCGAACGCACGCTCGTCGACGACGCGGGCCGGGCCGCGCCACTGCACGCCGCGGTGTTGGCTGAATTCGGACTCGCCGGCGTCGACGACGGCGGCGGCCTTGCCCGTGGCCCGCACGTTCTTCACCTTCACCGAGTCGGCGTCGGTCTCGAAACAGAGCTGTCCGTCGACGATCGCGAACGCGACCGGGACGACGTGGGGGAGTCCGTCGGGACCGACGCTGGCGAACCGGGCGACGTCGGCCGACTCGAACAGGTCCGCCCGCTCGTCGTCTCCGAGCGCGATCTCGTCGTAGTTACGCGGCATCCTTACACCTCATATGGCGGTTGTCGTCTCGTATTGGTGCTCGTCGCCCCGGTGTCGGCGAGCACCGGTACAAAGTTACAACCGTCATTATCAGAGGCCGAGCGCCTCGCTCGCGACGGTCGTCTTCTGGATCTCTGCGGTCCCGCCGATGATCGAGAGGATGCGGGCGTCGCGGTAGTAACGCTCCAGCGGGTAGTCGGTCCGATAACCCTTGCCGCCGAAGATCTGCATCGCGTTCCGCGCACAGAACTCCGCGGCCTCGCTGGCGGTGAACTTCGCCCGCGAGGACGCCCGGGTGTCGCCGTCGCCGTCGGCGATGCGTACCGCGGAGTCATAGACGAGGTGGCGCGCAGATTCCAGCGTCGAGTCCATCTCGGCGACGAGCACCTGCACGGCCTGGTACTCGCCGACGGCCTGGCCGCCCTGCTCGCGGTCGCCCGCGTAGTCGATCGCCTCCTCGAAGGCGGCGCGGCCGATGCCGCACCCGATCGCGCCCAGCCCCGTCCGGGCCATATCGATGGTGCCCATCGCGATCCGGAACCCCTCGCCGATGGAGCCCAAGAGCGCGTCGGCGTCGACCCGGACCTCGTCGAAGGTGGCGTCGCCGGTCACGTGTCCGTGCATCCCGAGGTACTCGCCGCGCTCGAAGGAGAACCCCTCGACGTCGTCCGGACTCGGGGCGAGGAAGACGCTCACGCCGTGGGAGTCTTCGGGCCGGGGACGCTTCCGCGCCACGACGAGGTGCACGTCGGCGACGCCGGCGTTGGTCCCGAAGGACTTCTCGCCCGAGAGCAGGTAGCCGCCGTCGGTCGCTTCGGCGACCGTCTCCAGTTCGGTCGGCGAGGAGCCGGCGCCGGGTTCGGTCAGGAGCATCGCGCCGACGGACTCGCCGGAGACCATCTCCGGGAGCAGTCGCTCGCGCTGGGCGTCGGTGCCGAAGTTGAGCACCGGCAGCGTCGCGAAGGTGTGTCCCTGGATGATCTCGGCGACCGCGCCGCTCTCTTGGGCGATCCGTTCGAGCGCGAGACAGTACGAGACGAAGTCCGAGTCGAGACCGCCGTACTCCTCGGGGAGCAAGACCCCGAGCAGCCCGGCGTCGCCGGCGGCCTCGACGACGTCGCGCGGGAACTCCCGCGTCGCTTCGATCTCCTCGGCGCGCGGTGCGACCGTCTCGGTCGCGAAGGTCTCGGCCCGGTCGAGAACGTCGTGGTGCTCTTCGGAGAGGGCACGCTCCAGTAGCGTCATACCTACCCCTGGTCGGCGAGGGGACTTATAGACACAGATCTCACGGCCGCGACGGGGCGACGGCCGCTTCGAGCGCGCTCTCGGTCGGCTCGCGGTCCGCGCCGACGTATCGGTCGGGATCGGCGCCGACCCGCTCGACGAAGCCGGCGTCGGCCGCGAACGCGAGGTGCGCCGCCGCCTCGCCGGCGCCCATCTTGGCGTGGATGCCCGACAGCTCCCCGAAGAGGTCGCGGGCGACGGCCCACGGCGTCCGACCGCCGTCGGAGGCGTCCCCGGGGCCGGGCAGGGCTCTCACCACGTCGCCGACCCGGTCTGCGTGGTGGCGTCTGATCTCGGCGATCCGGGTCGGGAGGTCGACCGCCGTTCCGTGGCCCGGGTAGGGAGTCGGCGCCGGTTCGCCGGCCCCGCCGGCCGCGGGGGCGGCGCGCTCGGCAAGTCGATCGAGCGTGTCCAGATACACCGAAAGCGCCGCGTCGAGCCGCGTGTCCGACCCGCCGACGTTCGGCGTGTAGGTCGGCAGGACGGCGTCGCCGACGAAGAGCGCGTCCCCGACGGCCAGCGCGAGGTGTCCCTTCGTGTGGCCGGGCGTGTGCAGGACCTCGCCGCCGGCGACGCGCGCGCCCTCCGTGACGGCCCGGACCGGGAACTCGTCGGGCATCGGCGACGGTTCGTCGCGCGCTGTGATCTCGGCGACGACGTCGTCGGGGACGCCCCACTCGCGGAGGCGCCGGGCGTCGCGGTCCATCCGGCGCCGGCGTTCGGCGGCGTACCGTCCGACGAGGGGCGCGTCCGCGTCGTGGAGGACCAGATCAGCGTCCGCCGCCGCCGCGAGCCGCGGCGCCGACCCGGCGTGGTCGGCGTGCCAGTGGGTCACGACGACGGTCTCGACGGCGTCGAGGGCCAGATCCGCCGCGGCGAGCCCATCGGTCAGCGTCTCCCAGGCGCCCTCGCCGGGCGGGCCGGGATCGACCACGAGCCCCCGGTCGGAGAGCACGTAGGTGCTGTTCGTTCCCTCGGGGCTGGCGCCGGCGTGGCCGATCCGCTCGACGGCGGGCTCGGCGGTTGAGGCGTTTTCCCCGCCGGTCGGATCGGACGCTCCGGGCATCGCTACTCGGAGCCCTCCCGTTCGTCGCGGCAGGCGGGTTCGTAGCCGGGCCCGTGGTCGAAGCCCAACTCCCGCCAGTCGGCGCGGACGGCCGCCCGCAGGTCCTCGGGGTAGGTCGTCTCGAAGGTGACGCGGGGCGCGATGTACTCCTCGTCCCAGCGGGGGTCCCAGGCGGCGTTCACATAGACGTTCGAGCCCGTCGCCCCGTCGTCCCGGTAGAACGGCGCGCTCGCAGCGGGCGCTTCCGGATCGGAGAACTCCCAGTCGTTCGCGGGGTGGGCCTTCACCCAGATGTCGTCGAAGGCCCCTCCGAGGTCCATCGGCGCCGTCTCGGTGTCGAGGACGACCACCTTGTCGAACAGCCGCGAGAACGAAAAGAGCGTGTTCGCCAGTTGCCACTCGAAGCCCGCATAGAGGATCTCGCTCGCGACGAGGCAGATGCCGAGTCCCGCCTCGGCCGGCAGCGCGACCCACTCGACGGGCGCGACCCCCCAGTAGTTGTTCACGCGCCCGTACAGGCGCGCGGACTCGACGACCGACAGCAGCGTCCGCCCGTCCGCCATCGGCGCGCCGGTCGGCGAGAAGGGCACGATCGGCTCCGCGCGGGTCGCGACGGTATCGACCCGGGCTTCGACCGTCGCCGTCGCCACGGCGTCCTCCCAGGGGGAGGCCGGCCCGGCGGGGTGCGTGTCGGTGTCGCCGTCGCCGTCGCCGTCGCCTGCCGACGCCGTGGGGGACCTCGCCGCCGGAACCACGTCCGCGACGGTCGCCTCGACGACCACCTCGCTCTCGGCCGGGACGGGGCCGGCTCCCGTCGGTGCGACGGGGACCGCCCCGAGCGCGCTCGTGACGGCCGGCGCGCCGGCGACGTGGGACTCACCGACCCACCGCATCGTGGCACCGATCAGCGCCGCCGGCGGCGGGCCGAGCGCGAGCGCGAGCCTCGCCCCCTCGCGGACGTCGTCGCCGGTCAGCCCCCGGAGCGCCCCCGACGGAACGGCGAGCCGGAGTTCGTCGCTGCCGTGGACCGACCCCCTGACCGGGAACCACTGCACGTCGGCGACGTCGATCGGTTCCGCCTCCGATGCCGTCGGCGACGACGCCATCGCGCCCAGTCCGAGGGTGACGACCGGCACGTCCGCTCCACCGACCGCGGGGAGGCCGAGCGCCCGGAGGTCCGCCCCCGTCTCCGTCGCGGCCGCCTCGACGAGGTCGGGTGTGGCGTCGCCCCGGCGAGCGGCCACGAGCCGATCCAGGACCGAGAGGTACGCGGCGTCGTGACCGAGTCCGAGCGCCGCGCCGATCCGCGACCACGGGTCGCGCGACCTGACCGCGAGTCGGTCCGGACCGCCGAACGCGCCGGCGAGGAGGCGGGCCGTCCCCCCGGTGTCGGAGAGCAGGATCGCGGGCCCGTTCGCCCGGGCCGCCTCGCTCCCCACCGCCGCCGCGGTGTCGGCCCAGTGGACGCGCTCGTCGATCTCGACGACGTCGTCGGCCGCCGCCAGCGCGTCGAGATGGTCGCGGAAGGCCGTCACCGACGGTCACCTCCGCCCCGAGCCTCGCCGCGGGTCTCTCCCACCGGCGTCTCGTCGCGGGCCGTACCGATCGCTGTCCCGTCCGGGTCGACCCCGGCGTCTGCGAGGATCTCCCGGGCGCGTTCCCGGAGGTCCCCGTCCGACGGTGCGGCCGCAGTCGAAGCTGTCTGGCGGCCGAGCGATCGGTCGCCGTCGTCGGTCGTCGCGTCGATGTAGGCCTTCGCCGTCTTCGACTTCGAGGTACCGGTCTCGGCGTCACCCTTCTCTTCCGGCGTCTGATAGATGTTGAGGGGGACCTTCGGCATCGCCTCGGCACCGAACTGGTGGAAGTCGGCGTCCGGATCGGCGTGGAGCGCGAGCGCCTCCAGCACCGCTCGCGTCGAGAGCGGGTCCACGTCGGCGTCGACGAAGATGAAGAAGTCGACGTGGAGCATCCCCCAGGTGGTGAAGATGAAGTTCGCCAGTTCGTGGAGGTAGCCCGGCCGGGGCACGTCCGTCGAGACGACGTACGCCGTCCGCGGCGTGAAGCGCCACGGGACGCACTTTTCGACGTCGTAGCCCGCGGCGCGCAGGCCGAGCGTCGCGTCCGGGCCGATGCAGGCCACCTCGGTCGTCGAGGTGGTGTTCGACGAGTACCCGACGCCGGACCCCTCGACGCAGAAGGGAATCAGCGGCTCCGCTCGGTGGGTGATCGCGTCGACCTGCAGCACCGGCATCGAGCGCCGCGGGCCGTGCATATACCCGAAGTAGTCGCCGAACGGCCCCTCGTCGAGGCGCTCGTCCGGCAGGATTCGTCCCTCGATCACCAGTTCGGCGCTGGCGGGCACCTCGAGGTCGTTGGTCGTGCACTCGACGAGTTCGACCGGTTCCCGCTTCAGACCGCCGGCGAAGGCCGCCTCGTCGCTCCCGGTCGGGATCCACATCGAGGCGGTGAACTGCGCCGCCGGTTCGACGCCCACGGCGAGCGCGACGGGCATCGGTTCGTCGCGACGCTCGTAGCGGTAATAAAAGAGGTTGGGCGTCTGTTCGCCCGCCAGGAGGAGGACGCTCGCGCGGTCGCCGTCCTGGATCATCGCGCGGTGGGACGACCAGTCGATCCACGAGGAGTCGGGATCGGGGACGACCATCGTGTGGAGGTTCGAGTAGCGGCCCCCGTCAGCGGCGTGGATGTAGGGCCACGGCAGTGCGAAGAGGTCCGCGTCGCTCCCGCGCCGGATCACGTCCTTGCAGGGGGCCTCGGCGGCGTCGACGGTCGTCGGTTCGACCGGACGACGGAGCCTGTCGATGATCGCCTCGTAGTACGCGTCGCCGTCGAGGTCGGTCGGCAACCCGAGCGCCCGCGCCGGCCGGTCCCACGGGCGCCCCCGAGAACCGCGGTACGGGTCGCCGACCAGTCGGGCCGATACCTCGCTGTCGGTGACCGACTCGAAGACCGGGATGCGGTCGTCGCGCTCGTTTGCCAGCATCGTGACGGCGCTGGCCTCCAGGTTCCAGGAGACGTCGATCTCGATGCGGTTCAACTCGCCCGCCGCCTCCAGGTCGGCGAGGTACGCGCGGAGGCTGTCGGCCGCGTCCGACGCCCTCCGGGTCACTCCTCGTCGCCCCCGCCCAGCCGGAGCCGCATCTCCTCGCGCTCCCGTTCGGTCCGCAGGTCGACATACCGGTCGACGAGTTCCGGCCGGGTCTCAGAGAGGTGTTCCCGCAGCAGCGACCGCACCGCGTTCGAGACCGAGTCGTACTCGCCGGTCTCGACCAGGTACGACACCAGCGTCTTCACGTCCTCGCCGCGGGCGGTGATGACGTTCGACCCCTCCTGACTCTCCTCGAAACACCGCTTCAGCACCGTCTCGTCGACGCTCGCCTCCCCGACGTCGGTCTCGACGATGTCGATGTACCACTGTTCTTCGCGGTTCTCGTGGGGACCGCGCAGGATCGTCAGCGGGTCCGGATCGGAGAGCTCTGCGGGATCGCGGGCGATCCGGGCCCGCGTGGTGAAGATGTGTTTCGTCTCTTGGTCCATCACCTGCAGAGTGAGTTCGCCGCTCGTGTCCGCGGGCAGGTGGTCCTCGGAGGTGATGTACTGATCGCTCACTCGCCACCACCCTCCGTTCCGGCCACCGTGTTCATATCTCCCTTTCCGGGCGCGATCAACTATAAACCCTTCCCGGGCGGGTCCGGCGTCGGTGGGATCGCACATCACCGGTGGCCGCCCCGCCGTGGCGGGCGACGCCGATCCCGCTCTCGGGACCGCGGTCTGCGGGGGATTTTTGGTCGCTCCCGGCGACGGACGAGGCAGCGATGAATCCAACCGACCTGGACGTGCGCGTAGATCACGTCGGCATCGCGGTCGAGTCGGTCGAAGACGCAGAGCCCGTCCTGGACGCGCTCGGCTGCGAGCGCGTCGTCGACGACACCGTCGAGGGGCGCTTCCGGTGGGTCTACTACCGGCTCGGGGCGGCCTCCCGGCTCGAACTGATCGAACCCGTCGCCGCGGACACCTTCCTCACGGAGTTCCTCGATCGGCACGGTCCCGGGCTGCACCACGTGACTCTGGAGGTCGCCGACATCGACGCCGTCGTCGACGCGCTCGACGCGGCCGGGATCGAGACCATCGACCGGCGGTCCTACGAGGGGTGGACCGAAGCGTTCGTCTCGCCACGGAACGCGACGGGCGTCCTCTTCCAGCTGATGGAGTACCACGACGCGTTCACCGAGGGTCGCGACCACGACGAGGCGTCGTTCTTCATCGACGGTCGCCGCCTCAGCGCCGACGGGTGATACTGTCTCTTGTCAGTCCGTACCGCTGGTTCGCCGGAACGGGGTGACGAACCAGCGGTACACAGTGACAATAGACAGTACGAGTGCGGTACCGGAGCTGTCGAGGGGCCGCGTGGGTCTCGCCGTCGACGTTAATTTAGTTTCTCTCTCCGGCCTCGACGAGATCGGTTGGTAAGCCTCACCGAAACAGTGAAATAGATCGTAAAACAGTATCCGATATCGCTGTGGGACGACAGCCCATACCAGAGCGCCGTCGAGGGCGCTCGGGAGACGTCCCACAGCTACCCCGAGAACACCTATGCACCGACCACTACTCACCACGGACTTTCTGGATCGGGCGGTCGAACTGTACGGCGACGACGTCGGCGTGGTCGCAGAAGACGGGACCGAGTACACCTACGACGAACTGGGCGAGCGGATCGACCGCCTGTCGGACCGCCTCGCGAACTGGGGCGTCGAGAAGGGCGACCGCGTCGCGCTGCTCTCGCCGAACTCGCATTACTTCATCGAGACGCTGTATGCGACGATGCAGCTCGGCGCGCTTTTCGTCCCGCTGAACTTCCGGCTCCAGCCCGAGGAGTACGACTACCTCCTCGGCGACTGCGACCCCGACGTCGTCGTCGCCGACTACGACTACGCCGAGAAGCTCGAACACCTCCGCGGCGATGCCGGCGTCGGCGAGTGGGTGGTCTACGACGCCGACCGGTACGCCGACGGGGGCGGCGACGTGTCGGGGTGGCACGACTACGAGTCGGCCCTCGCCGAGGCGGATCCCGACGCCGTCGAGCGGCCCGATATGAAAGAAGACGACGACGCGACTATCCTCTACACGTCGGGGACGACCGGGGATCCGAAGGGCGTGGTCCACACCCACCGGATCCAGCACTACCACGCGATGATCCACTCCCACCACGTGGAGTTCGAAGACGACGACACGCTGCTCTGGACGTCGCCGATGTTCCACATCAACGGCTGGGGGCACATCTACGGGCTCACCGGCATCGGCGGCAAGCACGTCGTCCAGCGGCAGTTCGATCCGGCGACCGTCTTCGAGCGCATCGCCGAGTACGACGTCTCTTACCTCGGCGGGGCGCCCACGGTGCTGAATCTGCTTCTGGAGTACTACGAGGACGCCGACGTCCCCTCGACGGGCGAGAAGCCGGTCCGCGTCGAGACCGCGGCCAGCCCCCCGCCGAAACAGACGATACAGCGGACCGAAGAGGAACTGGGCTGGCGGATCATCCACGCCTACGGGGCGACCGAGACGGGACCGATCGTCACCACAAGCAACTCCCGGCGCAAGATCCAGCAGGGCGACAAGTACGACATCATCAACAAGCCCGGCTTCGCGACCCTGAACACGGAGATCAAGGTCGTCGACGAAGACGGCGAGGTCGTCCCGACCGACGACGAGACCAAAGGCGAGGTCGTCGTCCGCGGCAACCAGGTCCTCGATCGCTACTGGAACAAGCCCGAACAGACCGAAGAGGCGTTCACAGACCGGATCGAGGGGTGGTTCCATACCGGCGACATCGCCACGTGGGACGAAAACCGGATGCTCACCATCGTCGACCGGAAGAAGGACATCATCATCTCCGGGGGCGAGAACATCTCCAGCATCGAGGTCCAAGACACCATCTACGACCACCCCGACGTGAAGGTGGCCGCCGTCATCGGCGTCCCCCACGAGAAGTGGGGCGAGACGCCGAAGGCGCTGGTCGTCAAACGCGAGGACTCCGATCTCACCGAAGACGACCTCATCGGGTTCTGTCGCGACCGCCTCGCCCACTACAAGTGTCCCACGAGCGTCGAGTTCCGGGACGACCTCCCGCAGACCTCGACCGGGAAGATCCAGAAGTACGAACTCCGCGAGGAACACTGGGACGACGAGGAACGCGACGTGCGCTGACAACGATCAGCGGGCGCGCTCGCGCTCTCGCCCGCCCGGCTCCGCGAACGCCCACGCGACGACGACGCCGACGATCGCCAGCCCGACGGCGTAGCCGAACGGGACCGCGTAGCTGCCGAAGCGTTCGAGCAGCCACGCCGCGACGACCGGCGCCGAGAACGCCCCCGTCATACTCACGGTCGTCAGCACCGCGATCCCGCCCGACACGCGGTCGGCGGGCAGCAGTTCCGGGACGTAGCTGTAGAACAACCCGAGGCTGAGCTGGACGAAAAAGCCCGATCCCAAGAGCGCGAGCGTCACCACCGCGATCCCTCGGCTGATCGACAGCGCGCCGACGAGGAGCGCCGTGGCGACGAACGTGATCAGGACGACCGGGCGGCGCCGGCCGTCGAAGGCGCGGTCGGCGACGACGCCGCCCGCCGTCCGCGAGAGCGCGCCCACGAGGGGAAACAGCGCGATGAGCAGGCCGCTCCGGGTGAGCGAGAAGCCGAGGTGGGTGTTGAGGTAGCTCGGCATCCAGCTGTTGACGAAGAGATACAGCGAGTAGGAGACGAACCCGAGCACGCAGACGGTGGCGAGCGCGCGGTTCCCCGCGAGCGCGGCGAACATCTCCGCGCTCGGCGTTTCGGCGCCGTCGTCTGCGACGCGGGGTATCCGGTGGCCCGTCACGAGCAGCCCCGCGATCGGGAGCGCGAGCAAGAGCGAGTACGCGAGAAACGGGACGCCGACGCCGACCGCCTCGGCCAGCACCGGCCCGGTGACGTGGCCGAGCGCGAACCCGATCGGACTGCTCGCGATGAAGAGGCCCGTCGCCGTGGCGCGGTTCCGAAACCGACCGTAGGTCTCCAGCGCGCTGTTCCACATCAGCACGAACCCCATCCCGCCGAGCGCCCGCGTCGCGAGCAGCGGGAGGTACGCGCCCCGGCGAGTGTAGTGCCAGCCCGCGACGCCCGCGATACCGAGGATGAGGCCCGCGGCGACGAGCGCGTCCCGGAGCGAGACCCGGCCGAGCAGCCAGCCCACCGGGAGGCTCCAGACGATCGGCACGGCGAACATCACGCCGACGAGCCAGCCCACGGCCGTCGCGTCGACGCCGAGTTGAGTCTGCAGCGGCGGCGCGATGCTCGCCGGGACGATCTCGTACGCGGACGCGAAAAACGAGAGCGTCCAGACGGCCGCGAGGACGGCCGGGCGGTCCCGCAGGCGGGGGGGTTCGGGGGCCATAAGAGATGACGGTAGTCCGTTTCATACTGTCTCTTGTCAGTCCGTACCGCTGGTTCGCCGGAACGGGGTGGCGAACCAGCGGTACACAGTGACAATAGACAGTATCAGTATCAGATCGGCTCGAAGCGGTAGAAGACGCGGTCCTTTTCGGTCCCGTCGTCGATGTCCATCACCTTCAGGCCCACCGGATCGCCGATCTCGAGCGCTTCGTACTCCGCGTCGTCGATGCGCGCCGAGAGCTGGACGGGGCCGAGGTCGACGACGCCCACGACGAACGGGGGATCGTCTCGCATCCCGATGGGGGCCGTCCCGCGGACCTCGGTGAAGGAGTGAAGCTCGCCCTCGTGGGGGAGTTCCACGTACGCGAGGTCGTCGCTGTGACACTCCGGGCAGGCGACTCGCGGCGGGAAGGAGAGCGCGCCGCAGTCGTTGCACTCGGTGGTCGTGAGCGACCCCTCGCGGAGGTTGTCGTAGAACTCATAGATCCGGGTGTGGTCGGGGTCCTGGAGGTCATAGAAGTCGAGCAGCCGGGGGAACTCGACCTCCTCGGGCAGGCTGACCGTCCCCCGCGGCGGGTCGGCGCGCTCGCCGCCGTCGGCCCGGAGCGGGGCGTCGCGCGCTCCGGTTCGTTCGTTCCGGCCGGTTCGATCGTTCGCGTCGGTGTGGTCGTGGCTCGTCATTGTGGATCCCTCGCGAGCGTCATCACGCTGTGTACCGAGGCGCTCCCCGAGAGGTTGTGGATCAGCCCCGTCTCGGGGTCGTCGGGCACCTGTCGGGCGGTCGGGACGTCGCCGGCGAACTGGCGGTAGACTTCCAGCGCCTGGCAGACGCCGGTCGCCCCGAGGGGGTGCCCGCAGCCGAGCAGGCCGCCGCGGGGGTTGACCGCGACGTCGCCGTCGAGCTGGCTGCGGCCCTCCTCGATGAACGTCCCGCCTTCTCCCTCCTCGCAGAAGCCGAGCTGTTCGTACTCGATGATCTCGCTGATCGAGAAGCAGTCGTGGACCTCCGCGACGTCGAGGTCCTCGACGGGGTCGTCGATGCCGGCCTGCTCGTAGGCCTGCTCTGCGGCGTCGCTGGCCTGCGGCCAGGTCGTCATCGACGGGATGTTGTTGACGGAATTGGCCGCCGGGCAGGCCTGGCCGCTGCCGGTGATGTAGGCGGCGGTGTCGACGCCGAGTTCGTCGGCCTTGTCTTCGCTCACCACCAGGACGCCCGCGGCGCCGTCTGTGATCCCGCTGCAGTCGAGGAGGCGAAGCGGCGGCGCGATCGGGTAGGAGTCGAGCACGTCGTCGACGTCGACGTGCTTTTGGTACTGCGCGAAGTCGGTCTCGGCGGCGTGGCTCTTGTTCTTCGCGCTCACCATCGCGAGCTGTTCGGGCGTGGTGCCGTGTTCGTACATATGCCGCTGGGCGTACTGGGCGAACCACGACGGGCCGTTGAGTCCGTTGACGCCGTCGAACTCGCGGTCCAGCACGTTCGTCATGTTCGACTGGATCTCCGGCATATGCTCGCGGTCGATGTTCATCTTCTCGACGCCGAGCACGAGCGCGACGTCGATCTGGCCGGCCGCGATCGCGAGCCAGGCGTACCGGAGCGCGGCCTGTCCGCTCGCGCAGGCGAGTTCCGTCCGGGCGAGCATCCCGTTCACGTCGACGCCGAGCAGTTCCGCCACGAGCGGGGCGACGTGGCTCTGGAACGCGAAGCGTTCGGGCTGGACGGCGCCGACGAAGAGCCCCTCCACGTCGTCGGGTTCGATGCCGTCGACGTCGTCGAAGGTGGCCGTGCCGGCCTCCTGTGCGAGATCTTTCCACGTGGCGTCGCGCTCTCCCCAGTCGGTGAGCCCGCCGCCGACGATTGCTGCGTTCTGTGACATATGTATCAGTCCTCGAAGTCTGGTTCGCGGTCCTCTCTGAATGCCTTGACGCCCTCGATCATATCATCTGTGGTTGTCAGGAGCCCGAAGCCCTGGCTCTCCAGTTTCAGGCCGGCTTCGAGGCTGGCGTCCTGGCCCTCGTTGATGACCTGTTTGGCGACTTTCAGGGCCGTCGTGGGGCCGGAGGCGATGTCGTCGACGAACTCCTCGACCGTCTCGTCGAACTCCTCGGCCGGCACGGCACGGTTGATGATTCCCCAGTCGGCCGCGCGTTCGGCATCGAAGTGATTCCCGCGGAAGATGAGTTCTTTGGTCCGCGCCTCGCCGATGAGCCGGGTGAGCCGCTGGGTGCTGCCGCCGCCCGGAATCAGCCCGAGGTCGATCTCGGGATTGCCGAACGTGGACCGTTCGGTGGCGAGGCGGATGTCGGTCGCGAGCATCAACTCGAAGCCCCCGCCGAGACAGAAGCCGTCGACCGCCGCGATCGTCGGGCGGTCGTAGCTGTACAACTGCTCGATCGGGGCTTCGACCTCTGCGATCTCCGTCGGCTCGTTCGCCATAAAACCGGTGATGTCCGCGCCCGCGGAGAAGGCGCGGTCGGACGCGCTGGAGAAGACGACACAGGAGACGTCCTCGGGGTCGTGGTCGTCGAGCGCGCGGGCGACCTCTTCGAACATCTCCGACGAGAAGGCGTTGAGCCGCTCGGTGCGGTCGAGTTCGATCGAGAGGACGCCCCGGTCGTCGAGGTCGACGTTCAGGAACTGGTAGGGCCACTTCCCGGTGTAGTCGTAGAAGCCCTCGCCGGCGTCGACGCCGGTCTTGCCCGCCTCGACGAGTTCGACGAGGTAGTCTGCGGGCTCGTATCGCGCGGCCCCGGTCTCCTCGTAGAGCGCCTCCAGCTTGTCTAACACGGCGTCGAGACCGAGTTTGTCTCCGACGCGGCAGGTGCCGAGCGGGAAGCGCCCGCCGAGGCGGACGCCGAGGTCGATGTCCTCGGGCGTGGCGACGCCGTCGCCCACCAGCTTCGCGGCCTCGTTGACCATCCGGGCTTCGATCCGGAGCGTGTCGAAGTCGTCGCCGTCACCCGGCTCGTAGGTCGGCCCGTCGCCGTCATCGTACTCGTAGTAGCCCGCGCCGCTCTTGCGACCGAGCTTGTCTTCTTCGACCAGGTCGGCGATCGACGGCGGGACCTCGTACTCGGAGGCCTCCAGGAAGTCGTCGGCGATGTCGATGCCGCCGTAGTCGTTGAGTTCGAAGGGACCCATCGGGTAGCCGCGGTTGTAGACCATCCCGGCGTCGGCCTCTTCGATCCCGCACTCGTCGAGGTCGTACATCCAGGCGGCCTCGCCCATAAACGGCACGAGGACGTTGTTGACGACGAAGCCGTGGACGTCCTTTTTGACGTCGATGCCCGTCTTGCCGATCGAGTCCACGTACGCGTGGACGCGCGCTATCGTCTCCTCGCTGGTCTCCTCGCCGTGGACGACCTCGACGAGGTCCATCTTCACCGGCGGGTTGAAGTAGTGCGTGCCGACGACCTGCTCGGGCCGGTCTGTCGCGCTCGCGATCTCCGTGATCGAGAGGCCCGAGGTGTTGCTGGCCAGGATCGCGTTCTCCGGCGCGTGCTCGTCGACCTCGGCGAAGGTGTCCTGTTTGATCTCCATCTTCTCGGGGACGGCCTCGACGACGAGGTCGGCGTCCTCGACGGCCGCTTCGAGGTCCGTATAGCCCTCGACCCGGGCGAACACCTCGTCTGCGGGGTCGTCGAGCTGGCCCTTTTCTTCCAGTTTGTCCAGACTCCACTCGATGTCGTCGAGTCCCTCTTCGACGAGGTCGTCCTCGATGTCGCGGACGGCGACGTCGTAGCCGGCGATGGCGGCCACTTCGGCGATGCCGTGGCCCATATTGCCGGCGCCGAGCACCGCGACGTTCTGAATATCGGGATCCTGCATCGGTTACCACACGGTTAACGACGCTATTTAATCTTGCGGTGACAAGACACACTGTGTAGAAAAATAGCCGAATATAGATATGGTGGTTATCTCAATCGGTGTTTCAATATCATTCGTAAGTGCCTTCGACGTCGGCGGGCGGGACCGCTGAACAGGTGCGGTACTCACTATACTCCCTACCAACGCCCCTCTCGAAACTCCTACCGTGGCTCGAGGACACTCTCAGCACGGTTTACCGACTTCTCGCGAATATGTGTTAGCTATTACCATAGAGAGCGCCCTCTCCGATGGATCTAACAACGTTTCCATTATCGAGAGGTTTCGTTTACTATCTGATTCGAACGCTCTATCAACCTTAACGAAAGTATTATGAAGTTCCCCTCTAAGATGTGGAGCGTACTATGCGTTCACCTACCAGACGGCGTGTGCTGAAGAAGGCAGGAGCAGCGGGTGTCATCGCGACGACCGGGCTCGCCGGTTGTTCCGGCGGTGGTGGTAACGGCAGCAACGGCGGCGATACGGGCGACGGCGGCGACACAGGCGACGGCGGCGACACAGGAACGAGCGGCGGGACAACGAGCCAGGATACAGGACCCAGTTCGTTCCACGTGGGCGTGTTCAATCCGCAGAGCGGGCCGTTCGCGCCGTGGGGGTCCTCGCTCCGAGTGGGCGCCGAACTCGCCGCGGCGGACCTACAAAAGGAGTTCGACGTCGACATCGAGATCAGCACCTACGACACGGAGGTCAATCCGAGCGCCGCCCTGGAGCGGATGAAGCGGGCCGTCACCGCCGACGGCATCGACTTCGCCCAGGGGGCGCTCTCGTCGGCCGTCTGTACCAAGATCGGGACGTGGGCGTCCCAGAACGGCGTCTCCTACATCGCCGACGGTGCGTCCAACACGCTGACGGGGAAGAACTGTCAGAAGTATATGTACCGGACCTACTCGTCGAACGGGATGATGGCCAAGACGATCGGCCCGATGATGCCGGAGATCGCCGACAGCTGGTACCTCCTGTACTCCGATTACATCTGGGGACAGAACGCCAAGAAGGTCTACGTCGACGCGATCGAATCCAACGGGGGAACCGTCGTCAACACCGAGGCGACGCCCTTCCCCAACGACGATTACACCTCCTATCTCAACAACGTCGCCAACTCCGAGGCCGACGGGATCGGGCTGATCCTCCCCGCGCTCGACAAGCGGCTGGCGATGAAACAGCTCCGTAACAAGGGGATGCACAAGAACTTCAAGATCATGGGCCACCAGGCCGAGGACATCACGTACTGGGGGGGGAACCCCGAGATGGCCACGATGACGGACATCGCGTCGATCGGCTGGACCAACGCCCTGGACACCGGCGAGGAGTTCAAAACGCGCGTCGCAGAGCAGGGCGAGACCGATCCGTTCGTCCGCCACGCCGACGCCTACATCGCGATGGACCAGCAGGTCCGCGCGGCGATCCGCGCCGGCTCGAAAGACGCCGAGGCGATCCGCGGGGCGCTGGAGGGCCACACGGTCGAGAACCAGGCCGTCCTCGACATCATGCCCGGCGACCTGAAGTGGCGCGCCTGCGACCACCAGCTCGTCCACCCGACGTGGGGGATCTCGGGGCTCCCGGTGAGCGAACAGCAGACCGACCCCTACAAAGTGTGGTTCCAGGTGGAGACCACGAAGGCCGGCTCGGAAGTGATTCGTAGCTGCGATGCGACGGGCTGCTCGTTGTGAACACGAGAATGAGCGACATTCCCATCCCGGGAACACACCGCCGGATATCGCCCGAGGGGGCGGTCATCTGGGGCGTCCTGCTGCTGCTGACAGTGATGAGTGCTCTCGTCCGGCCCGGGCTGTTCGTCGATCAGGTCATCGGCGGCCTGGTCTACGGGCTCGTTCTGGTCTTGATCGCGCTGGGGCTGTCCATCGTCCTCGGGCTGCTCGGGATCGTGAACTTCGCCCACGGGGCGCTGTTTATGATCGGGGCGTACTTCACCTACCAGCTGATGGAGGTCTGGGGGGTGTCATTCTGGGTGACGCTCTTCGTCGCACCGCTCGCCGTCGGGGTCGTCGGGCTCGTCATCGAACGGGGCGTGTTGCGCCACCTCTACGACGAGAACCCCCTCAACGGGCTGCTCGCGACGTTCGGCATCGCCCTGATGCTCCAGGAGGCGACGCGGGCGGTCTGGGGCGGCACCCCCCAGAGCGTGAACGCGCCGAAGGTCCTCTCGATGGGGATCGACCTGGGCGTCACCACCGTCTCGCGCATCAGGCTGTTCACGGTGGCGGTGGCGCTGATAGCCATCGCGGCGGTGTACCTGCTCATCGAACGGACGGACTTCGGTCTCTCGGTCCGGGCGGGCGTCCTCGACCGTGAGATGGCCGAGTTCCTGGGCGTGAATATGAACGTCCGGTTCATTTCGATGTTCGTCCTCGGGGCGGTCATAGCCGGTCTCGGCGGCGTCCTGAGGGGGACCGCCGTCGGGATGGACCTGACGATGGCGAACCAGTTCATCATCCTCGCGTTCGTGGTCGTCGTCGTCGGCGGTATCGGCAGCCTCTTCGGGAGCGTCGTCGCCGGCATCCTGATCGGCGAGGCGGCGTATCTGACGCCGCTGTACCTGTCGACGCTCGCGACAGTCACGAACGTCCAGGCCGTCAACGTGCCCGGGATCGGCGGGCTGGTTCCGTACCTCGTGATGATCGTGGTCCTGCTCGCGCGACCGCGCGGACTCTTCGGACAGGAGGGCTTCCTCGAATGAGCGACGAACCGCCGACGTCGAACGGTGCTGGAGTCCGATCGAGCCGCGCGCTCGCACTGCTCGACCGGTACAAGGTCCCGCTCGGCGCGTTCTTCCTGGTCGTCCTGGTCCGGCCGCTCGTGTCGATGGACCTCCTCCTCGGGTACGGAACGGTCGCGAACACGATCCTCATCTGGATGCTGTTCGCGGCCTCGTTCAACTTCCTCCTGGGGTACTCGGGGCTGCTGTCGTTCGGGCACGCGATGTTCCTCGGCACCGGCGCGTACGTCACCGCGATCGGTCTGTCCCGCTTCGACGCGTCGTTCGCGCTTTCTGCGGTCGTCGCGCTCGGTCTCGCGGGCGTGGTCGCCTACCTCATCGGTCGGCTCACCGTCCAGAAGGGCGAGATCTACTTCGCGATGCTCACCCTGGCGTTCGGGACGACGGCGCATTTCATCGCGAACTACAACCCGGCCGGACTGACCGGCGGGACCACAGGCATCGCCGGCGGGGCCGTCCCGCCGTGGATCGCGACCGAACGCGGCCTCAAGTACGTGACCCTCGGCGGCCTCCGGTTCGACTGGTACTTCCTCGTCGCGGCGGCGGTCTTCGTCGGTCTGGTCGTGCTCTGGCAGCTCGTCCGGTCGCCGTTCGGTCGGACGCTCGTCGCCATCCGGGAGAACGAGGAACTCGCCCGCGCGATGGGAATCAACACCTACCGGTACAAGGTGTGGGCGTTCACCCTGAGCGGCGTGATCGCCGCCTACGCCGGCACGATCCTGGAGGTCAACGAGCAGGGGGCGACGCTGTCGCTTCTCACCGTCCCGACCAGCGGCGAGGTCATCCTGATGACCGTCCTGGGCGGCGCGAACTACTTCTTCGGGGCGCCGGCCGGGGCGTTCATCTGGCTGTTCGCCGAGGACTACCTCACCGACTTCGAGACGCTGGTCCTCCCGCTCCGGGAGTTCCCGGTGGTCAGCTACGAGGTCTCGGGAGTGCTCGCCTACTGGCAGTTCTTCCTCGGGCTACTCTTCGTGATCGTCGTCCTCGTCGCGCCGCGCGAGGGGGCGTGGGGCTTCCTCAGGAGCGGGATCGAAGCGGCCTACGACCGACTGCGAGGTGAGATCTGAACATGTCCGAGACAGAGCAGTACACGAGCGAACGCGCCGACGAAACGCTCGATCCGCGGGAGGCGGCCCTCGGCGCGACCGGACTCACGAAACGGTTCGGCGGCATCGTCGCGGTCGACGACGTCGAGTTGGCGGTGCCGGAGGGGGAACTGCGCGCGGTCATCGGCCCCAACGGCGCCGGCAAGACCACGCTCTTCAACGTCCTCACGCACGCGCTGCCGCCGACCGAGGGCAGGGTCTACCTCCACGGCGAGGACGTCACCGACGTCCCACAGGAGCAACGGCCCCATCGCGGGCTGGCGCGGTCCTTCCAGTCGAATCAGCTGTTCAACGAACTGAGCGTCCTGGAGAACGTCCGGATCGTGGTCCAGACGATGGAGTCCGGCCCGTTCTCGTTCGATCTCCTCGGCGACGGCCGGTCCCGACACGTCGACCGGGCGCTCGACGTCCTCGAGTCGGTCGGGCTGGCTGGCAAACGCGACGTGGAGGCGAAGAACCTCTCGCACGGCGACCAGCGCCGGCTCGGCATCGCGATGGCGCTGGCGACGGATCCGTCCGTCCTGCTGCTCGACGAGCCGACGAGCGGTCTCGGCTCCAGCGAGACGAGCGAGGCGACGGGCCTGATCGAATCGATCCATCAGGACCTCGGCCTCACGCTCTTGCTCATCGAACACGATATGGAGATCGTGCTGTCGATCAGCGACCGGATCACGGTCCTCGATCAGGGGCAGGTCCTCGCGACGGGGACCCCCGACGAGGTCCGGAACAACGACGAGGTCCAAGACGCCTACCTCGGCGGGATGAAGGAGGAACTATGAGCCTGCTCGACGTGTCGGACCTCGAGGCCGGCTACGAGACCGGCCAGGTGCTTTTCGACGTCGACCTCTCGGTCGGCGAAGACGAGGTCGTCTCGCTCCTCGGCCGCAACGGCGCCGGCAAGACCACGACGATGCACGCGCTCGTCGGCGCCGACGTGCCGGAAGTCCGGGGCGGGTCGATCACGTTCGACGGCCACGACCTCCGCAAACGCCGGAACTACGAGATCTCGGCGCTGGGGCTGAGTCTCGTGCCCGAAGAACGCCGGTGCTTCCGGGATCTCACCGTCGAGGAGAACCTCCGACTGGCAGCGAACCACGCCGACGAACCGCTTTCGATCGAAGGGATACTCGATCAGTTCCCCGAACTCGCCGAGATGCGGAACCGCCCCTCGAAGAATATGTCCGGCGGGGAACAGCAGATGCTCGCGATCGCGCGGAGCCTCGTGACGAACCCGAAGCTCATCCTGATGGACGAGCCGTGTGAAGGACTCGCACCCTACATCGTGCGGCGGATCGAGTCGATAATCGAGGACATCAACGCGGAGCGCGACGTGAGCGTCCTCCTCGTCGAGCAGAACGTCGCGGTCGCGATGGCCGTCGCCGAGCGGCACTACATCCTCGACGAGGGCGAGATCGTCGACGAGGTCTCGACCGACCAGCTCCGCGACGACGAGGAACTGCGACAGGAGTACCTCGGCGTTTGAAGTGTTACCATTTCCTCGCCGATAAATTATTTACCGAATCAAACTATTTGAATATATTATATTATACTAACACACAATATTAATTGGCGGAAATCGACTGAACAAAATGTATCGTGGCGGGGGAAATTTTATGTACCGGTCGACGGATGAAGTCCCGTATGGAATATTATGATGGTCGCCCCCTGCGACACATGGGGGACCTTCCTGCGATGCTCGCCGAGCGGTACGGCGACAGGCGGGCGCTTTCCGGACCGGAGCGCACCCAGTCGTTCGCGGAACTGGAAGCCCGTGCGAAAAGCGTCGCGAACGTCCTGGTCGACAGCGGGATCGAACCCGGCGATCGGGTGGGGATGTACGTGCCGAACACGCTCCAGTTCCCCGAGTCGTACTTCGGCGCGATCAAGGCCGGCGCGGTCCCCGTCCCCCTGAATCTCCGTCTGGACCCCGAGACCCTCCGCTACGTGCTCGAAGACAGCGGCGCCGACTTCCTCGTCGCCGCGGCGACGGTCGGCGAGGGACAAAGCGGGCTGACGGTGGACGACCTCGCAGACCGAGCGGATGTCGACCGGACCCTCGTCCCCGGCGGCGCCGGGGAGGGACAGATAGCCTACGACGAGGCCGTCGCGGCCGCAGACGAGTCGTTCGAGACCGTCGACCGCGACTACGACGACGTCTGTCTGCAACTGTACACGAGCGGGACGACGGGGAAGCCGAAGGGCGTCCACTCGACCCACGAGAACCTCCTGTCTTCGAACAAGGCGTTCGCCCGGAGCGCACTCCCGCTAGATCCGAGCGACTCGGCGCTGTGTGTGATGCCGCTTTTCCACATCTTCGGGATCCAGGGGATTATGGGGACGCTGCTGTATGCCGGCGGTTCGGTGGCCATCCGACAGGACCCCGATCCCGACAACCTGCTCTCGACCATCGAAGACGAGGAGTTGACGCTGATGTTCGGCGTCCCGGCCATCTACAATATGATGTACCGCGAGTACCGCGAGCGCCCCGACGCCTACGACGTCTCCTCGCTCCGGTATGCGATGTGCGCGGCGGCGCCGCTGGCGGCGGACACCCAGCGCAACATCGAACAGGGCTGGGGGCTCCGGATGTTCGAGGGCTGGGGGATGACCGAGACCTCCCCCGGCGGGACGCTCAACCCGCCGGTGGGAGTCCGCAAAGGCGCGGGCTGTGTCGGGCAGCCGATGTGGGGAATGGAGATGAAGCTCGTCGACCCGGAGACGCGGGAGGTGCGCGTCGCCCACGAGGACCTGGTGCCGTTCCCGAGCGACGACCTCGACGTCGAGGACGAGGCGGCCGTCACGGGCGAGATCGCGGTTCGCGGTCCCGTCGTCTTCGAGGGATACCACGACCGTCCGGAGAAGAACGCGCGGGTCTTCGACGACGAGGGCTGGTTCTACACCGACGACATCGCGCGCGTCGACGAGGACGGCTTCTTCTGGATGGTGGATCGGGCCGACGATATGATCATCGTCGGCGGCGAGAACGTCTACCCCGCCGAGGTCGAAGACGCGCTCTATGAACACCCCGCGGTCGCGGAGGCGGCCGTCGTGGGCGCCCCCCACGAGATCAAGGGCGAAGCGCCGGTCGCCTACGTGGTCCTCGAAGACGACGCGGACGTGGGCGAGACGGAACTCCGCCGGTTCACGCTGGACCACGTCGCGACGTACGCACACCCCCGGCGGATCTTCTTCGTCGACGAACTCCCCCGGGGCGGCACACAGAAGGTGCAGCGATACAGGCTCGAAGAGCGCGCGCGCGAGGACGTCGACGGCGAACTCTCCTCGAGCGAACGACTGTAGCGCGAGGCGGTCGGTGGACTCTCGTCCGACAGGAGACTACCCGCCGTCTTCGGATTCGAGGTGATCGAACAGTCCGGGCGTCGTGCCGAACTTCAGGACGTTCGTCATCGTCGAACTCCGGACGTTGTTGACGACCTTCCCGTGTTCCTTGTAGAAGTGGTGGAGCCACTTGGATTCGGCCTCCTGGCTCGGGAACATCATCACGGCCTTCCACTGGTACTCGCCGTCCGCGAGGAAGTAAAAGAGGGTGTACTGGCTGTCGCGGATGTGGTTCATCGCCTCGCGCCAGTTGTCGGCGAAGTGTTCCGGATTGAACTTGAACTCCATCAGCGCGAAGAGGAAGTACGACTCGTTCGGGATGATGGCCTCCCGGAAGACGCCGGCGTCGCGCATGTTCCGGATCGCCTTGCTCACCGTGACGTGACTCACGTCGATGTCGTAGTCCTCGTCGAGGACGTCTGTGAGTTCCCGGGCCGAAAGCTGCGGATCCCGGGCCAGCTCCCGGAGGATGATCACGTCGCGTTCCTTGAAGTCCCACTCCGGCGTCGTATCGCTCATCCTGTGTTGGGTACCGTCCCCGGCCGCAGCCGAGAGTTTTTCGGTCGGGGCCATCTGTCGATACGCACTTGGGAGGGGAGAGCGAGGTGACCGTATGACCGAGTCGGCCGCAGAAGGCGAGGCCCTCGTCCGTCTCGACGACGTCTCCCGCACCTTCGGCGACGTGAGCGTCCTAGAGAGCATCTCGCTTTCGCTGTCTGCGAACGACGTGACGGCCGTCGTCGGGCCGAACGGCTCGGGCAAGACGACGCTGCTCCGGATCGTCGCCGGCGTTCTCGACGTCGACGGCGGAACGCGGGCGGTCCTGGCGGACGCAGAGCGCCCGATCGGCTACCTCCCGCAGGATCCCCGGTTCCGACCCCGGTTTTCGGTCGAGGAGACGCTGCGCTACTACGCCGACCTCTTGGAGGCCGACGTCGACGTCGACGCGTCCATCGAGACGGTCGGGCTGGGGCGGGTCCGGGACCGTCGCGTCGACCAGCTCTCGGGGGGGATGCGACGCCTGCTCGGGATCGCCCAGAGCCTCCTGGGTGACCCGCCGGTCGTCGTCCTCGACGAGCCGACCTCGGGGCTCGACCCGCGGATGCGCGAACACGTCTTCGAGACCATCGACGCCGTCGCCGGTCCCGAGACGGCAGTCGTCATCAGTTCGCACGACCTCGCGGGCGTCGAGCGAACGGACCACGTGGTGCTCATCGACGGGGGGACGGTCAGACTCGCGGGGACGCCCGCAGAACTCCTCGCGTCCAGTTCCGGCGGCTCGCTGACCGACGCGTTCCTCGAGGCCGTGGCGGGCGGACCGACCGTGCGGGCGTCGGCGGGAGGTGAGAGGTAGTGCCGCCGTGGCTCGACCGCGTCCGCGTCGTCTGCGAGCGGGAGTGTCGGACCGTCTGGCGGACGCGGACCTATCTGCTCTTGGCCGGCGGCTTCGGACTCCTGGTCGCCGCGGTGGCGCTCGTCAGCGGCGTCAGCGGCTACGTCCCGCTCGTGTTGTCGCTGCTGACGCCGCTGGAACTCCTGGTGCCGCTCTTCGCCGGCGCGCTCGGCTATCCGGCGATCGTCGGCGAGCGCGCGCGCGACGAACTCGACGTCCACCAGACCTATCCCGTCTCTCGCGCGGAGTACGTCGCCGGCGTCTACCTCGCCCGGACGGCGGCGCTGCTCGCGAGCGTCGTCTTCCCGCTCGCCGTGCTCGTCGTCCTCGTGCCGTTCTTCGGCCGCGCGGCGACGCCGCTCCCGCAGTCGACGGGACTCGACTCGCCCGTGCTGTACTTCCGCTTCGTCACGCTGACGGCCGTCCTCGGGGCCGTCGCGCTCGCGCTCTTCCACGTCGTGTCGGCTGTCGCCCGCGACGAGCGCCGCGGACTGGTCGCGACCCTGGTGGGCCTGCTCGTGGTCGTCTTCGGGTTCGACGCCGCCGCCGTGATCGGTCTCGGCCTGGGTAGCGAGGCCAGCGCCGCGGTCGCCGTACTCAGCCCGACGGGGGCGTACCGACACCTCGTGCTCGGACTCGCGGTGGCGCCCGTGACCGACGCGGCCGCCGCCTCGCTCGCGGACGTCGCGATCGGTACGGTCGTCCTCGCCGCGTGGCTGGCGGTGTCGCTCGTGCTCACCGGGCTGTTCGTCTGGGAGCCGGTCGAGTCGTGAAAAAAAATCGACGGCCGGTCGCTCGGTGGCGGTCGCTCGGTGGCGGTCGCTCTTAGCTGTCGTTCGCTTCGGCTTCCTGCTTCGCGCCCAGCTTGGCCTGCTCGCGGGCGCTCGGGTTGACAGACTCCTTGAACGGCACTTCCGCGACGGTGGCATAGACCGGTTCGTCGTCTTCTTCGGCGTACTCCTCGGGGAGGTGCACCTGGAACTCGATGTCGAGGTCCTCCTCGTAGATCTCGTCGTCGAGCGTGGCGTCGGTCTCGGCCTGGAGCTTGTCGGCCGGGACGAACCCGAGGCCGATGTTCGTCTCCAGGTCCGGGTTCCACCACGGCGAGGTCATGTAGCCGCACTCCTCGCCGGTGTCCGGGTCCGAGACGATCCAGAAGTCCGGGGCGTAATCGCGGATCGGTTCGCCGGCCATCTTGAGACCGACCATCTTGAGGTTGAACGGGTACTCGCCGTTCTCGACCAGTTCCTTCTGGCGTTCGAGTTCCTCTTTGCCGATGTAGTCGGCGTCCTTGTCGTCGGGCACCTGGTAGCCCAGGTTGACCTGGAAGGGCGACGTCTCGTGGTCCATATCCTGGCCCCACGAGAGGATGCCGGCCGCGATGCGGCGGTGGTGGCCGGGTGCGATCTGCATCCCGCCGTGGTCCTTGACGGATTCGAGGACCGGGTCCCAGACCCGCTCGGCGTTCTTCATCGCGTCGCGGACGTAGACCTCGAAGCCCTTCTCGCCGGAGAAGCCGGTCTGGCTCACGAGGACCTCGGCGCCGTTGATCTCGGCTTCCATCAGGCCGTAGTACGGAATCTCCGAGACTTCCTCGCCGACGACGTCGATCATCACGTCCTCGGAGAGCGGCCCCTGGATCTGCATCGGGGCGACGTCGATCTCGTCGATCTCGACGTCGAAGTCGTTCCCGACGTTGACGCCCTGAATCCACTGCATCAGCGTCGAATCCGAGATCGAGAACCAGAACTCGTCTTCCGAGAGCCGCAGGAGGATCGGGTCGTTGAGGATGCCGCCGTCCTCGTTACAGAGGATGACGTACTTGCCGCGCATCGGCTCGATCTCGGTGGCGTCGCGCGTGATGAGGTAGTTCGTGAGCGCTTCCGCGTCCGGTCCCTTCACGCGGATCTGCCGCTCGACGGCGACGTCCCACAGCGTCACCTTGTTCGTGAGGGCCTCGTACTCGGCCATCGCCCCGCCCTCTTCGGGCTCGACGAGACCGCGCGGGTGGTACATCCGGTTGTAGACCGTACACCGCCAAGCGCCCTCCTCGTTGAACGACTTGTCGAAGAACGGCGACTTCCGGACGCGGGTCGACACCAGCATCTCGATCCCCGGGTCGCCGGTCTGGCGCAGGTTCCGCGGGAGCGTCCTATCTGACTGATCGATACTCGGGTGGTTCGGGTGCTCGTGATCTCCTGACATTCCTATAGACGATGTTAGTATGTATCAATAAAGAACGTCCCTGATAGTACCGCATTTTTATAATTATACTGTCGGACGAACCCGTTGATACCCTCCTACCCCTCCGGGGAATTCCCGGGGGTATCAGGACGTTCGTCCGACAGTATCCGTCCGGTGGCCACCAGCACGTCCGCAGCGATCGGCATCCCGAATTCCGGCGCCTTCCCGTGCTATTCCACGCCATACCGCGTGTCGCTTATTTTCCCGCGTCCCGAAGGTGCCGTATGAACTCGGTGCGACACACCCCCGGTCCCGACGCCGATCGTGCGTTCCGGCTGGGCATCGCGGTCGGAGCGATCATCGGCCTCGGGGTCGTCGGGCTGCTCTACTGGCACGGCACACTCCCGCTGTTCGCGGCGGGGTACGCTGTCGCGTTCCTCTTCCCGATCTACCTCGTGCTGGTGGCGATCGCGCTCAGCGTCTGGCTCGGGTACGACAAGGACGCGACCGCGCTCCGGCCGGTTCACAGAACGGAACGGTAAGAGGATACTGTCGGACGAACCCGTTGATACGCTCGTACCCCCTCGGGGGACGCAGGCGTATCAGGACGTTCGTCCGACAGTATATAGTTCCGGCGCTCGTATCGCCGGTGATGGCACACGTC
>JBDGUP010000060.1:0-27373 GCA_042215815.1 Haloquadratum sp. | reverse complement strand
TCTGTCCGACAGTATCAGGACGTTCGTCCGACAGTATATATACCGGGACGGGACCACCCGGCCTATGCCTCTGGACATCGACCCGTCGCTCGGCGGCGACCTCGCCGCATCGATCGCGAACGCGGCCGCGGCCCTCGGTCTCGTCGCCGGCGGTGACCCGCCCGACGCGCGGGACGAGGAGCCCCGCGACGACGAGGACGCCGCGGCGGCCGAGGGGTGTCGGTGCCGGCCGTCAATCGAGCGGCCGACGGGAACGGGACTCGACGATCGTCGCGTGCTGGTCGTGGACGCCGACGACTGCCCGGGCGACGGCGTCCTCGCGCGCAGCCCCGCCTGTCGGGCCACGGTGATCGACGCGCTCGCCGACAGCGACGCCGATGTCGTCCGGACGCGGACGGACGGCATCGAGCGGACGTACGCGGACGGCGCGGTGGGACTGCTCCTCGCGGCGGGCCGGTTCGTCGAGCGGGTCCGGTTTCACGACGCGGCGCTGGCAGCGCGGGCGTGCCGCGACCCGCTGGACGCCGGTCGCCGAGCGGCCGGCCGCGCCGGCGCCGTCGCGCGGATCGCCGCCGAGTCCGGGCTCGCCGAGGGCGCGGCGCGGGCCGGGGACCGAGCGGCCCGCGGCCGAGAGCGCACAGACGGTTACGACGACGCCCTCGATGCGTTCGTCGGCCCGGCGCTCTCGCGGGCCCGCGTGTCGCGGCGGCCGCCGCCGGGCGCCACCTCCCGAGACGCCTACGACCTCCCGACGGGGGGCGGCGTCCGGCTCTACGACACCGCCGCCGGCCGGCAGTACCACCTCTCGCCCGTCGCACACGGTCTCGACGGCGACGCCCTCTCGGTCCTCGCAGCCGCCTACGACGTGCTCGCGAACGGCTCCGTCGACGGTGGGCCGCGGGCCGCGGGTCGCGCCGTGCGACGCGTCGCGGACGAGGACGATCCGGTCGAGACGCTCGCGGCGGTGCTGGAGCGTCACACCCACGGGCTCGGGGTCTTCGAGCACTTCTTCGCCGACGAGCGCGTCTCGGACGTCGTCGTCTCGGCACCGGTGACCGACTCGCCCGTTCGGGTCGTCGTCGACGGCGAGCGCGTCCGGACGAACGTGCGTCTCACGCCCGAGGGTGCCGCGTCGCTCGCATCGCGGTTCAGGCGGGAGAGCGGCCGGGCGTTCTCGCGGAGCACACCGACGCTGGACGCCTCGGTCCTCGGAGAGGGCGGCCGTCGGATCCGCGTCGCGGGCGTGACGGCGCCCGCGAGCGACGGCGTGGGATTCGCCTTCCGCGCGCGCGACGACGACGCGTGGACGCTCGCGCGGCTGGTCGCGGCCGGGTCGCTCTCGGCGGGCGCGGCGGCGTTCCTCTCGGTCGCCGTCGAGCGGGGCGCGGCCGTCATCGTCGCCGGGACGCGGGGCGCGGGGAAGACGACTCTCCTCGGGGCGCTCCTCTGGGAACTGCCGCCGTCGACCCGGCTCGTGAGCATCGAAGACACGCCAGAGCTACCGGTGTCGGCGCTCCGCGACCGGGGGAGGGACGTGCAGGCGCTCCGGACGGCGGCCGGCGCTGCCGGCGGGTCGGGAACCGGACCCGCCGACGGGCAGGAATCCGGCGCGTTCACGCCCACCGACGCGCTCCGGTCGGCGCTCCGGCTTGGCGACGGTGCGCTCGCCGTCGGCGAGGTCCGCGGCGAGGAGGCGGGCGCGCTCTACGAGGCGATGCGCGTGGGCGCTCACGGCCACGCCGTCCTCGGAACGATCCACGGCGACTCCGCCGCCGCCGTCCGCGAGCGGGTCGTCTCGGATCTCGGCGTCCCCCCGTCGTCGTTCGGCGCGACGGACCTCGTGGTCACCTGCGCTCGCGACGGCGCCTCGCGACACGTCGCGGCCGTCGAGGAGGTCCGCTCGACCGGCGACGACGCGTCGTTCGTCTCGCTTTTCGAGCGTGCGGACGGGGCGACCGTGCCGACCGGCGCCGTCGCGCGCGGCGACAGCGCGCTCTTCGATCGCCTCCGCCGCGGTGAGGAGTCCTACGCCGATCTCTTGTCTGTCTTCGACCGCCGCCGGACGCGCATCGAACGCCTCGCGGCGATGGGACTGACCGCGCCCGGCGACCGCGGCTACGACGGCGCTGGCGCCGGGGCCGCGAACGAGGGCGACGTCGCCCGTTCGGACGCTTTCGGAACCGGGAGGGAGGCGTCCAGATGACGCTTCCAGCGGGAAGCGAGTCGACGGCTGGACCGTTCCTCCGCTCGCTCGCACGGACGCTCGCGCGGCACTATCCCGGCGACGTCGAACCCACGGCCGACCTCCATCGGGCGCTGGCCTTCCTCGAGAGCGACCTCCGCGCGGACACCGTCGTGCGCGCGGGTTACGTGCTCGCGCTTCCGGTCGCGGGGATCGCGCTCTGTGCGCTGCTCGTCGGCCTCCCGTGGCTCCCGGTCGCGGCGACGGTGCCGGCGTCGCTCGGCGTCGGTCTCGGAGCGACACACGCCGTTCATCGCCTCCCCGTCGTGGCCGCTGCGCTCCGCCGGACCCGAGCGCTCGGCGACGCTCCCGGTCTCGTCGCGCGCGCTGCGCTCCGGTTGCGACTCGAAGCGACGCCCGAGCGCGCCGCGACGTTCGCCGCGCGGACCGGGACGGGGCCGCTCGCGCGCAGCCTCGGTGCCCACGCCGATCGGACGCGATCGGGACCGGCGGACGGGTTCGCCGCGTTCGCCGCGGAGTGGGAGCCCTGGTTTCCGGCGCTCGACCGCGCGACGTCGCTGTTGTCGGCCGCGGCCGACGCGCCACCGGACGAACGCACCGCGGCGCTCGATCGCGCGCTCGACACCGTCCTCGACGGGACGCGGGCCGAAATGGCCGACTTCGCCGGGGCGGTCCGCGGGCCCGCCAGCGGGATCTACGCGTTCGGCGTGCTCCTCCCGCTGGCGCTCGTCGGCGTCCTGCCGGCCGCGCGGGCCGGGGGCGTCTCGATCCCGACGGCGGCGTTCGTCGCCCTCTACGACGTCGCCCTTCCGATCGGGCTGGCGGGCGCGGGCGCGTGGCTCCTCCTCCAGCGACCGATCGCGCTGCCGCCGCCGCCCGTGACCGCCGCGCATCCGGCCGTCCCGTCGGGAGCACACCGCGGCGTCGCGGGCGGGATCGTCGGTGTCGCGATCGGACTCGTCGGCGGGCCGCTCGTCGCGCCCTGGGCTGCCCCCGTGGCCGCGGTCGGATTCGGCGTCGGCGCCGCGCTCGCGGCCCACTACCAGCCGCGGGCGGCCGTCCAGCGGGACGTCCGAGAGACCGAATCCGGGCTCGCAGACGCGACCGCGGTCGTGGGCCGCCGCGTCGGCGCCGGCGAATCCGTCGAACGGGCGCTCGGGGCTGCCGGAGAGGCGACCACGGGGCGGACGAGCGACCTGTTCCGGACGGCCGCGGGCGTCCAGCGCCGACTCCGCGTCGGCATCCACGAGGCGTTCCTCGGCGACTACGGCGCGCTCGCGGCGGTCCCCAGTCCCCGGGCGCACGCGACGGCCACGCTCTTGGCCGTCGCTGCCGAAGAGGGGCGCCCAGCGGGTGCGACGCTCGTCACGCTGGCGGACCACCTGACGGAACTCCGGCGCGTCGAAGCGGAGGCGCGACGCGAGCTGTCGGCGATCACGGGGACGCTCGCGCACACGGCGGCGCTGTTCGGCCCGCTCGTCGGCGGCGCGACCGTCGCGATGGCGACGCGGATGGCCGCCTCCGGGGCGACGGCGCAGGCGAGTGCCTCGCTGGCGGGATCGACGACACTCGGCGCGGCGACGCTGGGACCGTCGACGCTCGGTACCGCGGTCGGCGGCTACGTGCTCGCGCTCGCCGGCGTGCTGACGGCGACCGCGACCGGCCTGGATCGGGGTCTCGACCGGACGCTCGTCGGCTACCGCATCGGACTGGCGCTGGTCTCGGCGACCGGGGCGTACCTCGCGGCCGTGTTCGGCGCGTCGACGCTGTTCTGATATACTGTCGAGAAATGAGACGGATGGGACGTGTTTGCGATCGGGCCGGCGGACGGTAGCGCCCGCTTTGGCAACACCTAAGTCCGGTCTGTCCGCACGTCCGGGCGTGCAACCGACACTCGGTGTGGTTCTCGCACTCGTTTTCCTCCCCTTCGCGGCCGCCGCGCTCGCCCCCCTCGGCTACCGGGCGCTCGGCGAGCGGACCGCCTACGCGGCGGCAGCCGTGGCGCTGGTCTGTCTGGGACTGGTGTCCCGGCTCTACCTGCGGGGTGCCCACGGCACCGTCGCCGTCGAGTGGATCCCCTCGCTCGGCGTCTCGCTCGCGTTCTACGTCGACGGTCTCGCGCTCCTGATCTCGTTCCTGGCGAGCGGCGTCGGGGTCTTGATCCTCACCTACTCCGGCGGCTATATGCACGGCGAGCCGGGGCAGGCGAAGTACTACGCGACGCTCCTGGCGTTCATGGGATCGATGCTCGGCGTCGCGCTGGCAGGCGACCTCGTCGCGCTCTTCGTCTTCTGGGAGCTGACGAGCCTCTCGTCGTACCTCCTCATCGGCCACTACACCAGCGAGTCGGCCTCGGTCTACGCCTCGCGGAAGTCGATGCTCATCACCGTCGCGGGCGGGCTGTTTATGCTGGTCGGCTTCCTCCTCGTCGCGTGGACGGCCGGCGAGACGCTCGGGACGACCACCTACAGCGTTCCGATCTTACTGGAGCACGCCGCCGAGATACGCGCCGCGCTCCACGGCAACGGGCTGTTCGTCCCCGTCCTCGCGCTCGTCGTCGTCGGCGCGGCGACCAAGTCCGCACAGGTCCCGTTCCACATCTGGCTGCCGAACGCGATGGAGGCGCCGACCCCCGTCTCGGCGTTCCTCCACTCCGCGACGATGGTGAAGGCGGGCGTCTACCTGATCGGCCGGTTCCGGCCGTTCTTCCTCCCCGAAGAGGCGGCGGTCCTCGGCGAGTGGACGCTCGCGGTCGCCGTCCTCGGGCTGGCGACGATGACCGTCGCGGCCATCTTGGCGGTGGCCGCCACCGACATCAAGGAACTGCTCGCGTACTCGACGGCCTCCCACCTCGGGCTCATCATCGCCGGGTTCGGATTCGCCAACACCTACGGCGCGGAGGCGGGCGCGTTCCACATCCTGAACCACGCGTCGTTCAAGGCGGCGCTGTTCCTCGTCGCCGGGATCGTCGCCCACGAGGCCGGCACGCGCGAGATATCGAAGCTCGGCGGCCTCCGCGAACACCTGCCGATCACCGCCGCGGTCGCGACCGTCGCCTCCCTGTCGATGGCCGGCGTCCCGCCGTTCAACGGCTTCTACTCCAAGGAGCTGCTGTTCGAGGCGAGCTACGAGGCCGCCGCCCACGCCGGCGGGCTCGCGTGGCTGTTCCCGGTCGTCGCCGTCTTCGGGAGCGTCTTCACGTTCCTCTACTCGATCAAGTTCGCCTCGCTTTTCTTCGGGACGGTCCCCGACGAACTCGGCGGGGTCCACCGGCCCCCGCTCTCGATGCTCGTGCCGCCGGTGCTTCTCGGCGTGCTCGTGGTCGCCATCTCCGCGGGACCGAACGCCGTCATCTCGGCGCTCGTCGGCGACGTCTACGGGAGCGTGGTGGCGGGCCACGGACACGGCCACGCGTTCTCGGTGTCGCTCCCGACGAAACCGACCCCCTACGCGCTGATGAGCGCGGTCACGATCCTCGTCGGGAGCGCCGCGTTCCCGTTCTACGACCGGATACACCGCGGCATCCGGTCGGGGCTGTGCGGGCCCGTTCGGGCGAACTGGTGGTACGACGGCGCCGTCGACGGGATCGAATCGGTCGGCGCGGTCGCGACGTCACGGGTCCAGACCGGCCTGCTCCGCACGTACGCCGGCTGGGCGTTCACCGGCGTCGCCGCGCTCGCGCTGGGCGGGTACCTCGCCGCCGGCGTCTCGCTGCCGGCGTTCTCCGGCTTCGCCGTCACGCCGGCGATGTTCCTCGTGCTGCTGGTGGCGATCGTCGGCGCGGTCGCGGTCGACATCGCGCCCTCTCACGTCGCGGGCGTGCTCACCCTCTCGATCCTCGGGTTTATGGTGGCGATCTTCTACATCCTCGCCGACGCGCCGGACCTCGCGCTCACCCAGCTCGTCGTCGAGACGCTGGTGCTCGTGATCTTCCTCCTCGTGTTGGACCGGCTGCCGGCGTTCTACGGCGAGGCAACGCTCTCGCGGTCGCTGCGCGACGGCGCCCTCGCGGCGGTCGTCGGCGTGACGGTCGCGACGACGGTGCTCGTCACGACCGCCGCGACGCCGGCCGACCCGATCGCGGAGTTCCTGACCGAGAACGCGGGCGTCCCCGCAGAACACGGCTCGTTCTTCGTCGACGCCGGCGGCGGCGGCAACGTCGTCAACGTGATCCTCGTCGACTTCCGTGCGTTCGACACGATGGGGGAGATCTCCGTGGTGGCGATGGCCGCGCTCGCGATCCTGACGCTCGTCCGGATGCGTGACCGGGGTGAAACACAGTGAGCACCGGCGACGAGTCGACGCCGGCTCCCGAGACTCCGGCGGCCGACGACGCGGCCCCGGCGGCCGACGACGCCTCCGCGAGCGAGAGCGCCGAAGAGGCCTCCTACGACTACGAGGCGGGCAGCGAGACGACGGTGGTCGCGCGGACGGTCGTCCGGCTGGTGGTGCCGATCACGCTCGTCACGGCGATCGCGCTGCTCTTGCAGGGCCACAACCTCCCGGGCGGCGGGTTCATCGGAGCCGTGCTCACGGCTGCGGCGGTGACGCTCATCTACGTCATCTTCGGCCCGGCGTACGTCCGGACCGCGGTGCTGACCTCGATCGGTGGCGGCGAACCCGACGCCGACGCGGTCGGGGTCTACCGCTGGATATTCGCGTTCGGACTGGCTCTCGCGGCCGGGAGCGGCCTGGCGCCGATCCTCTTCGGCTACGAGTTCCTGACACAGGGCGTACTGTTCTTCGAACACCTGCCCCTGTACGGCGAGTTCGAGATCGCGAGCGCGCTCGCGTTCGACCTCGGGGTCTACTTCACCGTCGTCGGCGCGCTCTTGACCATCGTCGCGGAGGTGGGAAGCGAATGACACAGCCGCAGTTCGTCCTCGCGGGCGTCCTCGGTCTCCTGTTCGCGCTCGGGACGTACCTGGTGCTCCGCCGCGACGTGGTCCGCGTCGTCTGGGGGATCACCATCATCAGCCAGGGCGCCAACGTCTACCTGATCACGATGGGCGGCTTCCAGGGGCTCGCGCCGATCACCGGCCACGGTGGCGGGGCGACGCCGACCGACCCCCTGGTCCAGGCGCTGGTCCTGACCGCGATCGTGATCGGATTCGGGACGACCGCGCTGGCGCTGGTCCTGACCTACCGCGTCTACGAAGAACACGAGACGATCGATATGTACGAACTCGGAGGAGATACCGAATGAACACCGTCGTCGTCGCACCGCTCCTCGTCGCGCTCGTGACCGCCGTCGCGACGCTCCTCTCGCGGACGCACGGAACGATCCAGCGGGCGATCAGCCTCCTCGGCGGGATCGCCTACCTCGCCGCCGTCGCGGCGCTCGTCGAGGCCGCGATCCTCCCGCTCGGGTCGGCCGGGACGACCCTCGTCTACACGGTCTCGAACTGGCGGGCGCCGTTCGGCATCGTGCTCGTGGCCGACCCGCTGTCCGCACTCCTGTTGGCGCTTTCGGCCGTCGTGAGCCTCGGCGCGCTCGCGTATTCGGTGGTCTACGTCGACAGCTTCGGCCAGCGCCTCTCGTATCACTCGCTGTATCACTTCATGCTCGTGGGCGTGACGGGGTCGTTCCTGACCGGCGACGTGTTCAACCTCTTCGTCTGGTTCGAGGTGATGCTGATGGCGAGTTACGTCCTCGTCGTCTTCCACGGCGGCGCAGAACAGACGCGGGCTGCGCTCAACTACGTCGTGTTGAACCTCGTCGGGAGCGCCGTGATGCTGCTCGCGATCGGCGGGCTCTATGCGACGACCGGCACGCTGAACATGGCGGACATCGCCCGCCGGCTCGCCGCGCCCGAGACCTACGGGGTGAACCCCGTCCCCGTGCTGGGACTCGCGGCGATCCTCTTCGCGGTGTTCGCGCTGAAGGCGGGCGTGGTGCCGTTCCACTTCTGGGTTCCGGCGGCCTACCGGGCCGCGCCCGCCCCGGTGACGGCGATGCTCGCCGGCGTCGTGAAGAAGGTCGGCGTCTACGCGATGATCCGGCTGTACTTCACGGTCTTCGCGGCCGCGACGCTCCCCGTCGACGCACCCCTGATCGGCGGCGACTCGATGCTCGCGTTCTTCGGGCCGGTCCTGTTCGCGATGGCGACCGCCAGCATCGTCTTCGGCGGCGTCGGTGCGGTGTGCGGCACCGATCTCGAAGAGATCCTCGCCTTTTCGAGCATCAGTCAGGTCGGGTTCATCACCCTCCCGCTGGCGGTCGCAGCGACCGTCGACTCCGCGGCCGTCAAAGCGATCGGGATCGCGGCCGCGCTCGTCTACGCCGTCAACCACGGCCTCGCGAAGAGCCTGCTGTTCCTGGCGGCCGGGACGATCCAGGACGCCGTCGGAACCACGGACGTCGCGCGGCTCGGCGGGATCGCGCGCCGCTCGCCGGTGCTCGCGGCCGGCTTCCTGCTCGGGGCGCTCACGCTCATCGGCGTCCCGCCGCTCTCGGGATTCTTCGGGAAGTTCCTCGTGTTCCGGACCGCCGCCGAGGCGTGGGCGCTGGGTGCGACCGGCGCGGGGGTCGCGCTCGCGATCGCGCTCGTCGGCGCGGTGCTGACGATCGCCTACTACACCCGGGCGTGGAACGCGGTGTTCTGGGGCGAGCCGAGCGACCTCGTCCGGACGTTCATCCCGCGACGGGGCGAATACGCGCCGCCGGACGAGACCGACGAGGGGCGAGACCACGAGGCCGCGACCGACGGCGGGCAGCCGACCACCGAAGCGCGGGTGCGCCGCCGTGTCGCGCTCGTCGTCGAGGTCGGCGTCGTCGTCGCGCTCGCGCTCGCGACCGTCGGCTTCGGCATCGGGTTCGAGGCGCTGTACTCGGCCGCGCTCGCCGCCGCCGAAGCCGCGCTCGACACCCAGCGCTACGTGGACGCGGTGCTCGGCTCGACGGCCCTCCTCGCCGTCGTGGGGGTGCGCCGATGACGCGTCGCTGGCCGCTCGTCGGCGTCCTGCTGGCGGTGCTTTGGCTCTTCGTCCGCGGCGTCGCGCTCACGCCCGTTCGGCTCGCCGAGGAGTTCGTCATCGGACTCCTGGCGGGACTCCTCGTCGCGTACGTCCTCAGGCGGTTCTACGCGACGACGACCGGACGGCCGCGGACGCCCCGCGCGATCCCCTACGCGATCGCGTACCTGTCGGTCTTCGTCCGCGAACTCCTGACCGCGAACGTCGACGTGGCCTGGCGGGTCCTCGCGCCGTCGATGCCGATCGAACCCCGCGTCATCGAGATTCCGCTGCGGGTCGAATCGGACTTCGCCATCACGACGATCGCGAACAGCATCACGCTCACGCCGGGCACGCTCACGATGGACTACGACGACGAGACGAACACGCTCTTCGTGCACAGCATCGACGGGTCCGATCCGGAAGCGGTGGTCGAGCCGATCCGGGCCTGGGAGGACTACGCGCTCGTCATCTTCGACGAGGCGGCCGATCCGAGCGATCCGGCGCCCGAGATCGGGACCGGAGGTGAGCGCGATGGCGAGTGAACTCGGCGGGCTGCTCGGGACGGCGGTCTCGGGCGCCCTCGTCGTCGCAGCGGCACTCACGCTGCTCGCGAGCTACCGGGTCATCCGCGGGCCGACGGTGCCCGACCGGGTGGTCGCGCTCGATACCATCGCGACGAACGTGGTCGCCATCGCGATCCTCTACGGAATCCTGACAGCACAGGGGTTCTTCGTCGACGTGAGCCTCGTGCTGGCGATCATCGGGTTCATCAGCACGATCACGGTCGCGCGGTACGTGACCGAGGGGGACATCATCCGATGACGCCCGTCGTCCTCGCTGCCGCGGGCGGCCACGGGGCGGGCGCGGCGACCGTCGGCCCGGTCCGGACCGCGCTGATGGTCGTGCTGCTCGCGGTCGGCACCTTCTTCCTCTTCGTTGGCACGGTCGGCCTCCTGCGGCTCCCGAACGTCTACAACCGGATGCACGCCACGTCGAAGGCGACGACGCTCGGCGTCTCGGGGGTCGCGCTCGCGGGGTTCGTCTACTTCGGACCCGGCAGCGACGGGCTCGTCGCGCTCGTGACGATCCTGTTCCTCTATCTCACCGCGCCGACGGGGGCACACGTCATCTCCCGGGCGGCCTCGCGGATGGGAATCGGCTTCCTCAGCGAGGGCGCGTGGCCCCGCGAGGGGCGCCCCGGTGCGGAGCCGTCCAGCGACGATATCGACGCCGGTGCCGACGCCGACGCCGGTGCCGACGCCGACGAAACCGATACGGGGGGCGACGACGGATGACAGTGACTACTCTCGTCTCTTCGCGCCGAGCGCCGTCGCCTGGGGTGGCGTTCGGCGGTACACGGTGAGTGTAGTCACTATGAGACCGCACGCCTAGAGCACACTCGCCAGTTCGGCTGCGATCCGCGCGCCGAGTGCGGTCTTCGAGCCCGCGAACTCGCCGACGTCGTCCGCGCGGACGAAGAGCGTCCGGGTCTCGTCGTCCCCCATCACGGAGGCGTCGTTGGCGACGACGAACGCCAGGTCCGTCCGCTCTAAGATGTCCCGCGCGGCGGCGATCATCTCCGCGTCGTCGCCTTCGGTCTCGGCTTTGAAGCCGACGATCGTGAGGTCCGGATGGGCGGCCCGGGCGTCGTCGAGGAGCTTCGGCGTCGGTTCGAGAGTGAGCGTCCGCTCGTCGCCCGAGCGGAGCTTCTCGTCGGCCGCCTCGACGGTGTAATCGGAGATGGCGGCCGCCGAGACGAGGGCGTCGGTTCCGTCGTCGACGGCGTCCAGCACGGCGTCGCGCATCTCGGCGGCGGACTCGACGGTCACCGCGTCGGCGTAGTGGACGTCGCCGCCGTCGTGGACGAGCGTGACGTCGGCGCCTCGGAGGTGACAGGCGCGGGCCACGGCGCGGCCGGTCTTGCCAGACGCGCGATTGGTGAGGATCCGGACGGGGTCGATCGCCTCGGCCGTCGCGCCGGCGGTGACCACGACGTGACGACCCGAGAGCGTCTGGTCTGTGGTCGCGCGCGCGACCGCGGTCACGATGGCGTCCTCGGTCGCGATCTTGGCCTTCCCCTCTTCGATCCGGGGCTCGACGAAGTCGACGCCCCACGACTCGACGCGCTCGATGGCGTCGAGCACGCCCGGGTGGTCGTACATCGGCTCGTGCATCGCGGGCGCGACGACGACGGGCACGCCGGCGCCGAGCGCGGTGGTCGCACACGTCGTCACCGGGGTGTCGTCGACGGCGCTCGCGACCTTGCCGACGGTGTTGGCGGTCGCGGGCGCGACGAGCAGCACGTCAGCCCACCCGTCGCGGCCGCAGAGTTCGACGTGTTCGACGCTGCCCGTGATCTCTGTCACTACCTCGGTGCCGGTGGCGAACTCGACGGCCCACGGGTGGACGATCCCCCGCGCGCTCTCGGTCATCACGCCCCGGACCGACGCCCCCTGCCGCCGCAGTTCGTGGGCCAGTTCGACCACCTTCACGGCGGCGATGCTGCCCGAGACCCCGAGCGCGACGTTGAGACCCTCCAGCATCGCTCACAGGTTCTGGGGCGGCGGGGTAAAACTCCCCGGTTCGGTCGGCCGGCCGGAGGACGGTCGGCACCGGTCGATCCGGTCGCGTTTTACCGTCCGCGCGCCTATCGCCGGCCGATGACTGCAGAACGCTGGTGGGTCAAACTGGCCGCCCGGTGGCTGGCCCGCGTCGACGGCGTCTCCGGTATGATCAGGCTGGCGATGCTCGGGATGACCGGTCTCTCGACCGCGACGATCACCCTCCGCCAGTACGGCCACGGCGAGTACGCCTGGCCGCTGATCGGCGTCACCATCGGCGGGACGTTCGTCTTCACCTACTTCTACACCGAGGGCGGCGTCTGGAACCAGATGTCCCGCGACCGCCAGGACCTCTCGAGCAACTTCGCCAACCCCTCGATGCGGATGAACAACGAACTGCTCGCGCGGGCCGTCCTCGCGGCACAGGAGGGGCGGGAACTGACCGAGACCGAGCGCCAGGCGATCAAGGACGAACTGGACGACGCCTTCGAGGAGTACCGCGACGGCATCGACCTCGACGGCATCGACGAGTAGCGTCGGCGCCTCCTATGGGAGGGAGTATCGCAACTGTTCATAGATTCCCCACGTCCCGCCCGGCGGGAATTCTCTGCGAGAGACGAGAGCGATCACTATCAGTACCGCGAGTCGGGCGCGTAGAGCCGTTCGTCGTCGGTCGCGTCCAGCGAGACCAGCCCCGAGGGGACGCCGCCGGGGTCGACACGGAGCCGCCACCGGCGGTCGCCGAGCGGCGTCGCCGCCGCGAGGCGGACCGTCGTCTCGGGGAGCCGCCGTGCGATCGCGACCGCGAGCGGGAGCGTCGGCAGGCGTCCGGTCCGCTCTGCGAGCGCGTAGTCGCCGAGCGTCACGAGCCACTCGTCGCCGTCGGCGGCCGGAGCGATCGAGTGCGAGCCGACGAAGCCGATCGAATCGAGGTGTTCGAGCGCCGCCCGGATCGCCTCGTCGGGACGGATCGCCGCGGGCGACAGCGGTTCGCGGAGCGCCGACGCGGCCGCGTCGACGACCCGGGACTGCTCGGTCCGGCCGGTCCGGTGGGCGAGTTCGCTCGTCACGCTCCACAGCATCGTGAGACAGAGGTCGTCGCGGTTTTCGACGACCTCCGCGAGCGTCAGATACGTCTCCGTCGCCGCGGATTCGACCTCCCGGAGCCCGGCGTCCGAAAAGGCCTCGAAGACCGCGCCGGCGACGTCGTGGCAGAAGGAGAGATACCGCAGACGGTCGCCGGTGTCGGCCCCCGCGGTCACCGCGACCGGCCGGTTCTCGATGTCGTGGACCAGCGGCTCGTAGAACGGGACCTGGGGATCGTACTGCCGGAGCGTCGCGCGGTATTCGGTCGTCGCCTCGGCGGCCTCGGCGGCGGTGTCCCTGTCGTCGAACCGCAGTCCCGAGACGGGATGCGGCTCGCAGCCGGTCCGACCACAGACGACGGCGTAGGGGCCGTCCGGCACCGCGAGGCCGTCGACGTGGCTGCTGATGTCCCGAAGCGTCGCCCCGACCATCGTCTCGTATATCACCGCTCCGAGACAAGTACGTTCCGATCGGGCCACGGCCCCCAACGCTTTCTATGCCGACCCCGAACGAGAGACGTGGACGAACTCGTCGTCAGTACCGTCGTCTATCGGCCGGCGGCCGAGGTGTACGACCTCCTCGTCGATTTGCCCCGCTATGCGGCGTACTCCGAACACCTTCGCGAGGTCGTCAGGCGCGATGGCGACGGCGGCGCGGGGACGCGCTACGCGCTGCGGTTCGCCTGGTGGAAGCTCACCTACACGGTCGAATCGGAGGTGACGGCGGTCGAACCCCCCGAGCGCATCGAATGGCGGATCGCGACCGGCCTCGACGCCAGCGGCCGCTGGCGGATCGAGACCCTCGACGAGCCGCCTCCCCAGGCCCCGGACGAGGTCGAGACCGCCTCTCGCGTCTCTTTCGAGGTGGCGTACGATCCGGACTCGGCGAACGAAGGCGGCGTCGACCTCCCGGCGTTCGTCTCGCTGGGGTGGGTGATAGACCGCGTCAAGCCGGTCGTCGAACGGGAGGCGACGCGGATCGTCGAGCGTGCCGTCGCGGATCTCGAAGGCTCGGCCCGAGACGTCGACCTGACCGTCGAACGGCGAGGGTGACCGCGAGGGAGAAAGCGGCGTCGAGGCGAGTGCGTCGGCTCCCGGACGGGTGCGGAAACGGGCCGATGCCGAAAGAGGGATACCGGCTCGGTGGACACCTTCCGGGAAGGATGCAGCCGGGTGATCGCGCGTGCGGATAGTCATCGTCGGTGCCGGACAGGTCGGCTCCAGCATCGCGGCCGACCTCGCGGAGTCCCACGAGGTGATCGTCGTCGATCGCGACCCCGACCGGACCGAGGAGCTGAACTACTCCCACGACGTGCTCGGAGTGACCGGCGACGGCACGTCGGTGTCGACGCTCGAAGAGGCCGGCGTTCAGAAGGCCGAGATGGTGATCGCCTCGACGGACGACGACGAGACCAACATCGTCGTGTGTTCGACGGTCACGGCGATCGCCGACGCGTTCACCATCGCCCGCGTCAAGAACACAGAGTACCTCCGGACGTGGGAACGGTCCGAGCGCGCCTTCGGCGTCGACTTTATGGTCTGTACGAACCTGCTCGCCGCGGAGTCGATCGTCCGGATGATCGGGCTGCCGGCCGCCCGCGACGTCGATCCCTTCGCTGGCGGACGGGTCCAGATGGCCGAGTTCGAGGTCGACGACGACAGCCCGATCGCAGACCAGACCGTCGCCGAAGCGGACCGCTTCGACTCGCTCACGTTCGTCGCCATCCTCCGGAACGGCTGTGTCGAGATCGCACGCGGCGAGACGGTCATCCGGCCGGCAGACCGCGTCGTCGTCATCGGATCGCCCGAGAGCGTCCGCGAGTTCGCCCGGTCTGTCGACCCCGACGAGCCGTCCGGAACCGCAGAGGAGGTAGTCGTCGTCGGCGGGTCGGAGATCGGCCTCCACGTGGCGCGCCTGCTCGAAGACCGGGGGTTCCACCCCCGGCTGATCGAACGGGAGGCGGGCCGCGCCCGCGACCTCGCCGAACGGCTGCCGAACACGGTCGTGATGCAGTCCGACGCGACCGATATGGAGTTTCTCGAGCGCGAACACGTGGGCGAGGCCGACGTGGTCGTGGCCGCGCTCGACTCCGACGAGAAGAACCTCCTCGTCTCCCTGCTCGCAGAGCGGATGGGCGTCGAGCGGACGATCGCGATCATCGACGCCAGCGAGTACGTCGACCTCTTCGAGGCCGTCGGCGTCGACGTCGGCGTGAGTCCGCGCAGCGTCGTCGCCGAGGAGATCTCGCGGTTCACCCGCGAGGGCGACGCCGAGAACGTCGCGCTCATCGAGTCCGACAAGGCCGAGGTGCTCGAGATCGAGGTCGACGCCGAGAGCCTCCTCGCGGGCCGTCCCATCCGCGAGTCGGTCCGGGACCTCCCCGACGGCGTCGTCGTCGGAGCGATCACCCGCGAACGGGAGTTCGTCACGCCCCGCGGCGACACGGTCGTCGAGGTCGGCGACCACGTGGTCCTCTTCGCCGACATCGACGTGGTCGACGACGTCGCCCCGAAACTATGAAACTCCGCGTCGACGCCGCCGCGAGCCTCAGCCTCGTCGGCTCCGTGTTGAAGTACCTCGCCGTGCCGCTCTGTCTGCCGCTCGTCGTCGCCCTCTACTACGGCGAACCGATCGCCCCGTTCGTCGCGACGATCGCCGTCACCGTCGCCGTCGGGGTCGGACTCGAACGGCTCGACCCAGACCCGACACTCCGTGCGCGCGAGGGCTTCCTGATGGTGGCGGCCACCTGGCTCGCCGTCGCGGTCGTCGGGGCGATCCCGTACCTGGTCGAGGCACACGGTCTCCCGCCGCTCGTCCCGCCGAGCCATCCGGAATCGACACTCGCCAACCCGGCGAACGCGCTCTTCGAGTCGATGAGCGGCTTCACGACCACCGGCGCGACCGTCCTCGGCGACATCTCCTTCGCGTCGCACACCCGCGCGGTGATGCTGTGGCGGCAGCTCACCCAGTGGCTCGGCGGGATGGGGATCGTCGTCCTCGCGGTCGCGATCCTCCCGGAACTGTCGGTCGGGGGCGCCCAGCTGATGGACGCCGAGGCGCCCGGTCCCGGCATCGAGAAGCTCACGCCGCGCATCGCCGAGACGGCGCGGGCGCTCTGGGGCGCCTACCTCGGCATCACCGTCCTCCAGATCGTCCTGCTGTACGCGCTGCACCTCGCGGGGATCGACCCGGCGATGACACTCTACAACGCGGTCGCGCACGCGCTCACGACGATGCCCACGGGCGGGTTCTCGCCGGCGGCGCGCAGCATCGAGGCGTTCAGCGCCGCGGCGCAGTGGATCATCGTCCCCTTTATGATCGCGGCCGGGACCAACTTCGCGCTGTTCTGGCACGTCCTGACGGGCGAGCCCCGGCGGCTGCTCCGGGACCCGGAGTTCCGGTTCTACCTCGGGACGATCGGCGTCCTGACCGCGGTAGTGGCCGCGGTCCTGTTCACCGGCGGCGGGCTCGCGCGCGCCGCCCCGGCGACCGGGACGTACGACGCGTCGTATCTGGCGGCCGTCCGCGCGGAGATCGTCGGCCACGTCCTGCCGTCGGTCCGGTATGCGGCGTTCCAGATCGTCTCGATCGTGACGACGACCGGCTACGCGAATATGGACTTCAACGCGTGGGGACCGGCCGCCCAGTACGTGCTGTTCTTCGCGATGTTCATCGGCGGCTCTGCGGGGTCGACCGGCGGCGCGGTGAAGATCGTCCGCTGGTATGTCATCCTGAAGTCGATCCGCCGGGAGCTGTTCACGACGGCACACCCCGAGGCCGTTCGCCCGATCCGGCTCGGCGGGCGAACGATCGACGAACGCGCCGTGCGGGGGATCTACGGGTTCACGCTGCTGTATCTCGTCATCTTCTTCGTCGGCGCCGGCGTGCTGTTGCTGGACGCGCTCCGCGTCGGACTGGACCTCTCGATACTGGAGGTGCTGTCGGCGACGGCGTCGACGCTCGGGAACGTCGGACCGGGGTTCGGGGCGGTCGGTCCGATGGGGAGCTACCTGGCGTTCTCGAACGCGGGCAAGCTCTGGATGGTCCTCCTGATGTGGATCGGGCGACTCGAAATCGTCCCGGTGTTGGTGCTCCTGACGTCCGAGTACTGGACGCGCTGATGGCGATCACCGGATCAGGGTTCTAAGCCGTAGAGAAGCGACCGCGCGAACACGAGGATCGGAATGATCTCCAGGCGACCGACCCACATATTCAGCACGAACATCGCCTCGGCCACCGGGGGCATCGCCGGCCCCGTGATGCCGGTCGAGAGACCGACGTTGCCCTGGGCGCTCGCCACCTCGAACAGCGCGTCGGCGTAGCTGAACGCCGGGCCGGCCACGTTGACGAGGACGAGACTGGAGGCGGCGAGCACGACGAGCCACAGTAGCGTGACGATAGCGGCCTCAGAGAACTCCCGTTCCATCTCCTCGCGGTCGAGCCGCCGGCCGTCGATCCGGATGCCGACCACGGCGCTGGCGGGGAGGAAGACGCGGTCGAACTGCCACTTGATCCCGCGAGCGATCGTGTAGCCGCGGATGATCTTGATGCCGCCGACGGTCGACCCGGCGGCGCCGCCGAGGATCATCGCGCCCGAGAGCAGGAGCTTTCCGCCGGCGGCCCAGCGGCCGACCGGGGCCGACTGAAAGCCCGTACACGAGAGCGCGCTGATCCACTGGAACGTGGAGTCGCGGACGGCGTCGGCGGCGAGCGGTCCGAAGACCGGTCCGAGCCCCAGCCACGCGCCGGCCCGATCGAAGGCGTCCGCGGCGACGGGGATCGAGACGACGTTCTGTATCGAGAGACCGACGACGCCGACGACAAAGAGGACGAACAGCCACCGCGTCTGCAGGTCCGAGACCAGGGGCCGGAGGTCGCGATCCGCCAAGACCGCGTAGTGGACGGGGAAGGCGATCGCGCCGAGCGTCATCACGGGCAACAGCACGACCTCGATGAGCGGCGAGTCGTAGGTCGCGATCGAGTTGTCCGTGACGGAGAACCCGCCGGTCGAGAGTCCCGTCATCGCGTGGTTGAGCGCTTGCCAGCCAACCTCCCACAGCGGGAGTCGCGCGCCGTACTCCGAGAGGGCGATCCCGACGAAGAGCAGGCAGACCGAAATCGCCGTGTAGCCGACGAAGAGCTTCCAGACGGTGCGGACCGTCGAGACGACGCTCGGGTGGATCTTCGCTTCGCGCGTCTCGGAGCGGTACAGCGCGTAGCTCCCGCTGCCCGGACGCGAGAGGATCGACACCGTGAGGACGATCACGCCGACGCCGCCGACCCACTGGATCAGCGAGCGCCACCACTGGATACCGCGGGGCAACGACGGCTCGTGGACGGCCATCGTCAGGCCGCTGCCCGTCCAGCCGCTCATACTCTCGAAGACCGCGTGGAGCGGGTTCGCGAAGTAGCGGAGGCTGGAGTGGTCGTACGTCGCGCCCGCCGGGACGAACCCGGTCGCGACCTCCGCCGGGACGAGGTGCGCCGCGAAGAAGAACGGCAGTGCCCCGAACAGCGCGGTCAGCAGCCAGCCGCTCGCAGCGATGACCATCCCGTGTTTCATCCGCGGCTCGGGCGCGAGGTCGAACGCCCAGCGCGCGCCGAACCCGACGATCCCGGTGAGCCCGCTCGCGACGACGAACGCGGTCGCGACGTACCACTCCCCGAACGCGGCAGCGACGAGGACGGACGCGGCCATCAGCCCCGACTCCATCGCCAGCAACGAGCCGACGTCGCGCGCGATCGTGGCAACGTGGGCGCGCACCCTGGACCCGCTCTGCCGGCGCTCGCGAGCCATCATACTGTCTCTTGTCTCTGTGTACCGCTGGTTCGCCACCCCGTTGCGGCGAACCAGCGGTAATGGCTGGCAATAGACATTATCAGTGGTCCTCGAGGTGACCGAACACGTCGGTCACCTCCGGCGTCGCCCCTCTCGCGGAGTAGACCGTCAGCAGATCGCCCGCTTCGACGACCGTGTCGCCGCGGGGCGTGATCGGCTCGCTGTCGCCGTCGCGCTCGATCGCGACGACGAGCATCTCACTGTCGAGGAGGCCCGCGTCGGCCGCCTCCTGAATCGCCATCCCGGCGATCGGCGCCGCCTCGCGCACCTGGATCTCGAAGACCTCGGCCTCCTCGCCGATCCGCATATAGTCGACGATGGAGGGGTGTTTCACCGCGCGGTAGAGGTACTCCGCGATGAGCCGCTGGGGGTTCTCCATCGTGTTCACGCCGATCTGACGGTAGAGGGTCATATGTTCGGGGTTGTGCACCACGGAGACGACGTCCGGGATCTCGAGTTCCTTCGAGAGCAGACAGACCATAATGTTCGTCGCGTCCTGGTCCGTCGTCGAGATGAGCGCGTCGGCGCGGTCGGCCCCGGCGTCCAACAGCGTCTCCTTCTCTGTCGCGTCGTCGTTCAGCACGAGACAGTCGAACTGCGTCGCCGCGGCTTCGGCCTTCGCCGGATCGCGCTCGATGACGACGACCTCGTTGCCACCCTGCGTTGCGATCTCGATGAGCGGCGTGCCGATGTTGCCGGCGCCGACGACGATGAGATACATCAGGTGCGGATCCGCTCGGGGGCATTGAAAGCGTACCGCTCCGCTCCGCCCCGCTCCGCTACGCTTCGACCGCCGACGCCGCCCGGACGATCGCTTCCTCGCCGAACGTCGGGCCGATCAACTGGAGACCGACCGGAAGCCCGTCGGCCTCGCCGGCCGGGACGGAGATGGCGGGGAGGTTCGCGAGGTTCACCGGGACGGTGTTGGCGTCCATCAGGTACAACTGGAGCGGGTCGTCGAGGCTCTCGCCGAGTTCCGGCGGGAGCACGGGCATCGTCGGCGTCGCGAGCACGTCGGCGCGCTCGAACGCCTCGTCGAAGTCGCGCCTCACCCACGCGCGGGCGTCCTGGGCCTTCTTGTAGTACTTGTCGTGGTAACCCGCCGAGAGGGCGTACGTGCCGAGGAGGATGCGGCGCTTGACCTCCTCGCCGAATCCCTCCTCGCGGGCGCGGGCGAAGGCGTCGTTCCAGTTGCCCTCGAAGCCGCCCGATCGGCCGTAGCGGACCCCGTCGAACCGCGCCAGGTTCGACGAGGCCTCCGACATCGCGATCACGTAGTACGCCTGCACGGCGTGTTCGAGCGAGTCCAGCGTGACCTCGACAGTCTCTGCCCCCTGTGCCCGGAGGTCGTCGAGGGCGGTCTCGAACGCCTCGACGACGCGGTCGTCGGCGCCGTCGAGCAGGTCGGTGATGACGCCGATCGTCGTCCCGTCGACGTCGCCGTCGGCGGCCGCGGCGTAGTCGGCGTCGGCCGCGGGGTGGTCGCCGTCGGGGGCGACGGCCGCCCCCTCCTCGGCGGCGTCGAACCGGGTCGTCGAGTCCTTCGGGTCCGGCCCCGAGATCACATCCAAGAGCGCGGCCGCGTCCGCGACCGTCTCCGCGATCGGGCCGATCTGCTCTAGGGAGTTTGCGTAGGCGACGAGACCGTACCGCGAGACCAGCCCGTAGGTGGGCTTGATGCCGACGACGCCGCAGAACGCCGCGGGGTTGCGGACCGAACCGCCCGTGTCAGAGCCGAGCGCGAGGTCCGCCTCGCCGGCGGCGACCGCGGCCGCAGAACCGCCCGAGGAGCCGCCGGGGACGTGCGCCTCGTCCACGGGGTTCTTCGTCGGGCCGTACGCCGACGTCTCGGTGGTCCCGCCCATCCCGAACTCGTCCATATTCGTCTTGCCGACGATGGTCGCACCGGCGTCTTTCAGCCGCTCGACCACCGTCGCGTCGTAGGGCGGCACGTAGGACTCCAGCATCGCCGACCCGCAGGTTGTCCGGACGCCCGCGGTGCTGATGTTGTCCTTGACGGCGACGGTCGTGCCCGAGAGCGGGCCGTCGTCGTCGCCTTCGATCGTCTCCTCGGTGACGAACGCGTTCAGGCTCATCGGGATCAGGACACCCGCGGCCCCTTGAAGAAGCCGTCTTCGGTCGCTTCGGCGTTCCGCAGCGCGTCAGCCTGCTCGAGGCTCGCTTCGACCTCGTCGGCGCGCATCACGTTCACCAGGTCGGGCTCGCTCTCGAGTTCGGGGACCTCGTCGAGCGCCTCGAAGTACTCGAGGATCTCCGCGAACTGCTCGGCGAAGGCGTCGACCTCCTCGGCGTCGAGGTCGACGCGGGCGAGCTCTGCGACGTGTTCGACCTCCTCGGCGTCGACGACGCCGGCGTCGTCGTCGGGCGTGTCGCTCATACCCGAGTGGAGCCGTGGCCCGGGAGTAAGGGTTTCGGTGTCCGAGAATCACAAGAGCAACGTCGGCCGCGATCGATCCCCGGGTATGGAGACGACGCGACACTTCACCGCCACGGTGTACATCGTCGAGAGCGGCGCGGTCGCGCTCCACCGCCACGACCGCTTCGGCGTCCGGGTCCCGCCGGGCGGACACGTCGACCGCGACGAACTCCCCCACGAGGCGGGGCTGCGAGAGGTGTCCGAGGAGACCGGCCTGACGGCGACGCTGATCGGCGAGACCGACGGCGTCGACGCGCCGGCCGGCCGCGCCCTGCCGCAGCCGCGCTATCAGATGCTCTACGACGTCAACGTCCACGACGACGGGAGCGTGGGCCACCAGCACATCGACCACGTCTACTTCGCCCGCGTCGACTCGCGGGAGATCGACCCCCAGGGAACGGACGAGGCCGCACCGGACGCGTGGGCGTGGTACGACGCCGCGGCCCTCAGAGAGAACGACGCCGACCCGGACACGACCCGGTTCGCCCTGGAGGCGATCGACGCCGCCGAGCGGGCCGGTCGGACCGAGCAGCGCTGACCGAATAGACGGTACGCGGAGCGATTTCACGTCTCCCCGGTCTCGACGCCGGCGAGCGAGCGCACGTACCGCTCGACGTGGTCGTCCATCCGGCGTTTGAACCCCGCCCGGCGAGCGAGCCGGTCCAGCTCGCGTGAGACGTACGTCCCGTACTGGACCGCCTTCTTGTCCGCCGTGCGCACCGCGTCGGGCACGACGCCGCGCGCCGCCTCCCGGAGTGCGACCTTCCGGCGTCTCCCGCTCTCGTTTCCGCCGTCCGCCCGTTCGACGAGGAGGTGACCCGGGAGCCGGAGCGCCGCGCGCACGACGTCGTCGTAGAGCAGGGGCGCCACCGGCTCGACGCCCGCCGCGCGCGTCGCGAGCACGTCGCGGGCGGCCTGTTCGGGGAGCGTCGCGAGCACTTCGCGGCGGGCGCCGCGGACGGTATCGGCGTCGACGCGCGGGTCCTCGGGCGCCTTCGCGACCTTCGCGTACCCGCCGAAGAGTTCGTCGGCGCCCTGTCCGACCGCGAGCCGCTCGTACCCGTCGGCCGCCGCACGCTCGCCGACGAGGTACAGCGGCAGCGCGATCGAGAGGTCCATCGGGTTCGTGCGGCCGAGCGCGTCGACGAGCACCGGAATCGCCTCCCGGAGGTCGTCGTGGGTGAGTTCGACGACCCGTAGCTCGCGGTCCATCGCCGCGGCCGCCTCGCGCGCGGCCGCGACGTCGTGACAGCCCTCGAAGCCGGCGACGTAACACGGCGCGTCCGGGACGCCCGCGGCCACGACCCCGGAGTCGACGCCGCCGGAGAACGCGACCGCGACGTCGTCGGCGCCAGTGGCGCCGACCGCGGCGTCGGCGTCGGCGTCGCTTCCCCCCTCGGTCTCCCGCCCGACCCCCCGCGTCCGTTCGAGGACCGCCTCCCGGACGGCCGCGAGCGCGCGGTCGTCGTCGGTCGCCGGGTCGGGGGCCGGGAGTCGCCACCGGCGCTCCGCCGATTCGCACGGTTCGCCGCGCGATCGCACTGTTCCGGCTCCCACCGCGACCGGGTCGGCGAGTTCCCGGGGATCGAACGCCCACTGCCGGGCGTCGCCGGTCTCGACGAAGAGCGGTCGTCGCCCGAGCACGTCGCGGACGAGACAGCCGTCGATCACGCCCGCGAAACCGGCGGTTCCCGGGAGCGACGTCCCCGTCTCGATCGCGTCGCGGACGAGGCTGGGCGGCGCGCCGTCGATCGCTTCGTCGTTCGAGCCCGCATCCGGGGCGTCGGCGTCGCGGTGCATCTATCCCTGGTCGCCGAGTGATACTGGCGGCTGTAGCTTTGTACCGGTGGTCGCCACTTCCGGTGCCGGCGTGCACCGCGAAGAGACGACGACAGTCATGATGAGCGCTCGGTCATACGATGTCGGAGACTGTCCGCTCGATCCGGCGCTTGATGCCGCCGCCGAACTGTCGGAAGGAGATGCGCCACGGCGTTCGACTGCCGACGACGCTCGTCTTGCCGGCGACGATCGCCTCGAGGATGCCGTCGACCGACCGATCGTCGGTCGCGACTTCGGTGACGGCCTGCCCGACCATCTCGCCGATGTGGGCGTCGCTACCGGCGGTCTTCGGCAGGCCGCGCTCCGTTGCGAACCGCTCTGCCTTCCGGTTCGCGCGGCCCGTGAAGAGCCGGGAGTTGTACACCTCGATGGCGTCCGCCTTCGCGAGTTGGTCGCTTCTGATCTCCGCGGCGACCCCGTGCCGCGAGGACTGGAAGGGGTGCGGAACGACCGCGATGCCGCCCAGTTCGTGGATCCGGTCGAGCGTCTCGTCGTACGACAGGCCGGCCTCGACGAGTTCTGTGATCCCGAACGCGAGGACGTGACCGGCCTCGGAGGTCACCTCCATCCCGGGGATGCCGACCAGTCCGTACTCGGGGGCCAGCTCCGCGGCTCTGAGGCTCGCGTCGATCTCGTCGTGGTCGGTCACGGCGAGCGCGTCGAGTCCGATCGCCTCCGCCTGCGACAGCAGGAGCTCGACCGGGTCGCGACCGTCGTACGACAGCGACGAGTGGGCGTGCAGCTCGACCGATAGCACGGACGTGCCTTGGCATCCCGGTTAAAAAAGCACCCCGATACCGCGCCGTGGGCGCTCGCAGTCGGCGTGCGGACGCGATGCACGTCCGGGCACACAGAAAAGCATTAATCTGGCCTTCTTGAACACCAAAGCGAATGAGCCTGCCGGACTCCGATCGCGAACTCATCACGGCCGAACTCGGACGCGACCCCACGTCGACGGAGGCCGCGCTGTTCGAGAACCTCTGGAGCGAACACTGCGCGTATCGCTCGTCGCGCCCGCTGCTTTCTTCGTTCTCCTCGGAGGGCGACCAGGTCGTCGTCGGCCCCGGCGACGACGCCGCCGTCGTCAGCCTGCCGGACAACGACGGCGAATCCGAGAACGAGACGTACATCACGATGGGGATCGAGAGCCACAACCACCCATCGTACGTCGACCCCTACGACGGCGCGGCGACGGGCGTCGGCGGCATCGTCCGCGACACGCTCTCGATGGGCGCCTACCCCATCGCACTGGCTGACAGCCTCTACTTCGGCGGGTTCGAGCGCGAGCACACCCGCTATCTGCTGGACGGCGTCGTCGAGGGGATCGCCGACTACGGCAACGCCATCGGCGTCCCCACCGTGGCGGGGAGCGTCGAGTTCCACGACGACTACGAGGGGAACCCGCTCGTCAACGTCGCCTGCGTCGGTCTCCTCGACGACGAGCGCCTGGTGACAGCCGAAGCCCAGTCGCCCGGGAACACGCTCGTGCTCGTCGGCAACGCGACCGGCCGGGACGGTCTCGGCGGCGCGTCGTTCGCGAGCGAAGACCTCTCCGAAGACGCCGAGACCGAAGACCGGCCCGCGGTCCAGGTCGGCGACCCCTACTCCGAGAAGCTCCTGATCGAGGCGAACGAGGAGCTCATCGGGGGCGACCTGGTCCAGTCGGCCCGCGACCTCGGCGCGGCCGGCCTCGGGGGCGCCACCGCCGAGATGGTCGCGAAGGGCGGTCTCGGCGCGCGGATCGAACTCGAACGCGTCCACCAGCGCGAGCCGAATATGAACGCGCTGGAGATCGTCCTCGCCGAGTCCCAAGAGCGGATGTGCTACGAGGTCCGTCCCGAGGACGTCGACGCCGTCGAATCGATCGCGGCGAAGTACGACCTCGGCTGCTCTGTCATCGGCGAAGTGACGGCGGGCAACTACGTCTGCTCTTTCGAGGGCGAGACGGTCGTCGACGTCCCGCCGGAGTTCCTCGCCGAGGGCGCACCGACGAACGACCTCGACACCGTCGAGCCGACCCAGCCGAGCCGGGACCGCCCCGACGTTGACCTGCGGACCGCGTTCGAGGCGGTCGTGAGCGCGCCGAATACGGCGTCGAAGCGGTGGGTCTACCGCCAGTACGACCACGAAGTCGGCGTCCGGACGGCGCTCCGCCCCGGCGACGACGCGGCGCTCGTCGCCGTCCGGGAAGCCGGCACCGGCCTCGCGATCTCGGCGGGCGCCGTGCCCGCCTGGACCGACGCCGCGCCCTACGACGGCGCCCGCGCGGTCGCGCTGGAGAATGCGACGAACCTCGCCGCGAAGGGCGCGACGCCGCTGGCGGCGGTCGACTGCCTGAACGGCGGCAACCCCGAAAAGCCGGACGTCTACGGCGCTTTCACCGCCATCGTCGACGGACTGTCGGATATGTGCCGCGAGCTCTCGGTGCCGGTCGTCGGCGGCAACGTCTCGCTGTACAACGACTCGGCGGCGGGTCCGATCCCGCCGACGCCGACGCTCGCGATGGTCGGCACGAAGCCGGGGTACGAGGCCCCACCAGCGGCCCTCGACGGGACGGGCACGCTCCTGCTCGTCGGCGCCGGGAGCGGCGCGCTCGGCGGCTCGGAACTCCTCGCGCAGGTCGGCGGCTCGGATCGGTTCCCGGCGCCCCCTGACGGCGCGAGCGACGTCGTCGAAGCGCTCGCGAAGGTCGCAGACGCCGACGCGACGCTCGCGGTCCACGACGTGAGTAACGGCGGCCTCGCGGTCACCCTCGCCGAGATGGTCACCGACGAGGCGGGCGCCGACGTCCGCGTCGACGACCTCGTCACGCTCTTCGAGGAGACGCCGGGGCGGGCCGTGATCGAGACGACCGATCCCGACGCGGTCGACGCGGCGTTCGACGGCGTCGCGCCGGTGACGAACCTGGGGGAGGCGACCGCCGACGGTACGCTCTCGCTTTCGGTGGGCGGGACGAACCTCGCGGTCGACGCCGCGGAGATCGCGTCGCTCCGCGACGTGCTCGCCGAAGAACTGGACTGATACTGTCTCTGGTCAGTACCGCTGGTTCGTCGGAATGGGGGCAGCGAACCAGCAGCGGTACACAGCGACACCAGACAGTAGCAGCGGGGCGGTCGTCGTTCCCGTCGATCGCACCGGCGACGAGCCACCCGGCGGCGTAGCGCGCCCGTCGGCACCGCCGGTCGGTTCGCCGGCACCGGCCGTCGATTCGTCCGTCTCGTCCGTCGGCGACGTCACGGTCGGAGATCGCTCAGCACACCGCCGAGCATCGCCGCGGCAGTTTTCACGAGCGACGGCTTCGTGAGCTCGTCGATCTCCGCGCGAGTGAGCTTGAAGTCGAAGATCGAGAGGTTCTGCCGGAGGTGGGTCTCGTCGGCGGACTTCGGGATGACGACGACGTCGCGGTGCTGTGTCGCCCACCGGAGCACGACCTGGGCGGGCGTCTTTCCGTACTCGTCGGCCAGCCGCTGTGCGTCGTCGTCCTGAATCGCGCGGCCCCGCGCCAGCGGGCTGTAACCGGTGAGAAACAGCCCTTCCGACTGACAGTAGCCCAGCATCCCCCGCTGTGGCCGATACGGGTGGAACTGCACCTGATTCGTCACCAGCGGCGCGTCCGCGGCCTCGCGAGCGCGCTCCAAGAGGAGTTCGGGAAAGTTGCTGACGCCGACGTGCGCCGCCGTTCCCGCGTCGACGAGGCGATCCATCGCGCCCATCGTCTCGTCGATCGACACGAGCGGGTTCGGCCAGTGCAACAACAGGAGGTCGACGTACGACGTCTCCAGGCGATCGAGGCTCGCCTCCACCGAGCGACGCAGGTCGTCGCTACCCGCGTTCCCCGGCGCCACTTTCGTCGTGAGGAAGACGGCCTCCCGATCGACGTCGGCGTCGGCGATCGCTCGTCCGACCTCGGTCTCGTTCCCGTACAACTGCGCCGTGTCGACGTGGCGGTAGCCCAGTTCGAGCGCCGTCGACACCGCCTCATAGCAGGTCTCGCCGGTCAGTTGCCACGTTCCCAAGCCGACTTTCGGCACGCGCGCCTCGCCCGCTTCGACGTACTCCATCTCGGCGTCCGGAGCGGCCATACCACCCCTTCGGCCGCCCCCGACGAGAACGTGTCGGCGGGCGCAGCGGACCCGGTCGGTGCAGTCGGGCCTCGTCGCTGACGTCCTCGGAGCGTCTGGCCGTTCGACGGCGTCGTGACTGGGACTTCGACCTTCGAGAGAAGGATAGTTCAGAGAACTGCCGCAACCGAACCGGACCCGCTCGCCCGCTTGACTGCCAGCCTCCGCCCGCTACGTGTGCGTCGTCGACGTCGTTCCGACTACAGGCGCTCGACGTTCGTCGCCCGCGGACCCTTGTCCGCCTGCTCGATGTCGAACTCGATTTCCTGGCCCTCCTCGAGGTCGGGGCCGCCGACGTCTTCCATGTGGAAGAAGACGTCCTCGTCCGCG
>JBDGUP010000076.1:0-28628 GCA_042215815.1 Haloquadratum sp. | reverse complement strand
GGCAGACGACGGCGGCGATGCCGGCGAGGAGGCAGACGACGGCGGCGCCGGCGACTTCACCGAGTTCGAGGCGGTCACGCCGAGCGACGAAGACGCCGACGACGCGGCCGACCGCGACGGGGACGACGGCACCGACGAGGATGGCGACCGCCGGGGATCGACGGGTGAAAACGGATGAGCCTCGACGTCGGCGAGACCGACCCGGAGGGGCTCGACCGGAGCACCGACGCGCTCGGCGACGCCTTCTATCCCCTGTTCCAGTGGCTCTTCGACGAGGACGGCGACTTCGTCGCCGACGTCGAACGCAAGCTCGCCCAGGCGCGGATGCCGGCGACGGTGGAGCTGTATCTCTCCCACGCGCTGGCGGTCGGCGTCCTCGCCGGCGGACTGCTCTGGCTGCTCGGGACGGCCCTCGGCTGGGCGATGTTCGAGTTCGGGATCGTCTCGCCGGCCGTCTTCAGCATCGGACTCCCGGTCGGGAGTCGGGCGGCCGCGGAGGCGCTGAACGCGCTCACGGTGCCGGCGGTCACGGTCCTCTCGGGACTCGTCTTCGGGTCGATCGGGTTCGCGCTCGGCTTCGGCGCGCTCGTGGCGGTGCCGTACTCCAAGGCCTCCGGGCGGAAGCGCGAGATCAATATGCTCCTCCCCGACGCCATCTCGTTTATGTACGCGCTCTCGGTGGGCGGGCTGAACCAACTGGAGATCCTGGAGGCGATGGGTCGCGCCGACGACACCTACGGCGAGGTGGCGAAGGAGTTCCAGAGCATCGTCCGCGAGACGGAGTACTTCGGGGTCGACTACCGGAACGCGATCCGCGACCAGGCGGTGACGACCCCCTCCGAGGAACTCTCGCAGTTCCTGACCGATATGCTCTCGATCGTCAACTCCGGCGGGGATATGGAGCAGTTCCTCGACGACAAGAAGGAAAAACACCTCCGGACCGCAAAGCAGGAACAAGAGACCGTCCTGGAGACGCTCGAACTGTTCGGCGAGATGTATATGACGCTTTCGCTCTTCCCGCTTTTACTCATCATCATCCTCGTGATTATGAGTATGATGGGACAGGCCCAGCAACGGCTGCTGTACGTGACGGTGTACGGTCTCGTCCCGCTCACCGGCGTCGGCTTCCTGGTGCTCGTCTCGACGGTCAAACAGGACGAACCCGGCGACGGATACCTCCAGCCGACGGCAGGATCCGAGCGGCTCGAACAGGTCAACCGCGAGGGGCTCGTCCACATGGGGCTGATAGAGAGCTTCGTCGGGGAGTTCCGAGTCTTCGATCGCATCCGGGACCGCGAGGGGACCCACAAGACGATGCAACTGCTCTGCCACCCGCACCTGTTCTTCCGCGACCACCCACTCTTCACGCTCGTGTTGACGGTCCCGACGGCGACCGCTCTTCTCGGTGTGGCACTCGCCAACGGTGCGGCGCCGCTCTCGTGGCAGGCGCTGGTCGCCAATCCCGTCTGGGGGACGTTCGTCTGGTGGTACGTCCCGGTGTACGTCGTCGGCGTCCCGCTCGCGGCGTTTCACGCCTGGAACGTCCGGATGCGGAACTCGATCACGGGGAAGCTCTCCGACAACCTCCGGAAGCTCTCCAGCGCGAACGACACCGGCCAGACCCTCTTGGAGTCGATCGAGACGGTCGCGGACACCTCTTCGGGCACGCTCGCCGACGAGTTCGAGGTGATGCACGCGAAGGTGAACTACGGGATGAGCCTCCGGAGCGCGCTGGTCGAGTTCAACAACAAGTACCACATCCCGCGGCTGGCGCGGACGGTGAAACTCATCTCGAAGGCCCAGGAGGCCTCCAGCCAGATCACGGAGGTGTTGACGACCGCGGCGCAGGCCTCCGAGAACCAAGACGACATCGAACGCGAGCGGAAGTCGCGCACGCGGATGCAGGTGGCGATCATCCTGATGACGTACCTCACGCTCCTGGGCGTGATGGCCATCCTGAAGACGCAGTTCCTCGACGTGATGGCCGGACTGGCCTCACAGGCCGGATCGTCGGGCAGCGGGGTCGCATCGCAGGGCCTCAGCTTCGGCGGCGGCGTCGACACCGCGGTGCTGTCGGTGCTTTTCTTCCACGCCGTCACGCTGCAGGCCGCGCTCTCGGGGTTCATAAGCGGCTACATCCGCGACGCCAGCATCGTCTCCGGCGTGAAGTTCGTCGTCGTCCTCCAGACGATCGCACTCGGCGTGTGGATGGTGGTCGGCTGATGTCGCCGAGACCGGCGATCGGTATGGTGGTGGCGCCGGAGGAGGGAGGCGCCGCCCGCGCGCAGACCACGGTCGACTTCGCCGTCGGGGCGAGCCTCTTCTTGCTCGTGACCGCCTTCGTCGTCGCCTTCATCCCGACGATCTTCGCGCCGTTCGCCAGCGTCGACAGCCCCCAGACCGCCGACCGGCTCGCGACCTCGCTCGCGACCGACGACCTCGGCGATCCCGGCGGGCCGTACGTCCTGAACGCGACCTGTACCGACGGGTTCTTCGCGCAGCTCCGGGGCGGGCCGAACGCCCCGACGGCGTGTCGGTTCGACACGACCGCCGACACGACGACGGCGGTGTTCACACTCGAGGAGACGACGGCGGTCAACGTCTCGGTCCGGACGCTCGACGGCGGAGTCGCCGACGGCGGGACCTGGACCGCCGGCCCGCCCCTCCCGGAGACGGCGTCGGTGACGGCCGCGCGGCGCGTGGTCTTCGTCGGCGGCGAAACGTACCGGCTGCTCGTGAGGACGTGGTGACCGATGGCACGCGCACAGGCCCACACGCTCGAAGCGATCACGGCGGCGATGCTCCTCGTCTCCAGTCTCGTCTTCGCGCTCCAGGTGACGGCCGTGACGCCCCTGACGGGGAGCACCTCGAGCCAGCACATCGAAAACCAGCAGGCGGCGATCGCCGAGGGCGTCCTCGCCGCGGCCGAGGAGAACGGCACGCTCGCGGCCACCCTCCTGTACTGGAACGAGTCCGAGGGGCGCTGGCACGACGCCACCGGCGAGGGGTACGTCCGGGGACCGCCCCCGACGGCGTTCGGCGAGACCCTGGGGTCGGTCTTCCTCGAACGGGGCATCGCGTTCGACCTGACGCTGTACTACGTCAACGCGGACGGCGACAGACAGGGGATACCGATCGTCGACCTCGGCGACCCCAGCGACCACGCCTCGACCGCCAGCCGGCTGGTCACGCTGTTCGACGACGACGCCCTCCGCAACCCGGACGGGACTGCCTCGTCGACGACGCTGGGGAACGCGTCGTCGTATCCGGTGGCCGACGCCGCGCCGACACAGCAACTGTACTCGGTCGTGGAGGTGGAACTCGTCGTATGGCGGATGTGACATCACTGGCGGCGGACGGGGGCGTCGCCGCCGACGGTCGCGACGGCGACCGCGGCCAGCTCCTGCTGGTCGGCGCGCTCTCGCTCGCGGTGCTCTTCGTCGCGCTGGCGCTGCTTTTGAACACCGCGATCTACACGGGGACCCTCGCGACGCGGGACGCCGGCGTCGACACGGCCGCGGTCACCGGCTACGTCTCGGAGGCGCGAGCGGCGGGCGCCGCGACGATCCGATCGGTGAACTACCGCAACAACTCCTCGAAGAGCGACCTCACGGCCGCGTTCGATGCAACGATGCGGAGGTGGGACGACCTCGCATCGCATCACCGGGCCGTGGCCGGGGCGCTCGCGGACGTCACCGTCACGGGGTTCACGAACGGCACGCGGGTCCAGCAGGACGACGCCTCGCGGGACTTCACCGACGCCGGCGGGGACGGCAACTGGACGGTCGCCGCGGATCCCGACCTCTCGGGGATCCGCTCGCTGCGGTTCACCGTCGCGGAGTCGACGCTCGCGGACTCGCCCGGTGACGTCGTCGCCGACGCGGTCTTCCACGTCAACGTCACCTCCGACGCGGGCACCCAGAGCCTCTATGTCTACGACGACGGCGGGAACCCGGAGGTCCGGATCGACGCCGGCGGCACGACGACGACCTGCACGGCGGGGTCGGTCACGGACGGGACGTTCGTGATCGACGTGGCGAACGGGTCTGTCGGCGGGGCGCCCTGCGACGCACTGGCCCGCGTCGACGACGTGTCCACGGACGCCGCCGTCCGCTTCCGGGACGGCCAGGCTGCCGGCGGGACCTACACGATGGTCCTCGACGAGCCGCCGTCGGGACTGGCCGTCCTCTCCCCGCCGCAGGCGGGATCGGGACCGCCCTACTGGACCTACGCCGTCTACGCCGCGGAGCTGCGGGTCGGTTACCGAACGCAGGGGCTCGACTACGCGGTGACGGTGGAGGTGCGGCCGCGATGAGGGACCGTGCCCCGACGACCGGGGGGCGGCCGCCCGTCGGAGCGTCCGACGCCGACCGGGGCGACCGGGGTGAGCGGGACGAGCGGGGCGAGCGGGCCGACCGGGGTGAGCGGGCCGACCGAGGCGTCTCGATCACGGTCAACTACGTCGTCGCGCTGGGGATCACCGCGGTGCTCATCACCGGACTGCTCGTCGGCGCGAGCGGCTACGTCGAGGACCAGCGCCAGCGCGTCGTCCGCGAGGAACTGACCGTGATCGGCGAACAGCTGGCGGCCGGGGTCGCGGACGCGGATCGGCTCGCCCGCGTCGACGGCGCCTCCCGGTCGGTCCGCGTCGGCGTCGACCTCCCGCGCCGAGTCGCCGGCGAGTCCTACCGGATCGAGATCACGCGGCTCGCCGATCCGGCGGCCCAGCCGGCGCGACACCGGCTCACGCTCCGATCGGGGAACACCGACGTGAGCGTCACACTTACCCTCTCGACGAGCCTACCGATCGAAGAGGCGACGATCGCCGGGGGATGGACGGTAGTGAGACTCGAAACGACCGGGGACCGGACGCTCGTCGTGTCGGGCGGCGGGCCGTCGCGGTCGCTGTCGCTCGCGGGGGCGACGGGGGCGGTCGCCACGGGGGGACGACCTTGAACACGACACACCGCGCACAGTCGAACGTCGGACTGGTGTTACTCCTGGCGCTGACGATCACCAGCGCGGGGGTCGTCGTCGCGATCGGCTCGGCCGCGATCGAAGACGTACAGCAGGAGGCGGCCGTCGATCGCGCGGTCCACTCGATGACGCTCCTCGACGCTCGGACGGCCGTCGTCGGTCTCGGGGAGGGATCGGTCCAGACGCTGCAGCTCGCGCCGTCCGGGAGCGGCCGATACACCGTCGCGGCGGACCGCGGCTGGCTCCGGATCACTCACCGGAACTACACCGCCGGCGCGAACGAGACGATATACGAGGCGAGTCTGGGCGCGGTCACCTACCGGACCGACGAGACGGTCATCGCCTATCAGGGCGGCGGCGTCTGGCGGCACCGGAACGGGGGAACGACGATGGTGTCGCCGCCGGAGTTCCACTACCGGGGGACGACGCTGACGCTCCCCGTGATCCGCGTTAGATCCACCGACGCGGCGAGCGGGCGGACGACGGCGATCGTCCGCCGCGCGAGCGCACTGCGGCGGATCTATCCGAACGAGACGGACGTCAACGACGACGGCGTCGGCGCGCCCTACGATATCGAAAGCCCCGACGGGTCGATCCGACAGTACCGGAACCCCGTCCGCAACGGGACCGTCGCGGTGACGGTCCACAGCCGGTTCTACGAGGGGTGGGCCGACTACTTCCGGACCCGCACGACGGGCACCGTCTCCGTCGACGACGACAACCGGACCGCGACCGTCGTGTTGGAGTCGGCCGGCGAGGTCGGCGCGTTCTCGCTCCCGGCGAAGAACGAGGGCGTCGCGGTCCGCGGGATGGCGGGGGGCCACTCGGTCACAGACTTCGAGGTGTCGGTCGAGAAGGACCACGGGACGTTCAACAACATCTTCGTCTCCTTCTACATCGAAGAGGGCGACAGGGCCTACGAGGCCGTCGTCGAGGTCCCGGACGGGATGGGGAACTACTGCGACGGCGGCCCCGGCTCGGAGACGTTGACGATGGACGTCTACTACGGCGACAAGTCGACGCCGGAGGGCGTCCACCGGTGGACGAACGACTCGATCCCCGCCGATACCGGCCCGGTGCGGCTCGCCTGCGAGGGCGACGGTACCGTGATCGAGATCGACTTCACGAGTTCCGCACAGACGCTCACCTACGGGTCGAGCAGCGTCGACGAAGAGACGAAGTTCGACTGGGACGAGCGCAACGAATCGGCGACCGAGCGGGCGAACCCCATCTCGTTCAACCACACGGGCGAAGACGGCGAGAACACGACGTACTACGTTGACGACGAGCAGACGCTCCGGATCCTCACCCGCCACTACTTCGCGAAGTTCGCTCCCGGACTCGACGTCAGCGTCTACCACGGCCCGGGGAACCGCGGGACCACCCAGATCGACACGAGCGCGTCGGGCGGCACGCTGCGGTACGAGACGGTCGCGGGAACGTCATACATCACGTACCTCCACGTGACCGAGAACAACGTCACCGTGCGACTGGAGTGACGACAGCCCCCATCATAATGACGGTTGTCGTCTCTTCCCGGTGCGCGCCGACACCGGGGCGGCGAGCACCGGTACATAGTTACAACCGTCGTTATCACTCGAACGACGTTCGCACGCGCACCCAGACGACCGAGACGCGCTCGGCGGTGGTCGAACACGAGATCGTCCCCGGGGCCGCACCGTCCGGGGCGTCGGTCTCCGAGCAGTCGAACCCCGCAGACTCGTAGTACCGCGCCCACGCGTCGGTGTAGGGCGTCGTGACGTTCACCCGGACGTCGTGGACGACGGACGCGTCGTCGTAGAAGAGGCGGGCGCGGCCGGCGGCCATCCGGACGCGGACCGTCTGTGAGCCGCCGACGGCCGCCGGGCCGACGTGTTCCTGCTTTATGAGGGCGAGCCGAACGCGGTCGTCGTCGACGACGAACGGCGGGGCGCGGAGCACCGCCGCGCTGCCGCGTTCGCTGTCGCGGATGACCGCACCGTTGCTGAGCCGGATGTCGCCGCCCGTGGCGGCGTCGTAGACGATGGGCGACAGTGCGTACTGCCACGAGACGGGAGGCGCACCGCCGTCGCCGCCCGGATCGACCGTGACGTTCATCGACGCGTCGTCGGCCGAGCGCAGCGTCGCCGAGGCGAGTTTTATCTCGGTCCCGCGACTGGGGGCGCCCCCGATCACGTCCCGGAGGTTGTCCGCGAGGACGTCGAACGCGCGCTGGGCGTTCTCGACGCGCTCTGCGTTGCGCACCGAACGCAACTCCGAGACACCGGTCGTGTAGACCACGCCGACGGAGGCGGTGACGAGCGCGAACACGAGGACGAAGCTGACCGTCTCGCTCACACCGCGGTCGGTCGAAACCGCGGTCTGTGACGCGCGGGCGACAGCGCCTCCCATAGCGGACGGTTTCGTACTCGCGGAGTTAACAGTTGTTGCAAACGCGATTTATTTATTCAGTGTGGCGCGTGAATTTTTGTCGGGTGATGCACAGGCGGTACGAGGCGGATGCGTTTCAGATGGACCCTTGTGGGGTCGAAGCGACGGTGCGAGGGATGATAATATAATTATCAGTCGTCGCTCGTCTGCGCGACCGCGTCGCCGTCGTCGCCCGCGGCCGACGCCGTCGCGGCCGGCGGCAGGTCCTTCCGGACGTCGTCGCGGGCGCGCTCTTCGATGACCTCCGCGTAGGCGTCGGGCATCACCTTGACGAAGTCGGTGACGACCTCGCCCCAGTCGTCGAGCATCCACGCCGCGCGGTCGCTGTCGGTGTAGGCCGCGTGGTTCTCGACCAGCCGGCGGAGCATCCGCCGGTCGGAGTCGTCGAGGTCGTCCGAGAGCGACACCATCCCCGTGTTCGTCTTGGCGGCGAACTCGTCGTCGGGGTCGTAGACGTAGGCCACGCCGCCGGACATCCCCGCGGCGAAGTTGCGGCCGGTGTCGCCGAGGACCGCGACGACGCCGCCGGTCATATATTCACAGCCGTGGTCGCCGACGCCCTCGACGACGGCCTTCACGCCGGAGTTGCGGACGGCGAAGCGCTCGCCTGCGACGCCGTTGACGTACATCTCGCCCTGGGTCGCGCCGTAGAGCGCCACGTTCCCGATGAGGACGTTCTCGTCGGGTTCGTAGGCCGCGGTCTCGGGCGTCTCGACGACGAGCTTGCCGCCCGAGAGCCCCTTCCCGACGTAGTCGTTGGCGGCGCCGGTGAGGTGCATCGTGACGCCGTCGGCGAGGAACGCGCCGAACGACTGGCCGGCGACGCCGTCGAACGTGCACCGGATGGTGTCGTCGGGGAGACCGTCGCCGCCGTAGATCGTCGAGACGCGGTTCGACAGCGTCGCGCCGACCGCGCGGTCGACGTTCGAGATGGGGGCGTCGATCGCGACCGGCTCTCCCTCGTCGAGCGCCGGCTCGGCCCGCTCGATCAGGTCGTAGTCCAGCTGGGCCTCCACGCCCGGATGCGCCTGTGCTTCGGTCTTGTGCCGACTGTCGCCGGCGGGCTCGGCGATGATCTCCGAGAGATCGAGGTGCTTGGCCTTCTCGTGGTCGGTCTCGCGCTGGGCGAGCAGCGAGGGCCGCCCGATCATCTCCTCGAGCGAGGTGAAGCCGAGGTCGGCCATAATCTCGCGCAGCTCCTGGGCGATGAACGTCATGTAGTTGATGACGTGGTCGGGCTGGCCCGGGAAGCGCTCCCGGAGGTCTTCCTTCTGGGTCGCCACGCCGGTCGGGCAGTTGTTGGTGTGGCAGATGCGCGCCATCACGCAGCCGGAGGTGATGAGCGAGGCCGTCCCGAAGACGTACTCCTCGGCGCCGAGCAGCGCCGCGACCGCGACGTCGCGGCCGGTCTTCATCCCGCCGTCGACAGAGACGCGGATGCGCGAGCGCAGGTCTGTCGCCCGGAGCATCTGGTTCGCCTCGGCGAGACCGAGTTCCCACGGCAGGCCGGCGTTCTTGATCGAGGTCTTCGGCGACGCGCCGGTGCCGCCGTCGTGGCCCGAGATGTGGACGACGTCGGCGTTGGCCTTGGCGACGCCGGCGGCGATCGTGCCGATCCCGGCCTCCGAGACCAGTTTCACGTTGATGTCGGCGTCGGGGTTCGCCGCCTTGAGGTCGTGGATCAGCTGTTTGAGGTCCTCGATCGAGTAGATGTCGTGGAGCGGCGGCGGCGAGATGAGGCTGACGCCCGGCGTCGCAAAGCGGACGTGCGCGATCATCTCGTTGACCTTCTCGCCGGGGAGGTGGCCGCCCTCGCCGGGCTTCGAGCCCTGGGCCATCTTGATCTGGAGTTCCTCGGCGCTCGAGAGGTACTCGGAGGTGACGCCGAAGCGACCCGAGGCCACCTGCTTGACGTTGCACTCCTTTTCGGTGCCGAAGCGTTCGGGCGGCTCGCCGCCCTCGCCGGAGTTGGACTTGCCGCCGATGCGGTTCATCGCGATGGAGTTGTTCTCGTGGGCCTCCGGCGAGAGGCTGCCGAGCGACATCGCGGCCGTCGAGAACCGCTCGACGATCTCTTCGACCGGCTCGACCTCCTCGATGGGGACCGGGTCCCGGTCGGAGTCGAACTCGAGCAGTCCGCGGAGCGTCTGGAGTTCCTCGGACTGATCGTTGATGAGTTCGGCGAACTCCTGGTACTTCTCGTAGCTCCCCGAGCGGACGGCCTGCTGGAGCGTCCCCACGGTCTGGGGGTTCCACTGGTGGTGGATGCCGTCCGAGCGGTGCTCGTATTCGCCCTGGCGTTCGAGTTCGGGGTCGGCACCGTAGGCGACGGCGTGTCGCGTGCGGACGTCCTCTTCGATCACGTCGATGCCGATGCCTTCGGTCCGGATCTCCGTGCCCTCGAAGTACTCCTCGACGAAGTCCGAGTCGAGACCGACGGCCTCGAAGATCTGGGCGCCCTGATAGGACTCGACAGTCGAGATGCCCATCTTGGCCATCGTCTTCAGGAGGCCGTCTTCGAGCGCCTTCTTGTACGCCGCGATCGACTCGCTCTCGTCGGCGCCGTCGGGACCGGCGACGATGTCGGAGATGGTCTGGTAGGCGAGGTAGGGGTTCACCGCGTCGGCGCCGTAGCCGACGATGGTCGCGACGTGGTGGACCTCCCGGGGGTCGCCGGACTCGACCACGAGGCCCGCGTGGTTCCGGTGACCGTTGCGGACCAGACAGTGATGGACCGCGCCCGTCGCGAGCAGGCTCGGGACCGCGACCCGGTCCGGGCCGAGGTTGCGATCCGAGAGGACGACGACGTCGGCGCCGTCTTCGATGGCCGCGACCGCGTCTTCGCGGATCCGCTCGACCGCGGCTTCGAGGTCCCGGTCGGGATCGTAGGTGATATCGACGATCGTCGAATTCATCGCGTCGCCGTCGGCGTCGCCGAGCGACTTGATGCCCTCGGTCTGGGCGTCGGTCAGGACGGGCGAATCGAGGACGAGCTGGCGGGCGTGTGCGGGCGTCTCGTCGAGGAGGTTGCGCTGGGCGCCCAGTCGGGACTCCAGGGAGGTGACCAGTTCCTCGCGGATGTAGTCCAGCGGCGGGTTCGTCACCTGTGCGAACAGCTGTTTGAAGTAGGTGAAGAGCGGGCGGTTGAACTCCGAGAGCACCGACAGCGGCGTGTCGTCGCCCATCGAGCCGACCGGGTCCTTGCCCTCTTCGGCCATCGGCTCGATCAGGTGGTCCAGCTGATCGTGGGTGTACCCGAAGGCCGCCTGCTGGGCGCGGAGGTCCTCGACCTCCTCGCGCGGCGCGTAGTCGTCGGACGCGGCGAGTTCGTCGAGTTGGCGCTGCTCCGCTTCGACCCACTCGCCGTACTTCTCGTCGGTGAGCGACTCGAAGACCTCCTCGTCGGGGAGGACGCGGCCCTCCTCGGGGTCGGCCACGAAGAGCTGGCCGGGCTGGAGGCGGCCGCGCTCGCGGATCTCGCTGGGGTCGGTATCGAGCGCACCGACCTCGCTGGCCATCACGAGCGTGTCGTCGGTGGTGACGTCGTACCGGCAGGGGCGGAGACCGTTGCGGTCGAGGACGGCCGCCACTCGGTCGCCGTCGGTGGCCGCGACGAGCGCGGGGCCGTCCCAGGGTTCGATGAGGGAGGCGTGGTAGTCGTACCACTCGCGGCGGTCTTCGTCCATCCGGTCGTCACCGCGGTAGGCCTCGGGGATCAGCATCCGCAGGACGTGCGGGAGGTCCCGGCCGCCCTGCAGCAGGAGTTCGACCGCGTTGTCGACGGAGGCGGTGTCGGACTGGTCGGGGTCGTTGATGATCGGCTTGAGCGTCTCGAGGTCCTCGTCGAACTCCGGGTGTTCGAGGTCTGTCTCCCGGCTCCGCATCCAGTTGATGTTGCCCTGGATGGTGTTGATCTCGCCGTTGTGGATGATGTGACGGTACGGGTGTGCGAGGTGCCACGCGCCGAGGGTGTTCGTCGAGAAGCGCGCGTGGACCAGCGTCAGCGTGGTCTGCAGCCGTTCGTCGCGCAGGTCCGGGTAGTAGTCGGCGAGCTGCTCGCCCTTCAGCAGCCCCTTGTAGACGAGCGTCTTCCGCGAGAGCGAGCAGATGTAGAACCGGGCCGCGCCCGCCGACTCCAGCTCGTCGACCTCGTTCTCGACCGCACGTCGCGCGACATAGAGGGTGCGGTCGAAGTCCTCGACGTCGACGTCGTCGGCTTCGGGGACGACGAACGCCTGCCAGACGTCCGGCTCGGATTCGAGCGCCGTGGCGCCGAGATCCGAGTTGTCGGTCGGGACGTCGCGCCAGTGTCGCACCTGGAGACCGTGTTCGGCGAGCACCCGCTCGAAGATGGCGATGAGCCCCTCCCGCGCCGCGTCGTCCTGCGGCATAAATATCGACCCGACCGCGTACTCCTCGGGCAGGTCGGCGTCGACGACGGCCTCGAAGAACTCGTCGGGACGCTGGATCATAATCCCCGCGCCGTCGCCGGTGTCTTCTTCCGCGCCGGTCGTTCCCCGGTGTTCGAGGTTCTCCAGTAACTCGATCCCGTCGGCGACGGTCTCGTGGGATCGCCCCCCGTCGAGGTCGATGACAGCGCCTACACCGCAGTTCGACCGGGACTCCGTCGGGTCTGCGAGACCGACGGTCTCCCCGGTCGTGTTTCTCTGTGGCTTGGTCATACCTGTCTACTATCCCCACGCGCCTAAAGGACCTTCCCCTGTAAGCATAAGGGTTTACTAACCACATACAAGGGTATTAATACAATACAAATTCGAGTGAACTGTTATCGACAGCCGACGAAAGGGAGGTAGATGGCCGCCGGGCGACTACATCGGGTAGACGAGTTCGCGGTAGGCCTCGCCGTCGGTCTTCGGATAGACCAGGTGTTGGTCGCCGTTGATCCACTGCCCCATCGGCGCGACGAGGTTGGTCGGACGGCCGTACTCGTCGAAGCCGAATTTCCCCGTGACCGTCTGGAACGTGTTGTTCCGGAGCGAGTCTCGGACCGCGCTCCGTTCGGTCGAGGAGGCCGCATTGACCGCCTGTTCGGCGGTCTGGGTGAGGTTGTACGACGCCCCGACCATCACCGGCAGCAGTTCGCCCGAACCGATCTCGTAGTTCTCGTGGTAGGTCTGGACCATCTGTTCGTTGCCGTTGCCGGTCAGACCGGGGACCCATCCCGGCGACATCACGACGTTCTCGCCGGCCTCTCCGAGCGCCGACCACCACGACCGCGTGTCCGCCGCGCGGGTGAACTGGATGAACTTCGGGGTGTAATCCGAGTTGTTGAGCTGCTGCATCGCGGTGATTCCGCCGTCCGGCGCGGGCGTGTCCAAGATGACTTCGGCGCCGGCCGACTGCGTCGCCGAGATGAGCGTCGAGAAGTCCTTGGAGTGGAGCTGGTGCTTCTGTCTGAGTACGATGTTGTAGCCGGCCGCAGAGAGCGTCTGTTCCCAGTAGTTGGCCATCTCGATGCTCCAGTTCGTGTTCGGCGCCCAGATCGCCACGTCGGAGGGGCGCTCGGATTCGGGGATGAGACCGAGCGTGTCCTTGGTGCTCGCTGCGTGATCGCTGCTGAGCGGGAACGGCGTGAAGGTCCACTCGTAACTCTTCGCCTTGTGGACCTTGTCGCCGGAACTCGCGATCTCCAAGAACGGAACGCCCTCCTGTTCGGCGACGGCCGCCGCAGCGAGGTTGAGCACGCCCGCGAACGTCCCCCAGAGCATATCCACGTCGTTGTTGCTGAGGATCTGGTTGAGTTTTTCGCGGACGACGCGGGGGTCGCTCTCGTCGTCTTCGATGATGAGTTCGACTTGCCGTCCCTGGACACCGCCGTTGTTGTTCATCCGCTCGACCCCCATCTCGTAGCCGCGCTTGAGGTCTCGGCCCAGCGAGGAGAAGACGCCCGTCTTCGGGATCGTGGCACCGATCGTATACACCTCGGAGCCGCCACCGCCGCCGCCCGTACAGCCCGCGAGTCCCGTGATGCCCGTCGCCGCTGCGACCCCGCTCGCGCGGAGATACTGTCGTCTGTCAATCATCCTCATTGATTACCACAGTTTCGTATGAAGACAGTATCTGATAAACCTTGTCTAATTCTTGATAAGAAAACGCGACTGGCCGCGAGGCGGGGAGAGAACGACCGTTTCCGTTTATCGTTATCTGGACGAAAACGGGTCGCTCCGGCCCACCCCGTTTCGGTCCCCGATCATATACCGAAGAGAGAGGAGATTTACCGGGCGATTTCGCAGTTTTCGCCGCGCCGATGCTGGGAAATCCGACCCGTCAGCGGTGACGCCGATGCGTGGCAGCCGGAGCTGTCGTTTTCATATAGAGAACGGGATGCGAGGGAAAGGCGAGAGAGACAGGGACGAGAATATACCGGGAGAGTTCCAACGGACGGGTATGGACGAAGTGCTCGACGCCGTCGAACTGGTCGCCGACGCGGGACTGGAGGGGGCGATCGTCTGGCTCCTCCGGCTGATCGGTCTCTTCGCCCTCGTCGTCGGACTCGGGCTGTGGCTGTTCACGAAGACGGGGTTCCTCGTCCTCCCCGCGGCGTTGCTCGTCGTCGGCGTCCTGCTCGTGGTCCTGCCGGGACTGCTTTTGGAACTACTCGAACTCGCCGGCTGATACTGTCGGACAGACGTTCGTGAATCAGTTCGGCACCTCGGGATGCCGAGACGCGTCACATCGTTCTGTCCGACAGTATGAACGGAGAAGAACTCGCTCAGTTCAGCGCGTCGACCGGTTCGGTCAGGTCGTCGGGGTCCTCAACCGGGCCGTTCACGAACAGGCCATAGCCGATGAAGACCGCCGACACCAGCCCCGCCCCCGTGACGGCTGTCGACACCGCGACGGGACTCATCACACCGACTCCGGCCCCGAGAAGCATGCTCACGGCGATGCCGAGAAGGAGGAGGTCGTAGTACTGCCAGGTGTACTCCATACCGAGGATACGGGTCGAGCCACCGAAAGACTTCGGTATCGCCTGGAAACCTGTCCCCGTCCGGGACCGACCGTTCTCATAAGTTCTACCGGGATATACCCCCACTTCATAAAGTATCTCCAACAGTGTAGTTTGGATGATTAACCGCAAATGCATTAGATTCGGAGACACTCCCTTCGAATATGGCGACACTCCAGGCGTCCCGGCACTCCACGCGTAGCGGAGCCGCGAGAACGGTGCTGCTCTCAGACGGGAGAGGTCGCGATGGTCGTTGAGACGCTCGTCGAGGGGCTCCGCCTCGCCGGCGAGATGGGCTGGGAGACCTGGTGGGCGCTCGTGTTGGGCTTCACCATCGCCGGCGCCGTCGAGACCTTCGTCAGCGAAGAGCAGATGTCCGCCGTCCTGGGCGGCGACGGCTGGCGCGAACTCGGGCTGGGGACCCTCTTCGGGGCGGCCTCCTCGTCGTGTTCGTTCGGCGCGGTCGCGACCACGAAGTCGCTGTTCAAGAAGGGCGCCTCGCCCGTCGCCAGCCTCGCCGCCTTCCAGTTCGCCTCGACGAACCTCGTCATCGAACTGGGGCTCGTGATGTGGATCCTGCTCGGCTGGCAGTTCGTCGTCGCCGACTACGTCGCCGGGCTCATCCTCATCGGACTGCTCGCGGCGACGTTCAAGTACGGGATCCCCGATGCGTGGTTCGCGGCCGCGCGCGAGCACCTCCAGTCGGCGGAGGGCGTCCGCGACCCCTCCTGCGGGATGGAGGTCGACCCGACCGCCGACGACACCGTCACGCTGGAGACCGAAACCGGCACGGAGTACTTCTGTTCGGAGTCGTGTAAGACGGCCTACGAGGAAGAACGGCGCCAGGAGGGCGCGACGTGGCGCGACCGGCTCCTGACGCGGGACGGCTGGCGGCTGGCCTCGAAGAACGCCCTCGGCGAGTGGGGGATGCTCTGGACCGACATCGTCGCGGGCTTTCTCGTCGCCGGGCTGATCGGCGCGTTCGTTCCCCGGTGGTGGTGGACGACGCTGTTCGGGGTGGGCGCCGAGGGCACGCTGGCGTGGGTCATCGCGAGCGCGACGATCGGCGTCGTCATCGGCGTCGTCACCTTCGTCTGTTCGGTCGGCAACGTCCCCTTCGCGGTGATCCTCTGGAACAACGGCATCGCCTTCGGCGGCGTGATGTCGTTCATCTTCGCGGACCTGATCGTCCCGACGATCGACGACGCCTACCGACGCTACTACGGCCTCCGGCTGGCGGTGGTCCTGTTCGTCACGATCTTCGTCACCGCCGTGATCGCGGGCGTCGCGATCCACTACCTCTGGAGCGGTCTCGGGCTGATCCCGCCGCAGGGCGAGGCCGGCGGCACGGCGCCGTCCGGCTACACCACCTACCTCAACGCCGTCTTCACGCTCGTGTTCCTCGGACAGGTCTACGTCGGCTACTGGGCCGGCGGCGGGGGCGAGACCGACGAGCACGACCACGAGATGCACACGGGGTAGGAGCGCGAACCGAAGCCGACGGGGCGCGCCGGCGACCCCAAGCCGTAAGCCGCGCCGCCGCAGCCATCCACTATGGACCCGCACCGGGAGGCACTGGCGACGGCGGCGGCGCTCCCGCTGGACGCGCTCGACGACCGACTCGCGGGGTCGGTCATCGGACCGACAGACGAGGAGTACGCGGAGGCACGCCGCGTCTGGAACGGGATGGTGAACGACTACCCGGCGGCGATCGCCTACTGCGAGGCGGTCGACGACGCGGTCGCGGCCGTGTCGTTCGCGCGCGATCACGACGTCGAGGCGACCGTCCGGAGCGGCGGCCACAGCGTCTCGGGGGCGTCGGTCGTCTCCGGCGGCCTCGTGATCGACTGCTCGCGACTGGAGTGGGTCCGGGTCGACCCCGACGCCGAGACGGCGCGGGTCGGCGCGGGCGCGACGTGGGGGACCGTCGACCGCGCGACGCAGACGTTCGGCCTCGCGACGCCCGGCGGGGTCTACGCCGACACCGGCGTGGCGGGCCTCACGCTCGGCGGCGGGACGGGGTATCTCACCCCGAAACACGGATTCACGGCGGACAACCTCCGCGCCGTCGACGTGGTGACCGCGGGCGGCGAGGTCGTGACCGCGAGTCGGACGCGGCACGAAGACCTCTTCTGGGCGGCCCGCGGCGGCGGGACGGTCGGGGTGGTCACCGCCTTCGAGTTCGACCTCCACCCGCTCGATCACGACGTGCGCTACCTGGAGTCGTGGCTGCCGGTCGAGACCGCCGCCGAGACGCTCCGAGAGTACCGCACCTACCAGCGGGACGCCGCCGACGAGGCCTGCGTCTTCCCGTACTTCTCGCAGGTGCCCGCGACCGCGGAGTTCCCCCCAGAGCGCCGCGGCGACCTCGCGTTCGCCGTCGCGGGCGTCGACGTCGGCGACCCGGCGGCGGACGGGGACGAACTCGCCCCCTTCCGCGGTCGCCCGGAGGCGTTCGCCGAGCGGGAAGAACAGATGGCCTACACCGACCTCCAGGCGATGCTCGACGACGACTTCCCCGACGGGCGGCGCTACTACTGGAAGTCCGTGCCGCTCCGGCGACTCGACGACGAGGCCATCGAGGCACTGGAGACGGCCGCGGCGTCGGCGCCGTCGGACCGCTCGACGATCGTGGTCTGGCCGATGCACGGCGCCGTCGAGCGCGTCAGCGAAGAGACGCCTCTCGTCGGGCGGAACGCCGCGGTCGTGGTGAACGTCGAGGCCGCGTGGGACGACCCGATGGCGACCGGGGCGAACGTCGAGTGGGTGCGCGAGACGTGTCGCCGGTTCCGCGAGGCGGCGTCGGCGCCGGGGACGCTCCCGAACTTCGCGGGCGGTGAATCGCCGGACGCCGACGCGGTGTACGCCGGCCACGCCGAACGGCTCCGCGCGGTCCGAGAGCGCTACGATCCCGATGGGATCTTCGCGTACGAGCGGGAGTGATCACGGGTACACAGTGAGAGTAATCAGTATGAGAGACACGCCCGGTCAGTCGGCGTTGCCCCCGCCGCGGAACAGGTTCAGCACCTCGTCGCTGACGTCGGGTTCGACGGCCACGAGGTACGTCTCACCGGATTCGAGAGTCGTCTCTGGGCCGGCGATCCGGTCCATCTCGGCGTCCGAGATCACGAGGCTCCCCCGCGGGAGTCGGACGGCGTCGAGGGACTTGCCCGCGACGGGGGCGCCCTCGGCGACGCGGATCGTGAGCACCTCCAGAGAGCCGCCGAGGTCTTCGACCGCGCGGACCTCGGCCTCGATCGCGTTCGCCGCCACGCGGGCGCCGGCCGCCTCGGGGAAGACCACCTCGTCGACCCACTCCTCGTAGACCTCCCGGCGTTCGTCTTCGACCCGCATCACCGTCTCGACGCCGGACGCGAGCCGCTGGATCGCCAGACAGACCGCGAGGTTGGTGTCCGTGCGGGCCGTCAGCGCCGCGGCGACGTCGGTTCGGTCGAGATCGACCTGTGTCAGGATCGAGGGCTTTGTCGCATCGCCCTGGATGACCGTCGCGATGTACTCGTCGCTGATCGCTTCCGCCCGATCGGGGTCCCTTTCGATGACGACGACGTCGTGCCCGCGGTCGTCGAGGACCCGTGCCGTCCGCTGTCCGACGCGACCGCCGCCGACGATCACCGTTCGTGATGGTGCCACGCTTAGTCCCTCCCTGCGGGGCTACTCACTGGAGCCTCTTGGTTGTCCGTGTCCCGGCCAGTCACGTCCGCCTCGCCGGCGCCGCGATCGGTGCGGTCGGTGCGGCCGATCGCGTAGTACGCGACGACCCCGAGGACGATCCAGGCGGCGCTCAAGAGGAGTGCCAGGCGATCGGTACGCCAGAGATACCGCACGAGAACGCCCGTCAGGAGCAGGTTGAGAACGATCCCCAGGACCGGCGGAGCGGGGTAGTACGGCAGTTCGTAGGGGCGGTTCATGTCCGGGCGCTCCCGGCGGAGTTTGATCACGGCCCCGTTGACGACGACGAAAGAGAGGAGGAAGAACAGACTCGACATATTGCCGGCGCTCTCGGTGGGGAGGACGACCGACCCGAGCATCACGACGCCGCTGGCGAGGATGGCGGTGAAGGGCGTCCCGTACCGGTGATGGAGGTCGCCGACCGACGGGAGCAGCCCGTCGCGACCCATCGAAAAGGCCACCCGCGAGGAGGCGATCACGACGGCGTTGAGCGCGGTGATCGTCGAGAACACGGCGCCGAAGACGATCACGGCCCCGCCGTTCCGGATGATCGGGAGCCCCGTCGGCATAAACGACGTCGCGGCCGCGGCGATCCCCGCCTCGCCGGCCGCGGCCAGGCCGGCCGCACCCAGCGTGCCGATCGCCACCGTGACGACGAGGGCGTAGACGACGAGGGTCGCGATCAGGCTCAGGAAGATCGCTTTGGGGATGTTCTCTCGCGGGTTCTCGACCTCCTCTGTGACCGTCGTGATGAGGTCGTAGCCCTCGAAGGCGATGAACGTCAGCCCCATCGCCGGGAGGATGCTCGTGACGGACCGCTCGCCGGGGAACAGCGGCCGGAAGTTCTGGAACGTGAAACTCGTCTCGCCGCCCCCGCTGGCCGACAGGAAGCCGAACACGACGAAGACGAGCAGAATCGTGACCTTGGTGGCGGTGAACACCGTCTCGACCGTGCCGCTGGCGGCGGTCGAGATCGCGTTCACGGCGACGAGCGCGAGGACGGCGACGAACGCCAGTCCGACCTGGGCGGGGACCTGCACCGGGACGGCCGGGAGCGCCACCGCGCCGACCGCGTCCGGCGGCGGCGTGAACCCGTAGACGTGGAGCAGTTCGATGAAGTTCGGCGCGAACCCAAGCGCGTACAGCGCGCCGGCGATCATATAGGCGAACCAGAGCATCCACCCCATCACGAACGAGGTGCGATCCGAGAAGATCTCGCGGACGAAGGCGTACCCACCGCCGCTCTTCGGGATCGCCGACGCCAACTCGGCGTACGAGAGGGCCGTGAACGCGGTCACGACCCCGTTGAGCAGGAACACGAAGATGGCGGCCGGGCCCGCGATCTGGGCGGCCAGCCCCGTCAGCACGAAGATACCGGCCCCGATCATCGCCCCCATCCCGATCATCGTCGCGTCCAGCAGGCCGAGTTCGGCCGCCGGTCCCCGCTGTCCCTGGCTCATCGGCTCACATCGGCCTGATATCTGACAGATAATAAAAGGCCAGTATGGCGCCGTGTCGCAGGGGTCGACCCGTCCGACAGTATAAGTGCGCTCGGGTGGTACACGCTTCGATGGCAGAAACGCGCGCGACGGTCACCTGCGCGGCGTGTGACCACACCGAGACGTTCGACAAGCTCGCGGCGGCGCGGTCGTTCATCGAGCGTCACCGCGCCGAGACCGGACACGAGGCGACGTGGGAACTCCACCGCCTCGCCGCGGGCGTCGAGCGCGCCGGCGACGATGCCGGCGTCTGCGGCCGGACGGGCTGTGCGACGGACTCGCCGCTGTATCTGGGAGACGAAGAGCCGGACGATCGCTGATACTGTCGGACAGAACCCCGGCTTTTTCCCCGGGCCGGACGGAGTTCGGGTATGCGCGCAGCAGTCTATCGCGGCCCTCGCGACGTCCGCGTCGAGGACGTCCCCGAACCGGAACTCGACGAGCCGACAGACGCGCTCGTCCGCGTGACCCACACCGCGGTCTGCGGCTCCGATCTCTGGTTCTACCGCGGCGAGAGCGACCGCGAGCCGGGATCGAAGGTCGGCCACGAGCCGATGGGCGTCGTCGAGGCCGTCGGCGAGGACGTCCGCTCTGTCGATCCCGGCGACCGGGTCTTCGCACCGTTCAAGATCAGCTGCGGCTCCTGTGAGTTCTGCCGAAAGGGACTGCACACCTCCTGTGTCCACGGCGACGGCTGGGGCGGCGACAACGGCGGCGCCCAGGGCGAGAAGATCCGCTGTCCCCACGCCGACGGGACGCTCGTTCGCGTCCCGGACCGGTACGCCGACGACGAGGACGCCCTCCGGTCGCTCTTGCCGCTCACAGACGTGATGGGGACGGGCCACCACGCGGCCGTGAGCGCGGGCGTCGGCGCCGGCGACACCTGCGTGGTGGTCGGCGACGGCGCCGTCGGGCTCTGTGGCGTCCTCGCCGCGCGCCGGCTCGGGGCCGAGCGCATCGTCGCCGTCGGCCACCACGAGGACCGGCTGGCGCTGGCAGCGGAGTTCGGCGCCACCCACGCGGTCGCCGAGCGCGGCGACGCGGCCGTCGAACGCGTCCGCGAGATCACGGGCGGCGGCGCAGACCACGTGCTGGAGTGCGTGGGCGTCGCCTCCTCGATGGAGACGGCCGCCGAGGTCTGTCGCCCCGGCGGCACCGTCGGTTACGTCGGCGTCCCGCACGGTCTCGACGGCGGGCTGGACCTCTTCTCGTTTTTCGGCGACAACGTCACGCTCCGCGGCGGCGTCGCGCCCGTCCGCGCCTACGCCGAAGAGCTGATGGCCGACGTGCTGCAGGGGACGCTGGATCCGTCACCGATCTTCACGAAGACCGTCGACCTGGCGAACGTCGCCGAGGGCTACCGCGCGATGGACGAACGCGAGGCGATCAAAGTGCTCGTCGAGGTGTGATACGGACGAGACTACAACCGTCAGTATACTGTCGGACGAAACCGTTGATAATCTCGTATCCCCTCCGGGGAATACGCAGGATTATCAGGATGTTCGTCCGACAGTATAGCAGTACCTGGCCGTCGCCTCGTCCCGGGCCTACTCGACGCCGCCGACCCCCGACGCGGCGTCGGGGAGGTCGTACGCGGTCGCGTCGAGCCCCAGTTCCTCCAGCGCGGCTCGCAGGTGTTCGTCCCTGGCGTAGTCGGCGCCGTCTTCGACGCGCAGCTCCTGTGCCTTCGCGAGGACCTCGCCGCGGCGGTCGTCGGGGACGTCGTATTTGTCCGTCGAGAGCTCGATCACGAGCCCGTTGTTGTCCTGCGTGTAGAGCGAGAGGAAGATCCCGCGGTCGAAGACGTTGTAGCTGCGGCCGTCGTCGTCCAAGGCGGCGGCGACGTCCTCGAAGTCCGCCGGCGCGACGGTGAAACAGAGGTGGTGGACGGAGCCGATCCCGCCCCGCTGGGGCCCGCGGTTCGAGTCGCGGTCGCCGACGAACACCGTGAGGATGCGGCCGTCGCCGGTGTCGAAAAACAGGTGCGTCTGGGAGGGGTCGTCGAGGTTCGGCTGCCGGAGGACCAGCGGCATCCCGAGGAGGTCGCGATAGAAGGCGAGGGTGTCCTCCTCGTTGCTCCCCCAGATCGTGATGTGGTCGGTTCCGGTCGTCCGAATCGGGCTGTCCGGTCGCTCCGCGGTGACTGGCGGCTCGTCGCCCATACCGTCGGGACGGGCGCGAGATAGATAAATACGGAAGTGACACCGACGTCACTGGGTCGCCGGAACGGGGTGGTGACCACCGGTAACGAACGAGAGTGACCAGTATGACCGACGAGAGACCGTATCAGATCAGTAGCGCGACGGGAGATACGCGAAGCCGATGAGGAACACCGCAGCGAGGAACGACGCGATGCTCACGCCCCACAGCCCGTGTACGTGGGTGTGATACCGCTGGATCGCGGCCTCCTGGCGGGTGTAGCTCTCGAAGTTCTGGGTGAGCTGCAGCGTCGACTGGTCCGGGAAGTGCGCGAGGTAGGTCTGTCCGGACAGCGTGACGTTCGCGTTGTTGCCGACGTCGATCGTGTTCGTCCGCGGGGCCGTCCACGCCAGCACGACGTTGCTCTTGGTCACCGAGTCGACGGTCGTCGCGTTGCCCTCGTACTGGAGGGCGTCACCCTCGGCGTACGTGCGCGTCTCGGGGGCGGGGAAGTACTCCGCCGCGGGGACCAGCCGGTCGTTGTTGATGACGACGTACTGCGTGCCGTCCTGGGTCACCATCTCGGCGCTCGCGTTCGGATCGGCCTGGAGGATGGCCGTCTCGTTGAGGTTCTCGCGCAGGGTGAACGTGGTCGGGTCGGTGGCGTTCTCGACGAGCACCCGCCACTCGGTTCCGTCGTACGTTATCGTGGAGTTGTTCTCCCACGTGGCCGTATACCGCGCGGACTGGTTGGTGTACTGGAGCTGGCCCTGGATGACGGTGGTCGCGGCGGCGCCGTGTCCGCCCCCCTGCTCGGTGGTCGAGATGCTGGAGACCGTGTAGGTCCGATCGCCCACCTGGAACTGATCGCCCGCTGCGAGTTCGTAGGCCGGATCGTCGAACTCGATGTGGGGCGCCTGCGCTGTCGCGATGAGCGAATACGAGGCCGCACCGATGACGATGAAGAGTGCGACGTAGATCGCGGCGGCACGTCGTTGCATATCCCCGGATTTGAGGACGTGGCGTATAACGGTTACCGTTTTCGTGAGGCTCAGCGACACTACACAAATCATAATGACGGTTGTAACTTTGTACCGGTGCTCGCCGCCCCGTGTCGGCGAGCACTGATAGGAGACGACAACCGTCAGTATCAGTCGACGCGGAGCGCGCGCTCGAAGGCGACGCCGACGACGAGACCGAGCACGAGCAGATACGCGAGGGCGGCCCACAGGTTCGCGGCCACGACGCGGGTGGTGAACGCGGCGTCGAGCGCCACCCGCATCGGGAAGTGACCGGGGAGATACGGCGCGATCGCGTGGGTCTCGTCGGTCAGCGGGCTCTGGGCGAGAAAGAGGTCGAGGAACGGCCCGAAAAGCAGGACGTAGACACCAGCGAGCCGGTTGAAGACGAGTCCGACGAGCGCGCCCACGCCCCCGTACAGGAGGGCGACGAGAAGCGTCGCGAGGAGGTACCAGCCGACGCGTTCGACCGGGGTCGTCACGGACAGTACGGCCACCGAAACGGCGGTGCCTGCGGCCGCAGCGACGCCGAGCACGCTCGCGCGCGCGAGGAGGATGTCACCGGTGCCGGCACCGACGATCGACAGCCGTCCGTCGACCGCCCGGGCCGACTGCATCAGGAACAGCCCGGCGGCACCGCCGACGAACGCGGCGGCCATCGGCGCCAAAAGCACCGTCGTCGCGGTCGTCGTCTCGACGCGCATCGCCCCCTGTACCGGGACCTCGACCGTCGTCGGCTCCTGTGGCATCACCTGGTGGAACACCACGATCAGATAGATCGGAAGGAAGACGAGCAATGCGAGCAGGACCGGCGTCCGGGCGTACTCGCGGACGCCCATCTCGAAGATCGTTCGAACGTCGCTCATCCCGCGCCCTCCTCCGTTCCGGCGAGCGTGGTGTAGACGAGAGACGTCGCACCCAGCAGGACGGTTCCGTAGACGACCGTCGCGACGACGTCGGCCGCGGCGAGTTCGGCGCCGGTGACCGCCGACTGGAACACCTCGTGTGGGTAATGCAGGGGAAACAGCTTCGTCAGCGCCGCGTCGGTCGCAACGATCCCGCTCGCGAGAGCCTCGTCCATATCCACGAGGAAGATGAGGACGAGCGACCCCTCCAGCTCGCGGGGGAGGACGGTCCCGATCAGCATCCCGACGAGTCCGTAGAGGCCGCCGACGAACGCGAGCGTGAGGAAGGCGAGAGCCAGCAGTTCGACCTCCGCCACGCTCGTCAGGAAGACGAGCGACAACAGCGCGGTCGCGACGCTCGCCAGCAGCACGGCACACAGCCGCGAGACGAAGAGCGCGGCGTCCGGAAAGCCGGCCAGCGACAGCCGCTCGTCCGCGCGCTGGGCGCTTATCACCTGAAAGAGACCGATCACGCCGGGGAGGAACGCGGCCACGAAAAGCGCCCCGGCGGTCGCGCCGAGCGTCTCCGGCGACGTGGTCATATACGGCAGCCTCGGGAACGCCGACATCATCGACTCGTAGCCCGTGATGATCACCGGCGGGAGCGCCAGCAGGAGCCCGACGTTGATCGGCTCGCGAACGAATTCGAGGACGGCCGACTCGATGCCGGCCCGCAGCCGATCTCCGGCGTCGGGGCGCGCGGTCATCGCACACCCTCCGCACCGGCCTGGCTGGAGCCGCCTGCGGTGACGTCGTGTAGCCTCCCGTCGGCGATCTCGAGGATGCGGTCGAACCGCTCTTGCTCGTTGATCAGGTGAGAGATGATCGCGACCGCGGTGCCCCGCGCTTTGAGATCGGCCGTGAGGTCCCAGAAGGCGAGGTAGGTCTCCCAGTCGAACCCGGTGTAGGGCTCGTCGAGGAGGAGCACGTCGGGGTCGTGCATCAGGGCAACAGAGAGGTTGACCTTCTGTCGGTTGCCGCCGGAGAGCCGGTCGATCCGGTAGTCGAGGAACTCCTCGAAATCGAGCGTCGACGCGAGCCGGTCGCGGGCGTCGGCGATCTCGGAGTCGGTCAGTCCGTACCCCCGTCCGAACAGCCGGAACGTCTCCGCGACGGTGAGCCGGTCATAGAGCAGTTCCTCCTGCGGACACCACCCGACGCGGCCGTCGACGTCGACGGTGCCGGCGTCGGCGTCGAGCGCGCCCACCAGGATCTTCAGGAGGGTTGACTTCCCGGAGCCGTTCCCGCCGACGATACCGACGATCTCGCCGCGCCGGATGGCGATGCTGGCGCCCGTCAGTACCTCGACCGTCCGGCCGAACGGCAGGCGCGAGCCGTAGGTCTTCGCTATGCCCTCGCCGCGGAGGACGACCTCCTCGTCGGGGGGCATCGCGGTCATCGCTCGTACCACCACCACGCGCCAGCGACGAGGGCGAGCGCGACGGCGCCGGCGGCGACGATCGACAGGAGCCGGACGGTCCCGCCGGAGTCGGTGATCGAAACCGGGACGAAGTAGGTGCCGTACGTGACTCGTTCGTCGCGAGGGGGTTCCGCGGTGATGTTGAGCGGGATGGCGTCCCGTGTGGCGACCCCGTCTTCCGGCGTCGTCAGCTCGAAGGTCATCGTCGTCTCCTCGCCGGGGGCCAGCGAGGCGACGTAGCTGGTGGGACTGTCGCTCTCGTAGGGCGCTCGGACCGTCAGCCGCGCGCGGACGTCGGTGAGGCGCTTCTCGCCGACGTTGCGGACGCGGACGCGAACCGCGTTGCTCGCGTCGATACCGAGCGTGGTGTTCACCGGTTCGACGACGAAGGTACTCGACTCCGGGGCCGGAACGACGCCAACCGCCCCGGGGTGCGCCGTCGCGGCGTCGCCGTCCCCGTCACGGTAGGCGACCGCGACCGACAGTGGGTAGCGCCGCGTCGCGGCGTCCTCGGCGGCTGTCGCCTCGTATGAGAGCACTCGGGTCGCGCCGGGGTCCCACTCGCCGACGAACCGGGCTGCGTCGCCGTCGCCTCCGGACGCGGGGGTTCCTGCGGGGACTGCCTCGCCGCTGCCGAGTCGAAGCGCTCGATGTTCGGATGCCAGCGACACGGTCGCATCGGTCACCGCGACCGGGCCCGTGTTCCGCAGCGTCACCGTGACGGTCCCGTCCCCGCCAACCGAGACGTTGCTCTCCACCTCGACGACGCGGAACGTCTGCGCTGCTTCGGGCACGATGCCGAACGAGAGCGGATCGGATTCGCGGACGGTCCCGTCCTCGTCCTCGAAGGTCGCGACCGCGGTGACCGCGTGGCGCTCGCGTGCCGCGGTCTCGGACGCCGTCGCCTGATAAGACAGCGTCCGCGTCTCGCCGGGACTCCAGTTCCCGACAAAGCGACTGGTTCGGTCGGCGCCGGCGAAAGAGAGCGCGCTCGTCCGGGATTCGAGTCTCACTCGCGTCGCGTTCGCCGCCTCGGATCCGACGTTCCGCATCGTGACCGCCACCGTTCCGGTGGCCCCGGCCCGGACGTCGGTGTCCGTCGCGACGACCTCGAACGCGGCGCGGTCTGCGACTGTGACCTGCAGTCGGACGTGCTCGGTCCTGGTCGCCTCGACGTAGTCGAGCTCTCCGCCGTCGGTGTCGATCCGCCTGTAGTACCGGTACGTCGCGGTCAGTTCGACCGTGTAGGTCCCGGGGGAGGCGTCCTCGGCGACGGTCACCGTGTACCCGAGGTCGGCTGCGGCCCCCCGCCGCAGTTCGCCGAGGATCCGGGTCCCCGTCCGGACGTCGATCGGTGTCCCGGCGGCACTGAGCGACACCTCGACGCCTCGGGCGGTCGTGGCCCGCCGGTTCAGCGCGGGACGCTCCCCCGTCCGGAGATCGCCCTGGTTCGCGAGCCGCACCCGGAGTCGCGTCTGTGATCCCGGCGTGACGGTGTCGTCTGCGATGGACGCCGTGAGCTCGGGACTGCCGCGGACGTCGGCCGCCGCCCCGACGGAGAACGACGAGACGACGAGCACACCGACGAAGAAGAGTCGCCTCAGCCAATCGTTCATCATATTCGGCGTATTCCGAATATTCTGTACAACATAATTTAATAGTTTCGGGAGGTACTGATACTGACGGTTGTAGTCTCTTGCCGGTGCGCGCCGCCCCGGTGTCGGCGCGCACCGGTCCAAAGTTACAACCGTCAGTATGAACGGTATGAGCGACACCACGGACGAAGGGAGTACAGATCCCGTCGAACAGGCCCGAGAGGAAGTGATTCAGGCGCTGGAGCGGAGCGCGGAGGTGTACGGGCTGAACCGAAGCTACGGTCGGCTCTACGGCATCCTGTTCTTCGCGAACGAGCCACTGTCGCTCGACGAACTGGTCGAAGAGAGCGGATACGCGAAATCGACGGTCAGCACGGCGCTGCAGAAGATGGACCGGCTCCACGTCGTCCACCGACGATCCCTCCCCGGCGAAGGAAAGAAGGTCTTCTACGAGGCCGAGACGGACTTCTGGCACGTGATCCAGCAGTTCCTCCAGCACGAGGTGCGCCGCGAGATCGACATAATGACCCGGGCGCTCGATTCGGCGGCCGACCGGCTCGAAGCCGTCGACGACGAACGCGCCGAGTCGGACCTCGAACGGATCCGAACGCTCCAGACGACGTACGATCGCAGCGAGCGCCTCGTCGACCTCCTCACGAGCAGTTCGATCGACCGGCTGACGGGTCTCCTCGATCGCCTCCGGTCCTCGGAGTGATACCGCCGGACGGAACCCGTCGCGAGGGTTTATCTCCGATATCGGCTGTATGCTCGACGAATGGCCACGACGCGACACGTCGGTCTGCTCCCCGCGACGATACTGCGAGACACCCGCGAACAGCGCCCGTGGACGTTCGACGGCTTCGCGGTCGAGACACGCGATGTGACGCTCGCGACCGGAGACTACGCTGTCCCGACCGACTGTACTCACGACCCGGAGGTAGACACCTATCACCCCGCGTTCGCAGTCGAACGCAAGTCCGGTCACGATTTCCTGTCGTCGCTCACCTGGGAACGGGAGCGTTTCGCGTCCGAGTTGCGGCGGGCCGACGAGTGGCCACAGCCTCTTGCGGTCGTCGTCGAAACCTCGTGGGACACGCTGCTCCGGAACCGCGGCTGTATGGCCCAGCGAGATGTCCATCCGAACCAGATCGTGGGTACCCTCTCGGCGTGGACTCGTCACCACAACGTGGCGTTCTATTTCGTCGATACCCGGGACCGAGCCGAACTGTGTGCGTTTCTCCTCTTCGTCCGTCACCGCCTGATCAAACGTACGTGAACACCTCGACGCAAACCCCGACCGCAACCGCGAGCAGCGCATCGAGGGGATCAAGCACTGGGTCGAATACATCGAGTCAGAGCCCCCGAGACGTGAGGCCACAGCTAAATGCGGTCGTCAACGACCAACTCGATGCGGCCCAGAGTGTTCAGACGTCAGCAACACGTGACGGATGTAGCGGCGAAGATTCTCGAAGTGGGCAACAAGTCTGACGATGATCTGGAGTCGAGTATACCATCGGAGAAACCGTTGATACTCTCGCACCCCGTCCGAGAGAGACCTAGGAGTATCAGGACATAGGTGAGAGCCAAGGGCCGGATTTGAACCGGCGATGATCCGCTCTGCAGGCGGACGCGTTAGGCCGAACTCTGCCACCTTGGCGCATTTATGTGTATTCCGTTTCGGCGTTTAAGCCTAGCGGTCCCGGACGAAGGCCGGAGCCGTACTGCGGCCACTCGCGTTCGAAACGAAGAACGCCCACGGACTGTTCTGGCTGCGGGCGCGTTCCCGCGATCACGGGTATCGAGTACCGCTGTAGAGGTTCGACAACTAGTATGAATACGAGTGATGAATGACGAGATGGAGTGATGAGTGGAGAGGATGAATGGAGAGGATGAGTAATGAGTGGAGAGGATGAATGGAGAGGATGAGTGATGAAGTATGAGTGGTGAGGCGGCGAAGAAGCGTTCCCAGAGGATCGCTCACTCC
>JBDGUP010000036.1:24799-28714 GCA_042215815.1 Haloquadratum sp. | reverse complement strand
GGAGACGATGTGGAAAGGTCTCAAGAAACTTCAGACCTGGGCGGAGGGATACGAACTGAACTCCTGAGACTTATGGGTAAGAGACAGCCGTGAACGGGTGGGTTTCCGCGCTGCATCCGCTATGAGAGCGAGGTGGTCGTGGACCTCGAGCGACTGGAGCGCGTCGACGAGCGCGAGTCGGTCCTGCCGGCGGAGGAACGCCGTCTCGTCGCCGTCCGACTGCGGGTTCATATCCCGATGTCTCGCCCGCGACGAGAAAAAACCACCCCAGGCCACGGGCGCCGCGTCGGCGACAGCCCGCTACGGATACCGGTCGAACGCGCGTGACCGTCGGATTTCGCCCGTCGCCTTCATTTGGATCGGGACCCAAGCGGGACTCACCAATGAAGCTGAAACAGAACGTCCGACACTTCGCGGCGAAGAAGGCCTTGACGCTCCCGGTGGTCGGAGAGGCGGTCAGCGACAGGCTGGTGGACTTACACACGCGAGTCTTCTTACAGAAGGCGGACGAGAGTCGCCAAGGAGAGCGCGAGGCCCACCTGGACGAGTTCTTCGACGCGACGATGGAGACCTACGTCGCGGCGCTCGAGGCGGGCTACACGGAGGCGAAGGCCAGAGAGATCACCCACATCCAGGCGAATATGGACTTCTACAACCACGGGTGGACGGAGATGATGGAGTACCCGGCCGACGAGGTCGAAGCCCACTACGAGCGGTACCAGGACTTCTTCGAGCGCCATTCGATCACGATCGCCGACCCGCTCGGCGAGTTCCGTCCGGAAGACGGGATCACGGACGCGCCGTCGACCCCGGAGAGGTTGGACGACCCCGAGCATCCGCACGCGGAGGGCGGCTTCGCCGACGACGTCTACGTCGAGACCGAAGACGGTCTCGTCGTCGGCGGGCAGGACGAACCGGACGACGTCGACGTCGGGAAGGCTCCCGGCGCGTGACCGCGTCGCCGTGCGGACCGACGGGACCGACGCCTACTCGCCGGGGACCGACGCCTACTCGCCGAGCGCCGCGTCGATCCGGTCTGCGACCTCGTAGCCCGCGACGACGCCCCCGTTGAGCGACCGTTCCGGATACTGGGCCTCCGAGGCCATCCCGGCGTAGTAGACGCCCGCGCCAACCGCGTCGTCGAGGTGGTACGGCACGACGAGGTCGAGATAGCCGCACTCGTAGATCGGGGCGGCGCGGGGGTTGCGGGCGATCCGGAACTGCGAGACCGACTCGCGGTCGAAGCCGGGGAACATCGATTCGATCTCGTCGAGCCACGTGTCTCGAACGCCGTCGTCGTCCAGCTGCCACAGCTCTTCGTCTCGGTCCTGGACGTACGCCGCGACGTACAGCAGGTGGTCGCCGCCGTAGCGCTCCCGCTCGACGAAGTTCGTGTGTTCGATGAGCGCGCCGAAGGGGGCGTCGTGGGCGACGTTGAGCCAGTAGGTGTCCAAGAGGGAGTCGTCCATCGTGGCGAGACCGCAGACCGCCCCCTGGAAGTCGACGTCGCAGGTGTAACCCGTCAGCGACTCCAGCACGTTCGGCATCGTGGCGACGACCGCGGCATCGACCTCGTGGGTCGCCGCGGCGTCCGCGTCCGGGGTCGCGTCGGCGCTCGGTGTCGTCTCGGTGCCGCCGTCTTCGACCGTGAGCGACCGGACGCGACCGTCTTCCACCGTGAGGTCTGTGACGGGCGCGTTCGTCGTGATGTTCTCTCGACCGACCGCCTCGACGAGGGCATCGAGCAGGACGCCGAACCCGCCGTCGAAGTAGCCGAGGATCTCCCCCCGAAGCAGGTCGCGCTCGCCGCGGAACCGCACGCGCCCGAGGAACCACGCCGCGGAGACGTCGTCCTTCCGGTCGCCGTACTTCCCGTCGAGGAGCGGGTCGACGAAGTTCTCGTAGACGCTCTCTGTGGTGTGTGCTTCGACGAACTCCCGCACCGTGACGTGTTCGTACGCCGCGAGGTCCTCGTAGGCGCCGAAGTCAGGGAGTCCGCCGCGGACGTCGACCCCGAGCGTGAGCATTCCCAGTCTGTACTTGTCGTAGAGGCTCATATGCGGGTACGCGAGGATCTCCCAGGGCGTGTCCAGGGGGTGGACGACGCCGTCGACGTAGTAGCCGTTGGTGCCGACGCGCCACTCGATCCGGTCGCCGAGACCGAGTTCCTCGGCGAGGTCGACGATGGTCTCTTCGGACTTCGAGAGGTGGTGGTAGAACTGCTCGATGTCGTCGCCGGGCGTCTCGTAGGTCGCGGCGAGTCCGCCGAGCCGGTCTGCGGCCTCGAACACCTGCACGTCGTAGCCGCGCTGCTGCAGCCGATAGGCGGCCGCGAGCCCCGCGATCCCGCCGCCGACGACGCCGATCATACCCCTCGTAGGCGACTCCGCGGAAAGTGCTTTCTGTTCCCCGGTTCGGCGGTCACGCCGGCCGTCCGAGAGCGGCGGCGGGCCGCCGGCGTCCCGGCTATACTGTCGGACGAACCCGTTGATACGCTCGCACCCCTCCCGGGGGGACAGGAGTATCAGGGCGGTCGTCCGGCAGTATACAGCGTCGTTCGCCACCGCCACAGCCTCGTTCGCTACCTTTTTACCGCCGTTCGGCGACGGAACGCGTATGCAGACGGTGAGGGCCCCGGCGACGAGCGCGAACCTCGGCAGCGGATTCGACGTGTTCGGCGTGGCCCTCGACCGCCCGGCCGACGTCGTCCGCGTGGAGAAGGCCGACGAGGTCACAATCGAGATGTCCGGCGTCGGGAGCCAGTACATCCCCGAAGACCCCGAGAAGAACGTCGTCGGCGCCGTCGCCGACGCCCTCGACGCGCCGGCGCGCATCCGGATCGACAAGGGGGTCCGCCCCTCCTCGGGGCTGGGTTCGTCGGCCGCGAGCGCCGCGGCGGCGGCGGTGGCGCTGAACGCGCTCTACGACCGCGGTCTCTCCCGGGAGGAACTCGTCCCCGTCGCGGCGGAGGGCGAGGCCGTCGTCTCCGGCGAGGCCCACGCCGACAACGTCGCGCCCGCTCTCCTCGGGGGGTTCACCGTCGCCCGCGGTGACGCGGTCACCACCGTCGACGCGTCGATCCCGCTGGTGGCGTGTCTGCCCGAAATCGCCGTCTCGACCCGCGACGCCCGCGACGTCGTCCCCGAATCGGAGTCGATGGAAGACGTCGTTCACACCGTCGGCTCGGCCGCGACGCTCGCGGTCGGGATGTGCCGCGACGACCCCGAACTCGTCGGCGTCGGGATGGACGAACGCGTCGTCACGCCCGCCCGGGCCGAACTCATCACCGGCTACGAGGCCGTCCGCGAGGCCGCGCTCGCCGCCGGCGCGACGGGCGTCACCGTCTCCGGTGCGGGACCGGCCGTCGTCGCCCCGTGCCGCGAGTCGGCCTGCCGTCGCGTCGCCGCCGCGATGGTGGACGCCTTCGCCGCGGCCGGCGTCGAGTCCCGCGCCTATCAGACCGCCGTGAGCGGGGGCGCGACGCTGTACTGAGATCGTCACTGAGGTCGGTATGCACGGAGGTATCTATACAGATGGCATCCAACGGTCCGATCGCGGGCGCGTGTGGGCGTGAAAGTCGCCTCTACGAGCGGTACACGGCGGCCGCGACCGAACTTCTGTCGGCCGACGGCGCGCTGTCGGAGGCCGAGCGGGAGTGGGCGCGGTACGTCCGTCGAAGCCACGGCGACGTCTTCGATCGGATGGGTCTCGACCGCCCGCGAGAGACGCTGTTCGTCGACCTGCTCTACTTCGACTTCGTCGTCGACCGGCTCCGTCGGGCGGCCGAACGGGCGTTCGGCGTCCGCCTCGGGAACCCCGACCCGACCGCGAGCGCGGACGCGCTCGGGTTCGCGTTCGGCGACCTCCACGAGCGCGTCGTCGACGCCGACGGCCCCGACTGCGCCCGCGACGCCG
>JBDGUP010000036.1:0-24699 GCA_042215815.1 Haloquadratum sp. | reverse complement strand
GACCTCCACGAGCGCGTCGTCGACGCCGACGGCCCCGACTGCGCCCGCGACGCCGCCGGTCTGGACCGGCGCCTCGACGACCGGATCGACGGCCGTCGCCTGGCCGACGCGGGGCCGGCTTCCGTCCGGCACCTCTACGAGCGGATCGTCCCGCCGGCGGCGCGCCGTCAGTTGGGCGAGTACTACACGCCGCGCGGCGTGGCCGAACTCGCGGTGGCCGAACTCGCGGTCGACGACCACGGCGCAGAGACGGTACTGGATCCGGGCTGCGGCTCGGGCGTCTTCCTCTCGGCCGCCATCGACGAAAAGCGCGAGTCGCTCGCGGGCGACCGCGCGCCCGCGGCGGTCGTCGACGCGATCACGGAGACGGTCTTCGGTATCGACCTGAACCCGGTCGCCGTCAGGAGCGCGAAGCTCAGCTACCTCTGTTCGTTGCTGCCGCTCGTCGACCGGATCGACGCCGCCGACTACGCGCTCGACCTCCCGGTATTCCTGTCCGACGCGCTCTCGCTGTCGAGCGACGACGAGAGCCGGGTTCGCGGCCGGCGTCCGGACCTCACGGTCGATCACCTGGTCGGGAACCCGCCGTGGCTCACCTGGAGCGACCTGCCCGAATCCGCCCGCGAGGCGTGGCGCGAGACACACACCGCAGACCTGGAACTCTTCCCGCACGACGGTCTCGCCTCGCGCCTCGGCCACGCGAACGACGACGTGTCGCTGCCGTTCGTCTGGGTCTGTCTCGACGCCTATCTCGCCGCGGGAGGCGACGCCAGTTTCGTCCTGAAGCGGGACCTGATGTGCGGCCCCGCGGGCAGACTCCTCCGGACGGGCGCGGTCGGGTCCCGGCCCGTCCGCGTCGACCACGTCCACGACTTCAACGACCTGCGTCCCTTCGGCGCCGACGTCGAGGCCGACGCCGCCGTCTACACGCTCCGTGCGGACGAAGCGCCGGACTTCCCCGTCCAGACGACGTCGTGGACGCGGGGCGAGACGTCGCCGCGCTTTTCGAGCGCGGCGGCGATGCGCGAGACGCTCGCGACCGAGGCGACCGGGCTCGTCCCGGTGGTCGAAGACGACCCGTCGTCTTCGTGGGTCCGCACGGACGTCGAACGGCGGACGCTCGGGGACGGCGAGGGGGGCGGCGAGGGGGACGGCGAGGGGAACCGCGAGATCCGACACGGGGTGAAAGACGACGCCAGGGCGGTCTTCGACGTCGACCGCGACGACCTCGCAGACCTCGAACCCGACCACGTCTACCCCTACCTCAAGTCCAAGCACATCGTGAAGTACGGCCTGTTCGGCTACGGACTCCACCTCGTCCCCCTCTCGAAGGCCAACGAGGACAACGAGGCCGACCTCCGGCGGACCTGCCCCCGGACGTACGCCTACCTCGACGCCCACCGCGACCGCCTGGAATCGCGGTCGTCGTCGTGGCTCGACGACGGGCCCTTCTACAACGTCTTCGGTCTCGGCGAGTACACCTGGTCGGACTACAAGGTCGTCTGGTGTCGCCTCGGGTTCAAGCCGCACTTCGCGGTCGTCTCGACCGTCGACGACGACGACCTCGGAGAGAAACGGGTCGTCCCGAGCGACCACTGTATGTTCGTCCCGACCGGCGACGAGTACGAGGCCCACTTCCTCTGTGGTCTCTTGAACTCCGCCGCCTATCAGCGATCGCTCCGGGACCTCGCCTCGGGGGGGAAAGCCAGCCTCTCGAAGGCGACCGTCTCGAAGCTGCGACTCCCCGCCTACGAGGCGACGAGCCTCCAGGACCGCATCGCGGACCTGTCGATGGACGCCCACGAGGTCGTCCCCGAGCACACGGACGCGAGCAAGCGGGCGTACAACCGGACGACCATCGGAGAACTGGAGTCCGTCCAGGCCGCCATCGACGACCGCGTCGAGGAACTGATCGCGTCGAGGAACTGATCTAGACGCCGCGGCCCTGCAGCCGTTCTTCTTCTGGCAGGTCGACGTTGGCTTCGCCCTTCATCCCGGCGCCGAGGTTCGAGGCGATCTCGGCGAGCACCTCGGGGTCGTCCCAGTGGTTGACGGCCTCGACGATCGCCTCGCCCATCGCCGCTGGGTCCTCCGCGCCGAAGATGCCGGAGCCGACGAAGATGCCGTCACAGCCGTGGTGCATCATCAGCGCCGCGTCCGCCGGCGTCGCGATGCCGCCGGCGGCGAAGTTCACGACCGGGAGCCGACCCATCTCGGCGGTCTCGTGGACGAGATCGGCGGGCGCCTCGTGCTCGCGGGCCCACTTCTCGCGTTCTTCGTGCGTCTTCCCTTCGAGTTCGCGGATCGCGCCCTTGATGTTGCGCTGGTGGTGGACGGCCTGGTTCACGTCGCCCGTGCCGGCCTCGCCCTTCGTTCGGATCATCGCCGCGCCCTCGTCGATCCGGCGGAGCGCCTCGCCGAGGTTGCGGGCGCCACAGACGAACGGCGCGGTGAAGTCCCGCTTGTCGATGTGGTAGCGGTCGTCCGCGGGCGTCAGCACCTCGCTCTCGTCGATCATGTCCACGCCGACGGCCTCGAGGATCTGGGCCTCCTTCGTGTGTCCGATCCGGGACTTCCCCATCACGGGGATCGAGACGGCGTCGACGATCTCCTGGACGTCCGCGGGATCGGCCATCCGCGCGACGCCGCCGCGCTTCCGGATGTCCGCGGGGACGGCCTCCAGCGCCATCACGGCGACGGCGCCGGCCTCCTCGGCGATCTTCGCCTGTTCGGCGTCGACGACGTCCATAATCACGCCGCCCTTCTGCATCTGTGCGAACCCGCGCTTGACGAGGTCGGTCCCGCGACGGAGTTCGGACAGATCGGTCTCCTCAGACATACGACGAAGTTGCGGCCGAACGTACTTAAACAGTTCACTCGGACCGTCGCGCGTCGCCGCGGCCGTGTCGGGGATTCGTGCCGAACCGGCAGCCATTTTTCCGCCGGCCGAGAGCGACCGGTATGGACTCCGCTGGCGCGTCGTCGCGGGTGCGCCGACTCGTCTCGGGCCGGGGGCTCCCCGACCCGGAAGACCTCCCGCGGTGGCTCGCGCCGCTCCCGACGGGGATCGAGAACCTTGGTCTTCGCCTGGCGTGGCCCGTCGTCGCGATCAACCTCCTCGGGACGGCGTTCGGCTTCTGGTACTACGGCTTCCACCCGCTTCCTCTCTCTGACCCCCTCGTCACCTGGCAGTTCGCCGCCGAGCCGATCGTGATGTGGCCGTTCGTCCCCGACAGCCCGATGGCGACGCTCTTCATCGCGCTGGCGTTCGCCGGCTGGAAACTCGGGCGGCCGAACGAGTACCTCACGGCGCTGGCCTTCTTCGGTTGCTGGAAGCTCGGCCTGTGGACGCCCTACGTCCTCGCGGTCTTCCACGACGCCTTCCTGGCGGTGACCCCGCCGCCGCTGTATGTCTTCCTCTTCGTGAGCCACCTCGCGATGGTGGTCGAAGCGTTCGTCCTCCACCGCATCTCGGGGTTCCCGGTTCGGGCGGTCGCCGTCGCGCTCGCGTGGTACGGTCTCAACGACTTCGTCGACTACTTTGTCCCGATCGTCGGCGACCCCCACCACACGTCGCTCCCGCTCCCGGACGGGGCCGCCGTCGCCGGCACGACCGTGCTCTTCCTCGCCGCGGCCGGGGCGGTGGTGCTCACCTACGTCGCGACGTTCGCCGCGCTCGCGACGCGCGTGAAGAAACTGGAGTCGCGACTCGACGCCGAATCGCCGACGTCGCGGCGCGGCGGCAGGTAGGGAGTACCGAACCGTTCGTCGATCCTCGTCGCTCGCACCGCCGGCACCCCAGGCTTTTCCCTCGATCCCGCCTATCGCGACGCGATGTGTGACCTGTTCGATACCGTCGCCGACCTCCCGCTCTCGATCGATTCCACAGAGCGGGTCCGGCGAGATCGCGACACCTCGAGCGGCTTCGTCCGGACGACGACCACGTTCTGTCTCTCGGGTCCCGGCGACGCCGGCGAGACCCACACCGGCCGGGGCGAGGACGTCACCTACGACACCGAAGACCACGACGCGCTCGCCGACGCGCCCGCGTTCGACCTCGAGGGCGACTACACGTTCGCGTCGTTTTCGTCCCACCTCGACGACGTCGACCTGTTCCCGACGAAGGACCCAGAGCGGAAGACGGCCCGTCCGTACCGTCGCTGGGCGGTCGAGTCGGCCGCGCTGGATCTCGCGCTCACGCAGAACGACCTGTCGCTCTCCGACGCGGTCGATCGCGACCCCGAGCCGATCCGGTTCGTCGTCTCGACTCGGCTGGGCGACCCGCCCACGACGGACCGCCTCGACGCCATCCTCGACGCGTACCCGGACACGGAGTTCAAACTGGATCCCCAGCCGGAGTGGGGCGAGGACCTCCTCGCGGACATCGCGGCGACGGACGCGGTCCGGATCCTGGACCTGAAGGGGCTGTACGAAGACACCGACGTCGACGTGGCGGCCGACCCCGACCTCTATGCGCGGCTGCTCGATGCGTTCCCGGACGCCGTCTTCGAGGACCCGGCGCTGACGCCGGAGACGCGCCCGCTCTTCGACGGCGCGGAGTCACAGATCTCGTGGGACTACCCCATCACGGGCGTCGACGCCGTCGAGGACCTGCCGTTCGAGCCCGCGTGGCTGAACGTCAAACCCTCCCGGTTCGGGACCGTCGAATCGCTCTTCGAGACGATCGAGTGGGCCGACGCGCGCGACGTCACCCTGTACGGCGGCGGGCAGTTCGAACTCGGCGTCGGTCGGGACCACGTCCAGTTGCTCGCCTCGCTGTTCTACCCCGACGGGCCGAACGACGTCGCACCCCGCGGCTACAACGTCCCGACGGTCCGGTCCGATCTGCCGACCAGTCCGCTCTCTGCCCCCGACGACGAGACCGGGCTGGAGTGGTCCTGATACTGACGGTTGTGGTCTCGTACCGGTGCTCGCCGCACCGGGGGTGGCGAGCACCGGTACAAAGCTACAGCCGTCAGTATACTGTCGGCGGGACGCCCGCCGCACTACGCCGATTCGCGCCGTAGGCCCGACACCTCGAAGCGCGCCCCGCCGTCGTCGCTTTCGCCGACGCTGATCGTCCAGCCGTGGGCCTCTACGATGTTCTGGACGATCGAGAGGCCGAGACCGCTGCCGTCGTCGGTCGTGTATCCCCGCTCGAACACGCTGTCGCGCTGCTCGGGCGGGATACCGGGACCGTCGTCGGCGACGTAGAACCCCTCTTCGGTCGGTCCACACCGGATCGTCACCCCGTCGTCGGCGTCCTCCTGAGTTGGCGAAGGAGGGCTCGTAGAGCTGTGCTCTACGGCGTCCTCCTGAGTTGGCGAAGGAGGGCTCGTAGAGCTGTGCTCTACGGCGTTGCGGAACAGGTTCTCGAAGGCCTCCTGCAGTCGATCGGGATCGGCCTCGACGATCCCGAGATCGCCGTCGAGTCGGAGGTCGGCGTCGGGCGCGTCGACCGTCGTCCAGGCGCGCTGGACGATGGGATCGAGTCGCGTGCGTCGAGGCTCGCTGATGTCTCGCCCCTGTCGCGCCAGCGTCAACACCTGATCGATGAGGTCGTCCATCCGGTCGACTGCGCGGGCGGCCCGGTCGAGGTGCTCGGAGTCGTGCTCGTCCCGGGCGACCTCCAGCGAGCCCTCGACGACGTTCAGCGGGTTCCGCAGGTCGTGCGACACCACGCTCGCGAACGTCTCCAACCGTTCGTTCTGCTCGCGGAGCGTCCGTTCGCGCCGCACCCGGGCCATCGAGTGACACACCATATCGGCGACGGTTCTGAGCAGGTCCACCTCGGTGTCGCTCCAGGGGAGGTCCGCTGCGGCCGTGTCGAATCCGACGAACCCCTCCAGCGACCAGTCGTCGACCATCGGCAAGAAGACGGCGGCGCCGACGCCTTCGTCCTGTAGTAGCTCCCGGAGCCTCGCGGTCTCGGGCAGGTCGGGCCGCTGGACCACGACGTTCTCGAACTGTTCGAGCCGCTCGCGCAACCACGCGAACGCCTCCAGTTCGATCCGCCGTGTGTCCCACTGCCCGAACCCGTCGCCGGCCCACCCGCTCGTCCGTTCGAACGCCCCGTTCCGGCCGTAGAAGACGTATGCGCGGTCGGCGCCGACGTGCGTCCCCACGCTCTGGAGGACCCAGCGGAGTTTCGTCTCGAACTCGTCGGGTTCGGCGCTCATCAGGCTCGTCGAGGTGTCGAGGACGATGTCGTAGAGCTGGATGTCCTGCGGTCTGGTCTCGACGGCGGCCTCCTCGAACGCCGCTGGGTCGCCGACGAGGTCGTCTCGGCGTCCGTCCATCGTATCGTGTGTGTGGTGATTTCGACTGTATACTTTGTGCTCCGGATCTCACAATGGACAGTATCAACGGGTTCGTCCGACAGTATACTCCCTATCAGAATCCCTCCTCGAAGACGAACGTCCCGTTGCGCTGGACGACCTCGCCGTCGACCTCGATCAGCGACTCGTCGCTCATATCGACGATCATATCCACGTGCTCGGCGCTCTCGTTCCGCTCGTTTTCGTCGCCGACGGTCTCCGCGTACGCGGAGCCGACCGCCATATGCACCGTGTCGCCCATCTTCTCGTCGAAGAGCATATTGTAGGTGAACCGGTCGATCGCGCGGTTCATCCCGATCCCGAGTTCCCCGAGGTAGCGCGCGCCCTCGTCGGTCGCGAAGATCCCGTCGAGCACCTCCTCGTTGCGACCGGCGCTGTAGGACTCCACTCGCCCCGCCTCGAACCGGAGGCGGACGTCCTCGATCTCTCTGCCCTGCCGGTAGAGCGGCATATCGAAGTGGACCTCGCCCTCGACCGACTCCTTTACCGGGGCGGTGAACACCTCGCCGCCGGGGAGGTTCTTCTCGCCGAAGTCGTTGAGCGTCTCGTTGCCCGCGACGCGCATCCGCACGTCGGTCTCCTCGCCCGAGCGGATGCGGACCTCGTCGGCGCCGTCGAGGATCTCGACCATCTGCGCCTGGTGGTCGCGCTGTTGCTCCCAGTCGAGAGAGACGGCGTCCCAGACGAAGTCCTCGTAGGCCTCGGTGCTCATCCCCGCGAGCTGGGCGTTGCCGGTGGTGGGATACTGCGTGAGACACCAGGTCTTCGAGAGCCGCTCTTGGAGGACCGGCTTCATCGCGCGGCGGTAGGCGGCGTTCCGTTCCGGGTCGACGTCGGCCGTCTCGGTCGCGTTGACGTCGCCGCGGACGGCGACGTAGACGTCCATCTCCTCGTACATCGCGAGCAGGTGCTCCGGCGTCTCGAAGTCGCCGTCGTGGTTCCGGAGGAACGCCCGGTTCGCGCGGTCGTCGCTGTGGAGCGAGACCGGGTGGGCGCCCCGCTCGGCGCACTCCTCATAGAGCGCGACGACGAGATCCTGCGCGGCGGCGGGCGCGCTGATCACGACGCGGTCGCCGGATTCGATGCCGGCCGAGTGCTCGGCGACGATCTGGGCGTGTTCGCGGATTCGCGGGTCCATACTTCACTCTCTGTCGTGCGGACCAAACGCCTTTCGCACCCGCCGGACGCGGGCGCAGGAGAAACCACAGCGCCCAAACCGCTCGCGGCGCGTGCCCCGGATATGCCGGAACGCGAGCGACTCCTCGCGATCGGAAGTTCGATGCTCGTGGCGTGGGCGGTGTTGACCGTCGCGCTGAATCTGGTGGGCATCCGCCCGACTACCCTGGTCGTGCAGGCCTGGAGCGTCCTCTTGCTCGGCAGCACGGGGACGGCGCTGTATTTCGAGGCCGACCCGGCGTGACCGAGCGGGCTGTCGCCTCGGGACCGCTGTCGCTCTCATACTCATACTCATACTGTCGGACAGACGTTCGTGAATCAGTTCGGCACCCCGGGAGGTGCCGAGACGCCTCACATCGTTCCGTCCGACAGTCTCATAATGACTAGTCTCGTCTCTTACCGGTGATCGCCGTGACCGTGGGTGGCGATCACCGGCAAACAGTGAGACTAGTCATTATCACTCCCCGTCCGGCGACCAGTCCCGCTCGCCCGCGCGCACCGCCGTCTCCAGCCAGTTCTCCTCGGGCGGCAGGGGGCACTCGAACGTCTCGCTGTACGCGCAGAACGGCGTGTACGCGAGGTTGAAGTCGAGCACGACCGCCTCGCCGTCGTCGAGGTCGTCCTCGGGGTGAAGTTCGAGATACCGCCCCCCGCGGTAGGTCTCCTGGCCGGTGGTCTTGTCGCGGAACGGGACGAATATCGGTTCCTCGTCGTCGTCCGGGCGCTGTCTGTAGCCGTGGAGTTCGAGGTCGTCACCGTCGAGTTCGAAAGAGAAGGTGACGACGCGGACGTAGCGGACCTCGTTTTCGGCGGTCGTCTCCATCGGCACCGGCTCGGGGTCGTCGTGGACGGTGACCGTCGCCTCGACGCGGTACGCCGGCGCCGGCGCGAAGTAGTCGAGCCCCGCGAACGCCTCGCGGTGTTCCGGCGGGATCGGCGACTGGGGATGCGATCCGAAGAACTCGTCTTTCTCGGCCCTGTTGGCCCGCAACTCCTCGACGTACGCGTCGGTGCGCTCCGTCTCGGACGCCTCCTCGGCGGCGTCTCCCTGCTCCGAATCTGTCATACCGACCCTCTCTCGTCCGGACCGTAACGTCTGACGGTTCTCCCGTCGAAAGCAGTCTCCAGCGGCTTTTTGTGTTCCGGCGGTAACTCCCGGACGTCTATGACAGACGACGACGTCCCGACGGCGCGGTCGGTCGACAGCAACCTCTTCGTCACCGTGTCGGGACCGCCTGGCTGCGGCGCGACGACGCTGTGTGAGGGCCTCTCGGAGGCGCTCGACTGCGGCTACGTCTCCGGCGGCGACATCTTCCGCCAGCTCGCCGACGAGCGCGGACTGTCGCTGTCGCAGCTCACCGCCAAGACCGACGAGACCGACGAGATCGACCGCGCCCTCGACCGTCGCCTCCGGACGATCGCCGAGAAGTGGGGCGCGGCGAACAAGGCGTTCGTCCTCGAATCCCGGCTCGCGGGCTGGCTCGCCGGCAACCGTGCCGACCTCCGGATCTGGCTCGACGCGCCCGAGGAGGTCCGGGTCGAGCGAACGCGGGACAGAGAGGAACTGGAAGCAGAAATGCGCGTCCGCGAGGTCAGCGAGGCCGGTCGGTACGAGTCGTACTACGGCATCGACATCACCGACCAGTCGTTCTACGACCTCTCGATCAACACCGCCCGGTGGACCCCCGAGGCGACGCTGGAGATGGTACTGACCGCAATCGAAGAGTACGATCCCGAAGCCGACGAGGGCGCCTTCCACACCGAAGACGTCGAGGTGTAGCCCCCTACGGCCACGAGACGAACTGCCGGAGGCGCGGGAGTTCGGCCCGGATCGCCCGCCGCTTCACCACGAGGAAGCCCGCGAAGATGACGACGAAGCCGACGACCGTGTAGACGGTGGGGAGTTCGCCCAGAAACGCCCAGCCCGCCAGCGCGGCGAAGACCGGCGCGACGTAGGAGACGAGGTTGATCTCGATCGCGCCCAGCCGCGCCAGGAGGTCGAAGTAGATCAGGAACCCGAGCGCGCTCGCGACGACCGAGAGGTAGCCGAGCGCGGCGATCGATCGGACGTTCCAGACGGCCGCCGCGAACGACTCGCCCAGCCCGAGACTCACCGCGTGCATCAACAGGGCGCCGCCGGCCATCGACCACGCCTCCATCGTCTCGATCGGCAGCGACGCGTCGATCCGCCGGGTCAGCACCGACCCGAGCGCGAACGAGGCCGCCGCGCCGAAGATCAGGAGTTTCGCCACGGCGCCTCCCCCGAGGAGGTGGGACGGATCGGGGTGTGCCAGGATCGCGACGCCCGCGAGCCCCAAGAAGAGACCGGCGATCCCGACGGGCGTGAGCCGTTCGTCGGCGAGGAAGAGTCGGGCGAATCCGGTCGTCAGGACGGGGTTGAGGCTCACGATCACCGCCGCGGCCGCGGAGGTGACGGCGGGGTCCGTCTCGCCGACGAAGAGCAGCGCGTGGTAGCCGGCGATCATACACGTCGCGCCGACGCCGACGACCGCCCACTCGCCGCGCGTGCGGGGGATCGGCCGGTCCGTCGCGTAGAACGCGTACGCCAGCATCACCGCGCCGGCGACGTCGTACCGCAACGCCGCGAAGAGCACCGGCGGGATGTACGCGAGTCCCGCCTTGATCGCCATGAACGCCGACCCCCACGCGGCGGCGAGGACGAGGAACAAGAAGGGGTTCCGGTATCGGGACACAGCGAGAGCGACCGGCATCACCCGGCGTCGACGCCGCGCCGCTCGTCGCGGATCGCCCGGATGACGTCCTGTCGGGCGACGATGCCGAGGAGCTTCCCGTCGCCGTCGACGACCGGGAGGCGGTTGATGTCGCGTTCGTCGTCGGCGAGCAGGTCCAAGATCACGTCCAGCGAGGTCTCGGGTTCGACGGTCACGACGTCTGCTGTCATCACCTTCCGGATCGGCTTGTTCGCGTTCTCCAGCAGGTCGACCCCCAGGTCGAGATCGTCCCACGAGACGTCGATCGCGTAGGTGAGCGTCTCCATAAAGGGGGGAAAGCCGATGGGGATCCACAGCGTCCGGTCTTGAGTCTCGAACAGGCCGACGAGGTCGTGCTGGGTCACGATGCCGACGACGACGCCCTCGTCGTCGACGACGGGAAAGCCGTTGAAGTCCGCGCGGGCGAGTCGCCCGAGGACGTCGCTCACGTCGTCGTCGGGGGCGGCGGTCTCGACGTCGGCGGTCATCAGGTCGCGGGCGGTCAGCGTCTGGAGCTGCGTCATACGTCGCCGTTCGACGCCCCGTCGTCTAATACTGTCGGACAGACGTTCGTGAATATATTTAAGAATCCCCGCCGATTAGCGAGCGTATGGCCGCTCACGGCCGGTCGACGCTCCGTGACCTGTTCGACGAGTCTCCGACTCCGCACATCGCGCACCCGCCGCGCACCCACCACCGACACTTCTACGTCGCGACCGACGGCTCGTACCGTCGCGACGGCGGCGGGCTCGGCGCGGTGATCGAAGCGCGCGACGGGACGCGCGTCGCCCGCGTCTCGATGCCGGACGCCGCGCCGGACAACAACGTCGCCGAGTACCGGGCGCTCCACCTCGGTCTCGACGTACTCGCGGCGCGCGCACCGGGGCACGCCCGCGTCGGCGTCCTCGTCGACCACGACGACCTCGCGGCCGCGGTGAACGGGGAAGTGCTGGCCGAAAGCGGCGGCGGTGCCGGCGCCGGCGGCGAGTGGCGGCCGGCCGACGGCGAGCACGTCCCGCCCGGCAGCGAGCGGCACTGGCGCGGCATCCGCGCCCGGATCGCCGGCTTCGAGGAACTCCGCGCCGCGCGGATCGACGGTCGGGAGAACCCCGCACACCCGCTGGCGAACGCGCCGGGAGAGTACGTGCACGTGAACCGGGAGGCCGATCGCTGTGTCATCCCCGACGCCGGCGACGCCGAAGAGGGGCGCGGCGGCGTCCACGGCGGGACCGAATCGCCGTATCCGCCGCCGTCGCGGTTCGAGGGCCGCGCCAGCGATTAGGCTACTGGGCGTCGACGACGGCGACGCCGGCGAGGTTGACGATGTCTTTCACTTCGTCGCCGCGCTGGAGCACGTGGACGGGCTTGTCCATCCCCACGAGCATCGGGCCGATCGCCTCCGCGCCGCCGAGTCGCTGGAGCAGCTTGTAGCCGATGTTTCCGGCTTCGAGGTTGGGGAAGACGAGCACGTTCGCCGGCTCGTCGAGCTGGGAGAACTCGTAGGTACCCTCGAGGATGTCTTCGACGACCGCGGTGTCGGCCTGCATCTCGCCGTCGACGGGGAAGTCGACCGCGTCGTCGCCGTGGAGGGTCGTGACGGCGTCGCGGACCTTCGCAGTGGCGGGGTTCTCGACGCTGCCGAAGTCGGAGTACGAGAGCATCGCCGCGCGCGGTTCCACGTTGAACCGCCGGGCGAGTTCGCCGGCGTGTTTCGTGATCTCTGCGAGCACGTCGGCGTCGGGGTCGAGGTTGACCGTGGTGTCGGCGGCGAAGATGACCCGGTTCTTGAACGTCAGCATGTACACCCCGGCCGCGTGGGTCGCGTCCGGCGCGGTGCCGATGACCTGCAGCGGCGGGCGGAGCGCCGAGGGGTAGTTGTGCGTCAGCCCCGTGAGCATCGCGTCGGCGTCGCCCTGTTCGACCATCACGCTGGCGAAGTAGTTGCTGTCGCCGCGGACCCGTTCTTCGGCCTCGTTCCTGGTGATGCCCTTCCGCTGGCGGAGCTCGTAGAGCCGGTCGGCGTAGTGGTCCCAGTCGCCGCTCCGGGGGTCGACGATCTCGGGTTCGAACTCCAGTCCGAGGTCTGCGGCCGTCGCCGCGATCTCGTCGGCGTCGCCGACCAGGATCGGCTGGGCGATGCCCTGTTCTTGCATCTGGTAGGCCGCGCGGATGATCTTCTCGTCGCCGCCCTCTGCGAGCGCGACCCGCTTGGGGTCGGACTTCGCCTTGTTGAGGATGACGCGCATCATCTCGCGCGACTTGCCCAGCCGCGCTTCGAGGCGCTCCTCGTAGGCGTCGAGGTCGACCTCGCTCCGGGCGCAGCCGGCGTCCATCGCCGCCTCCGCGACCGCGGGCGCGACCTCGAAGAGGACGCGCGGATCGAGCGGCTTCGGGATGACGTAGTCGGGACCGAACTGGAGCGGCTGGTCGCCGTAGGCCTTCACGACGGCGTCGGGGACGTCCTGCCGGGCCAGGTCGGCGAGCGCCTCGGCGGCCGCGCGCTTCATCTCCTCGTTGATCTCGGTCGCGCGCACGTCGAGCGCGCCCCGGAAGATGAACGGGAACCCGAGGACGTTGTTGACCTGGTTCGGGTAATCGGAGCGTCCGGTCGCCATTATCACGGTGTCGTCGCGGGCGGCCTTCGCCGCCTCGTACTCGATCTCGGGGTCCGGGTTCGCCATCGCGAAGACGACCGGGTTCTCGGCCATCGAGGCGATCATCTCCTGGGAGACGATCCCGCCGACCGAGAGGCCGACGAAGACGTCCGCGTCGACTATCGCTTCTTCGAGCGTGTCGGCCGCGGTGTCGGCGGCGAACTCGGCTTTGTGTTCGTTTAGGTCCTCGCGGTCGGTCCCGATGACGCCCGAGGAGTCACACATCACGACGTTCTCCGTTCGGACCCCCAGGGAGGTGTAAAAGCGCGCCGTCGCGAGCGCGGAGGCGCCGGCCCCAGAGAAGACGACGTCCAGGTCTTCGAGGTCCTTGTCGACGATGTCGGCCGCGTTCAACAGCGCGGCGCCGGAGATGATCGCGGTCCCGTGCTGGTCGTCGTGGAAGACGGGGATGTCGACCGTCTCGCGCAGCCGCGACTCGATCTCGAAGCACTCGGGGGCCTTGATGTCTTCGAGGTTGATGCCGCCGAAGGTGGGCTCCATCGCGCGGACGGTCTCGATGATGGCCTCGGGGTCGTCGAGGTCGAGTTCGACGTCGAACACGTCGATGTCGGCGAAGCGCTTGAAGAGCACGCCCTTGCCCTCCATCACGGGCTTCGACGCCTGGGCGCCGATGTCTCCCAGCCCGAGGACGGCGCTCCCGTTCGAGACGACGCCGACGAGGTTCCCCTTCGCGGTGTACTCGTAGGCGCGGTCGGGGTCCGCGTCGATGTCGCGGCAGGGGGCCGCGACGCCGGGCGAGTACGCGAGCGACAGGTCCCGCTGTGTGTTCGTCGGCTTCGTCGTCGAGATCGCGATCTTTCCGGGCGGCTCCTCGCGGTGGTACTCTCGCGCGTCGTCGTCCAGTCCCATACCGGCGGCGAGGTAACGGGCACAAAAAAAGCTACCTGTCGAACTGTAGTTCGACAAACGACGAACGCAGATCGATGATCGATGTATCACTCGCCAGCGAGCGTGCGCACCCCGTGGCGGTCGATCGCGTAGTCGCTCTCGGCGAGGCGAGACTCGACGGTCCGCGTCGGCCACTCGCCCGTCCGGGTCAGGACCTCGACGCCGTCGGCGGTGACCAGGGCGGTGTCTTCGGACTTCGTCCCGCGGACCGTCGGGTTGTAGGCGTAGCCGAGCGGCGCCTCGATCGGCTCGTCGCCGTCCGGTCTCGCGAGCCACTCCCGGCCGGCGAAGCCGGTCGCGCCGCCCTGGTGGTGGTTCCGCCACTCGTCCGGTTCGCCGAGGTCGTCGTAGGCGGCCACCACGGCGTCGAAGACGTCGCCGGCGGTCTCGAACTCGCCGTCGGCGTCTGGGTCCGAACTGACGGCGCGTCGCGTCGCGTCGAGCGCGGTCGCCTCGACCCGCATCGCCGTCTCGTGTCGGTCGGCGAGCCAGTCCGGGGCGTCCGCGAACGCGACGGTCCGCGTCGCGCTGGCGTAGAGACCGGCGCGCTCGGCGGTGACCGAGACGAGGGCGTACTCGCCGAGTTCGGTCCGTGTCGGCGTGTAGTGGCGGTACTGCCGGGCCCGCTCGCTCCCCCCGACGAGGACGACGGGCGATTCGACCCCCTGCGTCGCGAGCGTGACGCGGAGTCCGGCGGCGACCTCGGACTCGGTGTCGTCGGGCTGGAGTTCGCGCGCGACCCGCTCGACCGCGCCCGCGACGTCGCGACCGAGCCGCCGGTATCGCTCGGCGTCCGTCGGTGCGAGGGGGCGGCGGAGCCGACTCGCGTCGAACGCGGCGAGTCCCGGGACGTCGAAGTCGGCGGCGCCCGCGCCCGAGGTCGCGTCCGCGACGGCCTCCGCGAGGGAGGACTCGTACCACGGGACCGAGACGAGATCGAACGCCTCCGGGAGCTGTTCGGCCGCGAGGCGGTCGGCCTCGACGTTGTCGGTGACGGCGACGAAGCCGTCCGCCCGCGTGTAGCCGGCTGCGGCGACGCCCACGTCGGCGTCGCGGTCGACGACGTTGCGCCCCCCGGTGAGCCACGCGAAGTTGTTCGGTCGGCCGAACCACAGGGCGTCGAGCCCCTCGCCGTCGAGGACGTCCGACAGCCGCTCGCGGCGGTGTTCGAGGTGTCGCTGCGTCCTGTCGCCTCCCCCGTCGCCCGACGGCGCGTCCGCCCGTGACGGCGTCTCTGCGGTCATACGTCCCCGTTCCGCCCGCGCGACTTGAAACGTGTCGAAACGTCTCGAACGGGGCCGCGAGGCGGCCCGCGAAAGAGCGATTCAAGTGGTTCCGCTCCCGAGTCGCTCGTATGGACGCGCGCCTCCGCCGGCTCGTCGGCGTCTCCGCGTTGCTCACGGGCATCCTGATGGTCCTCGGCGTCTACACCGCGGCGTCGGGCGCGGGGTTGACCTGCGCCGGTCGCTGGCCGTTCTGCGACGGGTACCTCGGCCTGTTCCCCGCGAACTGGAGCAGCTTCATCGAGTGGTTCCACCGGCTTGTGGCGATGCTCACGAGCTTCGTCGTGGTCGGCGCGACGGTCCTGTCGTGGCGGCGCGGGGCGGACCGCCGGGTTCGCCTCGCGCTCGCGGCGGCGACGATCCTGCTCCCCTCTCAGATCGTCCTCGGGGCCCTCACGGTCACGACCTACGAGTGGGCAATCCTGATCGCCCACTTCGCGACGGCGTCGATCATCTTCACCGGCGTCGCGCTCGCGGCCGCGTGGGCGTCTCTGCCCCGGGGGCGCGGGCGGATCCGGGAGACGCTCGCTGCGGTCGGGCTCGGGCTGCCGATCCTCGCGGTCTTGACGCCGCACGCGTTCGTCGACTTCGGTCCCACCGCGCAGGCGACGTACTACCTCGTCGGTCTCGGGAGCTACGGGGGGTTGCTCGCCGCGACCGCGTGGGCCAACGACGCCGCGGCGGACCCGACGCTCGCGCGCGTCCGCTACCTGACCGGCGCGGCCGCCCTCGTCGTCGTCTCGCTCCTCGTCGTGGGGCGGCTCGTGTACGGCGGACTGCTCCAGTACGTCTCGCTCGGCGGCAGCCTCCTCGCGCTCGCGCTGGTGTTCGCTGCGTGGTATACCGTCGGACGAAACCGTTGATACGCTCGTACCCCTCCCGCGGGTACGCAGGGTTATCAGGACGTTCGTCCGACAGTACACGTCGCGGGCGGCGCGTCGGGATCGGGTCCCACGTCCGGCGCCTCCAGTCGCGGCAGCTGATGCTGTCGGCTGTGCTATCGATCGCTCGCGTACTGTCTATCGTCGCTGGGTCCCGGTCTCCGGTCCGTTCGAGACGCTTATCCTCCCGGCCGCCTGAACGCCGGGTATGAACGAGGCAGACGCCGACGGCGCCGCGCTCTCGGAACTCGACCGCGCCGTCATCAACGCCTTCCAGGGGGGGTTCCCGGTCACCGAGCGGCCGTTCGAGCCCGCCGCGGCCGCGCTCCGCGACCGCGGGGTCGAAGTGACCGCCGCCGAACTGCTGGGCCGCGTCCGCGACCTCGACGACCGCGGCACGTTGAGTCGCTTCGGCGCGCTGGTGAACGCCGAGGCCATCGGCGGGACGGCCACGCTGGTCGCGATGCACGCGCCCGAAGACCGGTTCGAGGAGGTGGCCGAGACGGTCAACACCCACCGCGAGGTGGCCCACAACTACGAGCGCGAACACCCGCACCTGAATATGTGGTTCGTCGTGAGCGTCGCCGACGAAAGCCGAGTGCGGACGGTGCTCGACGAGATCGAGACCGAGACCGGCCAGGAGACGTACAACCTCCCCAAGCGAGAGGAGTTCCGCGTCGAGGCGAAGTTCCTCGTCGACGGGCCGGTCGCCGACGGCGACGTCGACTGCGCCGATCTGGGCCCGGCCGTGACGCCGACAGACCGGGAGACGCTCACGCCCGCCGAGCGCGACCTCGTCGTGGAGATCCAAGGCGGGCTCCCGATCGTCGAGCGGCCGTACGCGGCCGTCGCCGACGCGATCGACCGCGACCCCGAGTGGGTCGTCCAGACCATAAAGCGCTTCGAGCGCGAGGGGAAGATCCGGCGCGTCGGCGTCGTGCCGAACCACTACGCGCTGGGATACACCGAAAACGGGATGACCGTCTGGGACGTCCCCGCAGACCGCATCGGCGAGGTCGGTCCCGCCGTGGCGTCGCTGCCGTTCGTCACCCACTGCTACCACCGGCCGCGACACGAGGGCGTCTGGCCGTACAACTTCTTCGCGATGACCCACGGCCGCTCCGAGGCAGAGAGCGAGCGGCGGATCGAACAGGTCCGCGAGACGATGGAAGACTACTGGGACGTCGCCGACGACGACTGGGACACCCTGTTTTCGACGCGGATCTTGAAGAAGACGGGGATCAGACTCTCCGAACGGGCCGCCGCGAACACGGAATGATCCCCCTGTATCACGACTTCACCGGCGAGACGGTGCTGGTCTTCGGCGGGGGGAGCGTCGGCGCCCGGAAGGCCCGCCGCTTCGCCCGCGAGGCGCGCGTCGTCGTCGTCAGCCCCGACTTCGCCGATCGGGACTTCGGCGGCGCCGAACGCGTCCGCGCCGCGCCGGGACCCGCGGACGCGGGGGCGTGGCTCGATCGGGCCGACCCGGCGCTCGTCGTGGCCGCCACGGACGACCCGGCCGTCAACGACGCCGTCGCCGAGGCGGCGCGCGCGCGGGACGTGCTGATCAACCGCGCGGACCGGAGCGAGAGCGGCGAGGCGGCCGGCGGGAAGGACGCCGGCGGCGACGCGACCGGTCGGACCGTCCACGGCGTGATCGTCCCCGCGACCGTCGACGACGGCGGCGTCCGCGTCGCGGTCTCGACCGGCGGCCGGAGCCCGGCGCTCGCGAAGTACCTCCGCGAGCGGATCGAATCCGAGATCGAGGGCGCCGGGGCGATGGCGGACCTGACGGCCGACCTCCGGGCGGAACTGCGGGGCGACGGCGCCGATCCGGCCGCGCGTCGTGATGCGATTCGAGCGGTGGTTCGGGACCCGTCGGTTTGGAAGGCTTTACGTACGGGGACGTCCAATCCCCGCCGAGAGGCGACACGCGTGATACGGAACACGATGGAGGGGGACCGATGAACACAGGCGTGATCTGTGGCGTCCGTGTGTCGCACATCCGGGCGAGCGTCGACGAGATCGAAGCCGCCGCAGACGAGGACGTTCGGGCGCTGCTCGAACGCCTCCTCGACCGCGACGGCGTCGACGAGGCGTTCGCCCTCCAGACGTGCAACCGGGTGGAGGCCTACGTCGTAGCCGAGAGCGTCGACGCCGGACGGCGCGCGCTCGAGGGGTTCGCGCCGGCGGTGTCCGACGACACCGTGGTCGAGATGGGCCACGAAGAGAGCCTCCGACACCTGATGCGCGTCGCGTCCGGGCTCGAATCGCTGGTCCTCGGCGAGGACCAGATCCTCGGGCAGTTCAAGCGCGCCGTCGAGACGGCCCGCAACGCCGGGGCGCTCGGGCCGACGCTGGAGACCGGGCTGACGAAGGCGATCCACGTCGGCGAGCGCGCCCGGACCGAGACCGAGATCAACGAGGGGGCGGTCTCGATCGGATCGGCGGCCGCCCGCCTCGCCGAGTCGGAAGCCGACCTCGACGGCGCGACCGCGCTCGTCGTCGGCGCCGGCGAGATGGGCACGCTCGCGGCCGAGGCGCTCGCCGACGCGGGGGTCACAGAGCTGATCCTCGCGAACCGGACGGTGCCCCACGCAGAACACGTCGCGACCACGGTGGACGTCCCGGCGCGCGCCGTCGCGCTCGATTCGCTCGACGAGGCGCTTTCTGCGGCCACCGTGGTCGTGACCGCGACGAGCCACGGGGAGTACCTCCTCGATCCGGCGGCCGTCGCCGACGCGGGCGAGACGTTCGTCATCGACCTCGCCCAACCGCGGGACGTCCACCCCGAGGCGGCGGCCGTCGACGGCGTCTCGGTCCGCGACATCGACGCGCTGGAGTCGGTGACCGCCGAGACGCGCGCGGCCCGGGAGGCGGCCGCAGAAGAGGTCGAGTCGATGATCGACGCGGAGTTCGAGCGCCTGCTCGACTCCTACAAGCGTCGGCAGGCCGACGAGGCCATCAGCACGATGTACGAGGCCGCAGAACGGGTCAAATCCCGGGAGGTCGAGACGGCGCTCACCCGCCTCGAAGCACAGGGTGAATTCACCGACGAACAGCGCGAGACCGTCGAGTCGATGGCGGACGCGCTGGTGGGCCAGTTGCTCTCGGCGCCCACAAAGAGCCTCCGCGAGGCCGCCGCCGAAGACGACTGGGAGACGATCCAGACGGCGATGGCGCTCTTCGATCCCGAGTTCGACAGACCGCCAGAGACGTCGGACGAACCCTCCCCGCGGCGCGTCGACGGACGGGCTCCCGACGCCGACGCGACCGGAGATGCGACCCCAGCAGGGAACCCGCCCCGCGAGGACGTCCCGGACTACATCCTCGAGACCGTCTCGAAGGAGTGATACCGACTGCTCTCGTCCTGACTGCTCTCGTCTCTTCCCGCCGAACCCCCAGTATCGAGCCGAAACGTTATGCCCCCCGCGAGTGAGGTGTGAACTATGGCCGAGGTACTCGAAGACAGCGCGGTCGAGAACCGCCTCCCCGACGGCTGGGAGCGCGAGGGCGACGAGATCGTCAGGACCTACGAGTTCGACGACTACCTCGACGGCGTCGCGTTCGTCACGCGGGTCGGCGAGGTCGCCGACGAGGAGTTCCACCACCCAGAGATCCGGGTCAGGTACGACGAGGTCGAGGTGCGGTTGACGAGCCACGAGGAGGGCGGCATCACAGAGAAGGACATCCGGCTCGCGAACCTCTTCGACGACGAGTACTGATCGGGCGTGTTCGCAACCGAGGACTAAGGACGTGTTCGCGACCTACGTCTTCCGGGTGGAGGTCGCCTTCGAGACGCCCAGCGGCGTTCGCGCGACGCCCGACGCCGTCGAGACGGTCGTCGAGGTCGCGGCCGACCCGCCCGGCGAGGGCGAGTGGCTCTTCTTCCGCGACGCGCTCTGGCGCGGCGAGGTCGGAAACGAGCGCCACGCCCGCGGCCTCGCCGAGGAGTGGCTCTCGGCGCCCGTCGCGGACGTGCACTTCAGCGAACTCCGCCTCGACGAGGCCTACCGCGAGGCGCTCGAAGACGCGATCGCGTCGACGCCGGAGCCGTTCGACTGCGACGACCCGCGCGAGGTGCTCCACCGCCATCTCGGGTCCAGTATTCGGATCGTCGACGAAAACGAGTCGGAGTAGGGCGTGATAATGACGGTTGTAGTCTCTTATACTGACGGTTGTAGTGTCGTACCGGTGCTCGCCGACACCGGGGCGGCGAGCACCGGTACAACGTTACAACCGTCAGTATGACACCGACCGCACCGACGAAACCCACTTATCCGAACCGGCCGTAACTCACACCGAATGCGCGCCGACGGCTACGACTTCTGGCTCTTCGACCTCGACGGCACGCTGGTCGACGTCGAGTGGTCCTACACCCGTGAGGTGTTCGACCGCGTCGGCGACCGCCTCGGCCGGCGGTTCACGGACCGCGAGGCGGAGATCCTCTGGCACGGGTTCGGCGGCGACCGCGACGCACGCCTCCGGGCGTGGGGGATCGACCCCGAGTCGTTCTGGCCGGCGTTCCACGCGGTCGAGGACCCGCAGGCCCGCGCGGAGGCCACCTACCTCCACGACGACGCCGCCGCGCTGGTCTCCGAACTCACCGCCGCGGGCGTCCCCGTCGGCGTCGTCACGCACTGTCAGGAGTTCCTGGCCGCCCCCGTGATCGACCACCTCGACGTGGGCGAGTGGTTCGACGCGTTCGTCACCTGCTCTCCCGAACTCGGGTGGAAGCCCGACCCCACTCCCGTCGAACTCGCGATCGAACGGCTGGGGCGGGACCCGGAAAGCCCCGGGCGGGGCGTGCTCGCCGGCGACGCGGAGAGCGACGTCGGCGCGGCCTGGAACGCGGGGCTCGACGGGATCCACGTCGAGCGGCACTCCCCGGCCCGCCGCGGTCGGTGCGTCCTCGCCGACCACCGCGTCGCCTCGTTCGACGAACTCGACGGCGACGTGCTCGGGACCGCCGCGGCCGCGGACGGCGGGTCGGTCGAGTAGCGGCGCCGAGGAACGCCGGAAGAGACGAGGGGTATCACTATCAGTGTCAGTCGGACTCATAGCCCGCGAGCGACGCGAAGAGCTCGTCGGCCGCGTCCAGTTCCGCCGCGAGTTCGTCGACGCCGGGCTTTTCGACCCGGTCCGGGTTCGCGGACAGCCGGACGGACTCGGCCCCGAGCGGGACGAAGCCGAGACCGAGTCGTTCCGCGGTCGCGCGGAGCCCGAGTCCGGCGTCGGCCGCTCCCGACGCGACCGCCCGGGCGGGGCTCTCGACGCCCTTCGTCCCCGCCTCGTAGCCCCGGATCGACGCGACGAGGTCGCGACGCGAGGCGTCGCGGTCGGTCGCGAGGTCGTCGAGCGCCGCGTCCAGACTCGCGCGCAGTCCCGCGTCCGACTCCCGGTTGACGAACGCGAGGTCGCGGTCGACGAGGTCTGCCAGCCCGTCGATCTCCGCGGGGTCGTCGGCGGGGACGACGAGCCCCCACTCGCGCGTCCAGCCGCCGAGGTCGACCCGGTCGACGTCGCGGTCGACGGGGCCGGCGACGACGGCGACGTCCGGGACCGAATTGCCCAGTCGGCGCAGGCCCTCGCGGCTCCCGACCGGCAGGAACCGGGGGCGGTCGAGGCGGTCCAGGAGGCGCGAGAGCGCGGGATCGGCCTCGCCGACGGCGAGCAGCGTCGGCGCGCGCACGTCCGGCGAGAACAGACGGACCTCGACCTCTTCGCCCTCGTCGACGTACTCGGTGTCGGGATCGACGGCGACGACGCCGTCGGCCTCGACGAGCGAGGTCGTCGCGCCGGAGCCCTTGTCGACGGGGTAGACGAGCGTCTCGCCGTCGGCGTCGGTGACGAGGCCCGCGGGCATCAGGCGGAGCCGTCCCTCGGCGTAGCGCTCGCGGACGGCCATCCGGCCGGCCACGGTCGCCGTCGTCGGCTCGGGGAGGCCCGCCGCCTCGCGGATCGCGGGCGCGACGAACGTCCGGAAGATGGTGAGCGCCGAGACGGGATAGCCCGGGAGACCGACGTAGGCGCTGTCGCCCACCTCGCCGACGAGCATCGGCTTGCCCGGCTTGACCGCGACGCCGTGCAAGAGCAGGTCGCCGCGCTCTTCGATGACCCGGTAGATGACGTCCACCGCCGAGGCCGACGTCGACCCCGAAGAGAGCACGAGGTCGCACTCCGCGGCCGCGTCGACGAGCAGCCGCTCCATCTCCTCGTAGTCGTCGCCCGCGTGGGGGTACAGCTCGGCCTCGCCGCCGGCCTCCTCGACGCCCGCCGCGATCGTGTAGCTGTTGACGTCGTAGATCTGGCCGCGCTCGCTGTGGAGTTCCTCGCCCGGCCGGACGAGTTCGTCGCCGGTGGAGACGATACCGACCGTGGGACGGCCTCGGACCGGGACCGCGTCGCGGCCGAGCGCGGAGAGCAGGCCGATCTCCCGGGGCGTGAGCCGCGTTCCCGGACCGAGCGCGCGGGCGCCCGCGGCGACGTCCGCCCCCGCGAGCATCACGTTGTCGCCGGGCGCGACCGCCGTCCTGACGGCGACCGCGTCGGCCGAGCCACCGCCGTCGCCGTCGCCGTCGACCTCGTCGGTCCGTTCGACCATCACGACCGCGTCGGCGCCGTCGGGCATCACCGCGCCCGTCGAGATCTCGACGGCCTCGCCCTCCCCGACTTCGACGTCGGGCTCGGCGCCGGCGTGGACGGTCCCCGCGAGGTCCAGCGTGACGGGGTCGGCCTCGTCGGCGCCGAAGGTGTCGCGACCGCGGACGGCATAGCCGTCCATACTCGCGCGGTCGAAGCCGGGGACGTCGAGGTCGGCGTCGATCCGTTCGGCGAGCACGCGCCCCCGCGCCTCCGAGAGCGGGACCGTCTCCGGCTCGGGCGCGAGATCCAGCGACGCGATGGCCTCGCGGGCGGCGTCCGGATCGGCGAGGTCGCGGAACTCCTTGCGGTCGGTCACGCAGACCACTCCCAGCGTTCGACGGCGACGGTCTCGCCCGCGTCGTAGCCCTCCCGCTCTTCGGGGACGGCGACCCAGCCGTCCGCCAGCGCCACCGACGAGAGGACGCCCGACCCGGACGCGCGCGTCGGCGTCGCAGTCGGGCGGTCGGCGTTCGCTCCCTCGCCCGCGGTCGCGTCCGCGTCACGCTCGGCTGCGTCGGTCGCGTCCGCGTCACGCTCGGCTGTCTCGTCCAGCCGGACGCGCGCGAACGTCCGGATCCCGGGCTCGCTCGGGATCTTCCGGGCGAGGCGTGCCTCCGTCGTCGGCGGCGGATCGTCCGGGAGGTGACCGACGTGCTTCATCAGCGGGCGGAGGAACTGCACCGCGTTGATGATCGCCGCCACGGGGTAGCCCGGCAGCATCACGACCGGCGTGTCCTCGACGACGCCGAGCGCGACCGGGTGGCCGGGCTTGAGCGCGACGCCGTGGACGAGCACCTCGCCGATGTCGTCGACCACCTCGGGGAGCAGGTCGCGCTCGCCGACCGACGAACCCCCGGTCGTCACGACGACGTCCTTCGCCAGGTCGCGCTGGATGGCCGCCCGCAGCGCCGCCTCGTCGTCGGTGACGACGTTACGGTAGGTGGGTTCGCCGCCCCAGCGCTCGACGAGCCGGGAGACCGTGAGACCGTTCGTCTCGATTACCTCTCCCGGCGCGGGATCGTCCTGCACCAGTTCCTCGCCCGTCGGGATCACGCCGACGGTCGGGCGCTCGAAGACGGAGACGCGGTCGACGCCCACGGACTTGAGGAGACCCAGGTCGGACGGCCGGAGTCGGTGGCCGGGCTCGAAGAGCGCCTGTCCCTCGGCGACGTCCTCGCCGACGGGAGCGACGTTCTCGCCCTCGGTGACGGCGTCGAACACCTCCAGGTCGCCGCCGACCTGATCTGCGTGTTCGACCATCACGACCGCGTCGGCCCCGTCGGGGAGCTTGCTCCCGGTGTGGACCCGGACCGCGGTCTCGGGTTCGACGGGCGTCTCCGGGACCGAGTGGGGCGTCTCGTCCGCGATCCGGAGCGCGCTCGGCGAGCGGTCCGACGCGCCGAACGTGTCGCGGGCGCGGACCGCCCAGCCGTCCATCGCCGCGCGTCGGTAGTTCGGCACCGCGCGCGGCGCCGTGACGGGCGCTGCGAGCGCGCGGCCGTCCGCGGGGACGAGCGCGACCTGCTCCGTCCGCTCGTGGGGCGTCACCGCATCGAGCAGTCGGCGACGAGCCGCGTCGACCCGCGTTCGGTCCTTGAACCCGGCCGATCGGCGATCGGGAGACGTCTCGTCGGCGTCCGATGTGTCCATACAGAGTCCTCGCGCGGGAGTACAAAAAGAGCCGCGACGCGTCCCGACGCCAATCTGTGAACTACCCTACCCTACTCGCTCACGGCTGACGCCGTTCGCTCCTTGAGGGTAGGGCTTCCTGCTTCCACGACGCGCTTTGCAGACACGGAGGTGTCCACAGGGAGCGCAGTCTCCACAGGCGTTGATTCGGAGTGTCCCACTCCTACATCTTGTAGACCGCGAGAAAGGATGTTCCACGCCGCGTTCGCGTCCCTGTCCGCCTCAAACCCGCAGGCGGGACAGGAGTGTTCACGGACCCACAACGGCTTCTCTGTCGAAACGCCGCACGACGCGCACTCCTTGGTCGTCCCTCTCGGGTTGACCGCGACGAAGTGCGTTCCTTCACGCTCGCACTTGTATTCGAGCAACGAGAGGAACGTTCGCCACGCGGC
>JBDGUP010000030.1:24220-30810 GCA_042215815.1 Haloquadratum sp. | reverse complement strand
GGGACGTTCCTCGCACTCGCGATCCGTGTCCGCCGGTTGGAGCTGGGTACGGTATCCCTATAAGCAACGGAGTGGATCCGTGCGTATGGTTGGTGTACTCTTGGCGTCGCTCGTCCTGATCGGGCTGGGAGCGGTCGTGGCGCTCGCTGGTTACGTCGCTCGTCGACGCGGGCGTCCGTACGGCCGCTATGGGATCGCCGTCGGCGGCGTCCTCGCGCTGCTCGGGCTCGCTGGCATCGCACTCTTCGTCAGCGCCTTCGGGTGACCGGTCCGCGACGCGTCCGGCGACTGCGCCGTCGAACCCCACCGCGACGCACCCGCGGACGGCGGGCAAACATATCCCTACGGCAATACTTATGCCGATTCGTTTAGCAAACAGAAACAATGTCTGCTGAAGGGGACGGCCAGGGGCAAGAGCAGATCCGCTGCAATCTCCCTGACAACATCGTCGGCATCGGCAACGCGGGCAAAACCGTCGTCAACCACTATCTCTCCCAGGACTGGATCATCGAAGAGGGTGTCGCCGCTCGCGGCGATGACAATAACCCCGATGGATTCAGTGCGTATCTCATCGACACGGCGACGGACGAGCAGAAAGACGACGAGCACCGCGTCAGGAACATCAACGAGCGGATCGAACGGATCGCCGAGCGATCCGGGCGACAACCAGGAATCGTAGATACGAAAGCAGAATACATCAATCCGCTTGATCACGCGCCCGATAACCTGATATCCCGGGCGGGACTGACGTCCGAGACGACAGTCAGACGCGTCGCGAAGCAGGCGGGGCTGAAGGCGTGGTGGCTCGAAAACGACGACCGGATGCTGACAGACGGCTACGACGAGGGCGTCCTCCGACGCCGCGGGTTGAGCAAGGCGCTGCTGCACGCGAGCCAGACCGGCGGCGGGCCGATGGAACAACTCCCGCGTGAACTCGACGGGACGACGACGATGGTCGTCGGCATCGGTGGCGGGACCGGATCGGGGATGTTCATCGACCTCGCGAAACAGATCAAGGACGAGGGGGGTACCGTCAATCTGGTCGCGACGATCCCCGGTCTTGAAGAGAAGGACCGTCGGAGAGCAAACGCCTTCGCAGCGCTTTCTGAGCTCGAATACCTCGCCCTGAACGATCAGAATCCATTCAGAAACATCGTCCTTCTTCCCTTTGGCCCCGCACGGAAACTTCAGGACCGGGATACGTTCCTCGACGGCGTCGTCCAGACGATCGTCGCACGCGAGAATATAACTCCAAACTTAGAAGATTTCCTCGACGAGAGCGCGCCGAACAATCCGCCGCGTGCGTTCGCCCCCTTCACGATTGCGGTACCGCAGATTCTCCGCTACGACGTCGGCGACATCATTGAAGCCAATGACGCGATCGATACCTACCGAGAAGCAAAGCGCGAGGCGCTCAACGTCGAACTCGCGCTGTACCGGGAACTCCACGACTTCTTCATCGAAGAGTGGGGCGGCGACATCGGGCGGGCGCTCGAAACCGCCCAGAGCGGCCGTCGCGTTAGTGACGATCAGTTCACGCTGAGTGCCAACGAGGCGAGCTCACTCTACAACCGCCTCGACGACCTCCGGGCGTGGATCAACGACGAAGAGACGTTCGGCCACGTCGATAACGACGCCCTCAAGAAGTGGCGCGACCAGCTCGAGGGGTGGATTCAGGGGCTCCGCGACACTGTCGGCGATGTCCCCGACAAGGAGTTCAAAAAGCAGCTCGTCACGCGGTTGCCCGACCGCGTCGAGTCGCTCGAGCCCGTCGACGACCTCTACCCCGGCGAGGCCGAAGAGGCAGAACTCGACCGCGTCTTCCGGGACGAACTCCGCGCGCTCAAGCTCCGGTCGAACCTCCTGCGCGCGCTCAAGCTCGTCGACGAAGACGAGGTGAACGAAGCCCTTACCGCAGCGATCTATCCCGACCGCGACGGCTGGGTCGGCGGCCAGCAGCTCGGCGACACCGTCAACCGACTCGAACAGCAGATCGACAACCACGAGACGAACCTGGAGATCCTCGACGAGCTGGAGGCCGATCTCGTTCCGGCGCGGGACCACCACAAGGAGGCCTGGCGCGACGAGGTCAGAGACGACGTGGAATTCCTCGTCGAACTCGAACACCACGCCGAGGAGATCCAGTCCCGACTCGACGAACTCGAAAACGAACTCCAGGACGCGTTCCGGACGATCAACAACGCGAACGATCCGAGCGAGGTCCCACAGGCCCTGCTCGATTTCGACTTCGCCCGCCTCAACGAACGGCTGCGCGCGGTCGGGCTCGACCCGGTCGACGCCGACACGATAGAGCGGACGGTCGATCGAACCGCCGAGGCCTACGAGGCGTGGTACGAGATCAACGACGGCGGCCTGCTCAGCTCGTTCCTGGGCGACAAGGAAGACGCGAAGAACCGCTATCGCGACTACCACAGCGAGGTCGACGACCGGTACGCGCTCGTCCACCCGGCGGGCGAACGCAACGACTTCGAGCACGACTTCGAGGTCGAGTTCGTCGCCGAGGGAGAATTCGACGACGTGGTCGGTGAACTCGAAGAGAAGCGACAGCGCCACCTCGACCACGTCATCGGGGAGTTCGAAGCGATGCTCGGCGACTTCGACGCCGACGATGTCGTCGAAGAGTGCCGGGCACAGTGGGTCGGCGGCGACTTCCAGGCCGAGTGGCCGGGCGACGTCGGCGAGGCGCCCGATGCGCTCCGCGAGCGGCTCTCGTCGAACCTCGACGCGCGCTCTGCGGACGACCTGTTCGACGACCTCCTCGCGGACGGCGAGGGCTATGAGGACCCCGGATTGGTCCACGTCGCCTTCCACGACGCGTACGTCGGCCCGGTCGAAGACGAGCGCGAGCGCCTCGAAGACGCCGTCGAAGACCTCAGAGACCGCGTCGACACCTACGAACAGCTCCGGCAGACCGTGATGAACCGCGGCGAGAGCTTCGACGACGTCGGGCCTGACCGGCCTGAAATGGAAGATGTCCCTTCCACGATGACCAACCAGGCGAGCCCCTACGTGGCGAAGACGAAGTCCGTCGATCAGACGGGGCTCCTCCAGTACGAGGATATTGCCGAGTCGAAGATCTGGGAGAAACAGGACAGCGACGAAATGGAGAAGATTCGGCAGCACTTCGAGAAATTCGCAAATAAAGTCGGCCGCAATACCGATATGGTCGGGCTCGATAAACGTCGTATCAAAGTGGATACTAGCAGCTCTGCCGACTACAGCGACGTGTTGAACCCCTTCTTCGACGGACATCACGTAAGTAACGTCTTTATGGGCCGACCGTTCCCGAACGATAACCCATCGCATCCCATCTTCGAAAATGTTGAGCAAACGCTGAAGGAGTCGAATCTCCACTTCAAGGAGGACGCAAACGGCTACAGTCGAACCTCGGTCGGCTTCGGGGCACCGTGGGACCTCTCGATGGTGACGTTGATCGGCGGTGTCTTCCTCGACAACATCCGGACGATCCGTCAGCCGAGTAGGGGCTACAAGAACTCCTACGAGTCCCAGCGCGAAGAACTTCGAGAAGGAGTTCGAATCAGACACGTCCACGGTGTCGATGGGCTGGATCCCACTATCGGCGACAAGGACGAAGGGGGCTACATCTACCGGGATGAGCTGTTGGATCTCAACGATCCCGACGACCTCTACCGGCTGCTGGACGCTACCGAAGACGAGATGGTCGACATCCTCTTAGAGGAGTACATCGGCCGCGAGATCTTCCCCAGCACGATCTCCCTCTCCGACGGATGACGATCGGCACGGACTCACGGCGGGGTGAGGCGCTCCACCTCGTGGCGGCGCTCGCCGCCATCCTCGTCGCGACCGCGGTGGTCTCGCGGATGCTCATCGCGGCCTGGGACGACCACGGGCTCGTCTATCACCTCGTCCACGGCTTCGGGCGGACGATGGGCTGGGGGATCGACGGCGTGGTCGTCTTCGCGGCGATCTTCGTCCTCACGCTCGTCGTCGCCTTCGCGCTCGACGAGGACAAGCACGTCCAGGGCGTCCTGCTGCTCGCCGCCATCGCGTTCGTGTTCGTCCCGACGCTCCTGCTGCTCGGGCGGTGGTTCGCCGGCGTCGACTTCACCGCCTATCCGATCCCCGCCGCCGCCGGCGTCCTGCTCGGCGCCGTGGTCGTCGGCGTCGGCGCGTCCGTCCCGCCGCTCACCGACAGCCGGGTGGCGTTCCCGAACGCGGCGCGGGCGCTCTATGCCGTCGTCGGCGGGGTCGCCGTCGTCGGCTTCGTCGAGCGGTACCTCACCTATCGGAGTCCGATCGTCGTCGTCCAGAACACCCCGGAGATCGATCAGATCGCGTCCGGGCCGCTGACGCCGCTCGTCGACCTGGTCTCGGTGTTCGCGCTGGTGTACCTGATGGGGTACTTCACGCGGTACTCCGACGTGACGGACGTCGTCATCTCCTCGCCCGACGACGAGGCGGTGACGGCCTTCCTCGGCGGTCTCTACGACGCCGCCGACGACCGATACGGCGCGACCTCGCTGGAGGGCGGTGACGTACTGAACGCCGCGCGGAGTCAGAGCCACTCGCTGCCGCGGCTCACGGGCCGCGTCGCGTTCCAGTACCGGCCGGGCGAGGGCGCCTTCGTTCGGCGCCGGGAGGTCGCCTACGACAACCTCAGGCCGGTGAGCGACTCCGACGTCGACGCGATCGAGTCGATCGCAGACCAGCGCTCGTCGCTCGGCTCGCGGCTCTGGTTCGGTTTCCGCCGACACCTCCGCCTCGCGGCGCCCGGGTTCTTCCGGTCCCAACTCCGCCGCTCCGGCGGCGCCCATCTGGACCGGCTCGTCGGCTCGGACATCATCCTGCTTCTCGCCCCGGTTTCGGACCTCCTTCGCGAAGACCTGATCGACGGCGGCGAGACCTTCGACGAGTCGTGGGTTCGCGACCGTGCCTACCTCGAGCGCTACGACGACCTCGCGGCGGCGTGCGCCGACTCGTCGATGCCCGACGTCTACGTCGTCGCGACCGACGCCGACCGCGCGCTCGACCTGCACCGCGCGGACTCCCTCGACAGCGGGCCGTTCCTCCGGTTCCTGCGGACCGACGTCCTCCGACTCGGCGACGCCGCCCGCGGCCACGTGCTGCCGGTCTCGGGTACGGTCGACGGGGAGGGCTACGACGAGGTCCTCCGGACGCTATAGCCGACCCGGGACCCCCGAACCGGCGCTGCGGTCGGCGACGAGTTGGGGAGTTTTATTATATCACACTGTCTTCACGTCCATATGGTAACGCTTCCGTCACTGACGTCGTCCGGCAGGCGACAGAAACGGGTGCTCTTCTTCTTGTCCGCCCTGCTGATGCTCCTCGCCGGAATCTCCGTCATCGACCTCCTGACCGACGCGTGGGGACACCGGCCGTGGGGGACCGCCCGCCACGTCCTCCGCGGCGTGATGAGCATCGTCGGCATCTCTCCGCAGGTGTTCTACTACGTCCCGCTCGGGATGTTCCTCGGTCTCGTCGTCGGTCTCCTCTTGGACTCCTACAAGACCGTCCAGGGAGTGATCATCGCCGGCTCGACGCTCCTGGCGGTTCCCGCCATCTTCCTCCCGCGGGGGGTCTTCGTCGAGCCGCTGGCGTCGAGCTTCGGGCCGAACACGGTGCTCGTGGCGCTCCTGTCGGCCGCGGTGACGCTCCGCGCCGGAGGCGTGACCCTAGAGAGCCTCCAGACCGAACCGCGGGAGTACCCGCGTATTCCCGCGTTGATCTTCTGGCTCACGCTCTTGTTGGTGGTGTTCGGGTTCCTCGAAGCCCACCTCGCCTATAAGAGTCCCATCGTCTACGCACAGCCGGGCCTGGCCGCCCGGTCGTTCGAGTTCCGGCGGGTCGTCGGCGAGGGCGCGGCGCTCCACGTCGTCGGTGCGGCGGTGATGCTCCCGGCGCTCCGGTATTTCACCACCTACGAACGCGGCCTGAACGTCATTATGATCGGGCCGAAACGGAGCGGCAAGAGCGCGGTGTTCGGCGGGCTCCACCTCCACATCCGCGACAACATCGACCAGGGCGGCGAGGCCGCGCGCCGCGTCAGTACGCTCCGCCGCGACATCGAGAACGGAGAGTTCCCCGAAGCGACCCAGTCGACGGTACAGCGGGGAAGCAGCTCTCGCGCCCGGAGCGGCCAGCCGATGCTGCTCGAACTCCCCTACGCGTGGGGGCGGTTCCTCAAGACCCGCGTCCGGTTCAGCGCCGTCGACTACCCCGGCGAGGCCCTCGAAGAGATCCTGGCGAACGTCGTCGACGCCGCACAGCGCCGGACCCAGGGCGAGTCGGCGCCGCTCGTGAGCGACGGGGGCGAACCGGACGGCTCCGACTTCGACGTCCCCTTCTCCGAGTCGGGAGGCGACGACGGCGCCGAGGACCGCGACGAGTCCGACGACGAGTCGGAGTCCGAGGCGGGATCGGCGCCGGCGTCGGATCGAGGCGGCACGTCACGGGACCAAGACGGGTCCGACGACGGATCGACCGTCGAGTGGGACACCACGTCGTTCGACGTCGACTCGGGATCGGCTGCCGGGAACGAGGGATCGGCTGCCGGGAACGAGGGATCG
>JBDGUP010000030.1:13466-24120 GCA_042215815.1 Haloquadratum sp. | reverse complement strand
GGGATCGGCTGCCGGGAACGAGGGATCGGCTGCCGGGAACGAGGGATCGACCTCGAGAGCGAGCGAGACCACAGAGTCACGAGGTCCCACCGGAGACGACCGAGAGGACGACGGGGGGTTCGACGCGTCGGGCGCCACCGGTACGGCCGGCGGACCGACGGCCGAGACGCCGTCCGCGTCGACGTCGGAGTCCTCGTTCGGAGCGGGCGGCCAGCGCACCCGACAGGAGACAGCAGAAAGCGACCTCTTCGACGAGGAGACGGCCGACGCCGGGCGTTCGCTCGGCGGCGGACTCTTCGGGCAGTCCGGCGACGAGACCGACGGCGGTGAGGCCCTCGATCCGAAGGCGTCCTGGGAGCAGGCGACCCAGGCCGTCCGCGACGCCGCGAACATCGAACAGATGATCCCGGGCATCCGCGGCTGCGTCCACAACGCCGATCGGATCGTGTTGACGCTGCCGCTCGACGACTTCGTCGCGCCCGTGATCGAACGCGGGAACGTCCCCTCCTACCTCCGGGACCGCGTCGTCAGCCCGGACGAACTCGACGAGCACCGCCGGAGCGAGATCCGGACGATCGACTACCAGGGCCGGACTTACGCGATCAAGGGCCCGGATCGGGAGCCCCTCGAGGAGTACCTCTTCTGGTATGAATCGCTCCGGAGCGTCTACCCCGAGAAGGACGTCGTCATCGTGGGCACGATGGCCGACTGGATGCTGGAGGACTTCCGCGAGAACCACCCGACAGACGAGTCGCCGCAGGCGGACGCCTACCACGACTTCTGTGAGTACGTGCGCGACGAGATCGTCCGCGAACAGACGCCCGCGATCAACCAGGTGTTCGGCGGCCGCGACGCCGATCCGATGTACCTGCTGTGGTATGAGATCGCCGACGAGGAGCCGCCCGGGAGCGGCGAACTCCGCATCGACGTCAGCGGCCCCGCCTCGGTGCTCAAAGGCGCCCGCCAGTTTATGCAGCGGATCAACGAGTGACCGCCCAACGATGAGCCGATTTCGACTCTACGGCAGCGGCGGACGCCCGGTGTACGACTCGGCCGGCGAGCCCGAAGACCGCCGGCTCAAACGGATCAAACGGGAGTTCAACGCCGGGGTCGCCCTGTTCTACGACCCGGACGCCGGCCTGATCCGCGGACAGGTGAAACTCCACCGCCGGAGCCCCGAACAGTTCGTCGCGACCTACCAGACCGACGACGACGAGGACCTCGTCGACGCGCTCGTCGAGAACGTCCGGCGCGTCGCCGCCGAACGCGACTGGACGATCCAGCACGGCGTCGGCGGCAACCAGGCGCTCTTCGACGCGCTGGCGGACGGCTCGGCCTTCGACGCCGACGCCCGCGCGGCGGTCGAGACCGACCTCGCAGCCGACTCCGTCACGCCCGCGGACATCCGCGCGGCGGTCGACGACGCCGGGTCGGTCGACCTGCTCGTTCCGGACTACGAGACCGCGGCGGCGACGCTCGCGTACCTCCGCGAGACCTTCGAGCGCTATGTCGTCGCCGTCACCGAGTCCACGAGCGTCGAGACGATCGAGTCCGCAGACGTCTTCGTCCGGCCGTCGCGAGAGACAGAGCGGGTCGCGGCCGGTCCCGAGTTCGGCGCGTGGCTGGACCGCCGGCGGGTACAGGCCGCCCGCGACGCCTTCGAGGAGTCGGTCGACGCGCTCGCGTCCCGGCTGGACGCGGAGGCGCGAGACGTCGGGACCGCGCTCGCGGCGACGTTCGACGGCCGCCCCCCCGCGTCCGAACTCGGCGTTCGCGTCGTCTGCGAGACGGGACCGTCGATCGAACGCCGCGGGTTCAGGCGCACCGCCACGTACGGCCTGCCCGGTGCCGTCCTCGCCGGGGCGCTCACCGGCGTGCTCTGGCCCGGCGGCCTCCTCGAACTCGGGGGAGCCGTTTCGCTGCCGCTCCACTTCCTCGGACTCGCCGCGGTCGTCGTCTGGCCCGCCGTCGCCGTCGCCGTGGCGCGCGTGCGCGAGGACCCCTCGACGGCGGCCGCCACGGCCGCCGATCCGATAGAGCGGAGCGACGAGACGGCCGCCGCCGCCGAGCAAGCGCTCGGGGCACTCGATCGGCTGTCTGGGGTCGCGTCCGCAGAGACGGTCCGGGAGGTGCTCTCGGGCGCGCTCGGCTCCTACGGCGTGGCGGTCGAACCGGCCGCCGCCCGCCGTCGCCGCCGCAAGCGGGCACAGGCCGTCGCCGCCGCGGTCTCTCTCGGCGCCGGCGTCCTCGCCGTCGCGCTCGTCGCAGTCGGACTCGGAGCGGTCGCCTGATACTTTTTTGTCGTTCCGCGTTGCACGTGCGTCTATGTTGCTAGCGCGCACTCGCCAGAGTCGGCGAGTCGACCGGCCGGCGGAAAGACCGCCCCACGATCCGGAGGGAGGGGCGTGAACGAGGCGGAGTACGCTGCGGTGCGGTCGCTCGATACGGGCTCTGTCGTCGCGACCGCCGTCGGCGACTCCCGGATCGCGCTCGCCGCCGTCTCGGGCGACGTATCGCTTGTCGCCCCCGAGGAGACCGACCAGCTGCAGTTCGGGGTCGAAGGGCGGCCGCGAAGCCTCGCTCTCGACCCGCTTTGCTATGTCTCGCTCGACGACCGGGTGCTCGCGTTCCGGACGGACGACGGCGCCCGGGCCTGGGAGACGACGCTCGACGGCGTCACGGCGCTCTGTTCGCTCCCGGAGGCGTCGCTCCTCGTCGCCGCGACCGGCGACGACTTCGTCGGCCTGGACGCCGGGGACGGCACAGAGCGCTTTCGGACCGATCGAGAGCACGCGGACGTCGCCGACAGCGTGGTCCTCGCCGGTCGGGGCGACCGCTTCCTCGCCGGTGCGTCGTGGTACCTCACGACGTTCGACGCGGCGGGTGACCTCCGCCACGAGGCCGACCTCGACGGCGCTGTCACGGGGCTCGGCCTGCTGGAGGACCTCGCGGTCGTCGCGCTTCGCGGGGGGCGGCTCTCGGGCGTCGGCGTCGAGTCCGGGGCGTCGCAGTGGAGTTACGACCGCCACGTCGACTGGCTCGCCCCCCGGGGGTCGGACCACCTGTATGCGGCCTCCGAGGGGCGGATCGTCGCGGTCGCCCCCGACGGCGACGTCGCGCCCGTCGGCGCGGACTCGGGGGGCGACGCCGATCGGCTCGTCGCCGCGATCGACGGGTCGCTTGCCTGTCGGGTCCGGGGACGGACGACGGACGTCCTCCGGCCGCGAGCGTCGGTCTCGGCGGTCGATCTCGATCTCCGCACCGCGTCGGTCCCGGTCGGCGGCGACCTCGCCGTCTCGGTCGAGAACCACGGCACGCCGGTCCGCGGCGAGGTCCGCGTGTCGAGCGACGGCGCCGCCGTCCGCCCCGAGACGCGGCCGGTGGCGCTCGACGCCGACGAGCGGACGTCGCTCTCGTTCACCCTGGCCGACGCCGGGGCCTCCACCGCGGACGTGACCGTCGAGTTCGTCGGGTCGGACGGAGACGCTGTCTCGGACCCGGCGGTCCGGATCGAAGAGCGTCTGGACGTCCGCGCGTCGACGCCGGAACTCGCCGCCGAAACGGAGTTCCGAGCGATCGAGCGGGGGACCGCGAGCGTCGACGTACTGGTCCGGACCGACGACGGAAGCGAACTGCCCCGCGTCTCGATCGAGCCGGGCGGGGTGACCGTCGAGCCGGCCGCGGGGCAGTCGTCGCTCCGGCGGACCATCCACGTGCCGCTGGGGACGGACCGGCTCCTCGTCGCGCCCGAAGGCGGCGGACACGCGCCGACCCGGATCGACCTGTCGTTGCCGACGGACCCGCTCTCGATCGCGGTGCGGGGGCGCGACGACGGGTTCGTCGACGTCGAACTCGACAACCGGTCCGGCGTCCCGATCGAAGACGAGGTGCGCGTCACCGGCGAGGCGCTGCCGACGCCGGTAGAGCGGGTGGCGTCGCTCGCGCCGGAGGGCCGCCTCACGATCGCGCTTCCGGCGACGGCGAGCGGAACCCAGACGATCGACGTCGCCACCGAAACCGCGTCCGCCTCGTCGACGGTGACGCTCGATCGCGCCGCACTCGCCGGCGGGGCGACAGAAGCCGCAGAGTCCACGTCCCCGTCCTCGTCTCCGTCCACGTCCCCGTCCTCGTCTCCATCCACGTCCCCGTCCTCGTCTCCGTCCTCGTCTCCGACGGCTCCCGGCCGACCGGAGCCGGGAGACGCGACCGCGCCCGCCGACGAGCGATCGAGCGCGGAGTCGCCCGGTACCGCCGGTTCCGGGTTCGAGTCCGCAGACCCCGTCTCTCCGGAGCCCTCGTCGTCGGCGTCGGACCCGGCGTCGCGGGAGGCGACGCCGACCGACAGTGAAGCGGACGCCGGCCCGCCGATCGACCTCTCGCGGGACCTCGGGGCGGAGTCCGTGCCCGAGGGCCACGCCGTCGAAGAGACGCTGACGCTGACGAACCGGTCGCCGGAATCACAGACCGTGACGCTGTCGTCGGGAGAGGCGACCGAGACGGTCGAACTCGACGGGAGCGAGAGCGCCCGCGCCTCGCGGTATCACGCCGCGTGGGAGGCGACGAGCGTCGACGTCCCGGCCGTCACGGCCGAGGCGGCAGACCACGAAACCACCGTTCCGGCCACGTCGCTCGGCGTCGACGACGCCGACGTCCTCGTCAGACCGACGCTCTTCGAGCAGGCGTCGACCACGGACGTCCGCCTCGCGGTGCAGAACAACCTCGACCGGCCGTGCGCCGTGATCGAAGTCGGGTCGCGGGGCTTCGACCGCAGCGTCCCGTTCGACGGGTTCGAGGTGCAACCGGGCGCCACCGCGAGCCAGGAGACGACCTACCAGGGGACGCCCGCGGAAGACCCCGCGCTTACCTTCGTCCGGATCAATCAGCGCCCCCGACCGATACAGACCGTCGCACCGGTCTACGACAGCCGGTCGGCGCCCGTCTCGGTCGCCGTCGAGGCGGTCGACGTGCTGGGCGACCGCGACACCAACGTCGTCCTCCGACTCCGCAACGAGTCGGAATCGCCGCTCGACCTCCGCGTCGAAGCGACCGGCGACGCGCCCGACGAGTACCTCTACTCCGCGTCCGAGATCGAGGCGCTGCCGCCGGGCGAAGACACCACACACCGCGTCGAGTGCACCGGCGACGCCGACCACATCGAACTCCCGGTCGAGATCTCGGCGACGCCCGCGGGCGAGTCCGGCGACGACGCAGAACCCGATGAGGCGACCATTACGGTCGCCGGTGACCGGACGGCCGACGCGGCCGAGTGGGAACAAGAACGCGCAGACGCCGGCGACGCTGACGCCTCAGACGACGCCCCGTCGACGCTCTCGACGCCGTTCGATCTGCAGTCCTGATATTAGTGTCGTGTCCCGGTGAGCGGACCGCCCCGGCTCACTGCAGGTCCGCCCCCAACTGGACCGTCCGCAGGTCTCTGAGGTAGGCATACAGGTTCCGTCCGGTTCTGAGGAGCACGAACGCGACGACGAGACCGTACACCCCCGTCGCGCCCCAGAGTCCGTACTGCGTGATCTGGAGTCGCTGGAGGGTCTGGGCTCGCTCGGCCCGAACGGCCTCTGCCTGCTGTGTCGCGCCCGCCCGCGCGTACGTCTGCGCTGCGGTGGTGTAGGCCGATTCGATCCGGTCGATCTTCGCCGAGATCGGATCGAGCCGCGCGGGGTTCAGCACCAGCGGCTGGTCGAACAGGACGACCGTCGCGTTCTCGCGGATCGACGAGCGGATGCGTCGCGCCCGCTCGGCGCTCTCGGAGGCGTCTTCGACCTGGGTGAGATACCGGTCGAACGCCCGGTTGGCCTCCGACCGCAGCTGCTTTGCGCGTTCGGTGTTGCCCCGGATCGCGGCCAGCCGCGCGAGCTGTCGTTTCGCGTTCGCCCGCTGGAGGGTCGTCACGTCGCCCTCGAGCCGCGACCGGTAGTACTGGATCTGGGTCTCCACCTGCTGGGCCGTCGCCGCCCGGGCGGCCGAGAGCGCCCCCGACGCCGCCGCCTTCACCTGTGGCGCCTGAATGCGATCCACGTACTCGGTCATCGCGTTGAGCGTGGCGCGTGCCCGGAGGACCTCCTCTTGGGCCGCCGCGGACCCGTTCTGCGTCCGGGCCCGGTTGGCGGCTTCGAGCGAGTCCAAGAGCAGGGCCGCGGTCTGCCCGGCGGCGATGGTCTCTGTGAGGTCGCCCTCGGGGACGCTCCGTCCGTTCTTGAGCCGCGTCTCGAGCGCGTTCAGCGCGTCGACCATCCCGCTCGCCGCCGCCGGCGCGGGGCTGTCCCCGTTCGAATACGCCGAGAGGTTCTGGACGATCGTATCGAACGAGTAGGGGATCGGCCGCGCGGTCACCGTGACGGTCCGGGTCTCGACGCCCTCGCCGCGGATCTCGAACGTCCACTCGTAGACCTGGTACAGTTCGGCGGAGGTGCCGAACGAGACCGCGAACACGAGCGGCGCGGACTGCCCCGGTTCGAGCGCCGTGGGCCGTTCGGCGATCGCCAGATAGTCGTCGGGACCGGACGTCTGGACGATTTCGAGGTTCTGCACCGACTCGTAGCCCAGCACCTCCGAGACGTCGATGCTCGTCGTCTTCCGGTTCGTGACGGTGACGTCGCCCAGGTTCAGGTCCTGCCGTTCGACCGACAGCCGGGGGACGTGGACGATCTGGAGGTCCCGCGTGATCGACTTGCTGCCGGCGGTCGCCGTCTGGACCTGCACGGTGAACGGGTAGCTTCCCTCCGGGGTGTCGGGGTCGGCCGCGAGGACGATCTCGGCCGTGCCGGTCGAGAGACCGTCGACGGTCTGCGGCGCGTTGGCCACCCGCGCGGTCACGTCCGGCGAGTCGACGGACACCGAGATGTCGGTGATCTCCATCGGCAGGTCGCCCGTGTTCTCGAAGGTGACCTCGGTCGTCGACTCCTGGACGTCGGCCTGACTCCGCGGCACGTCGAAGACGTTCCGGGCGCCCTGCGCGCTGACGGTTCCGAGGTTCGGCGGGTAGAACACCTGCCCGGTCACCTCGAAGCTCGCGGTCGGACTGTCCTGATTGCTGGGCGTCACCTCCACCTGCCAGTCGAGGCCGGCGTGCTGGTCGGCGTCCGCGGCGGCCGCGACCTCGACGGAGATGGTGTCGCTCCCGCCGGCGTCGATGTTCACGGTGCTCTCGCCGGTGACGGTGAGCGAGCCGTCCTGGTCGGAACCGAGGACGTTCACGGTGACGCTGTCGGTCCCCGAGAAGCCGGCCACCTCAGAGAGCGTGACGTCCACCGTCGTGGACCGGCCGCGGAGCACCCCGCCGACGTCGACGTTGTCGACAGAGAGCACCGGCGGCTTTCTCACGGTGACGTCGAAGCTGAACGACTGCGTGTTACCGAGGTTGTCCGTGATGGTGCCGGTGACGGTGTAGGTTCCGACGTCCACCGACGGATCCACGCTGATGTCGAACGAGGCGGTCCCGGTGCCGCCCGCCTCGACCTGGCCCGAAAGCGAGTCCACCGAGACCGAAATGCCGCTCGGGGCGTCCGTGCTGACCGACTCGGGCACCATCACGCCCTGACCGGTGTTGTCGAACTGGACGTCGACCTCGCCGGAGGCCGCGCTGCTGCTCTCGAAGATCACCTCCGTCGTCGGCGACGTCGCCCCGCCGAACTGGGGGTACTGCAGGTTCACCGCCAGCGAGAGGGTCTCGCTGCCGGCGGTCCCGCCGCCGTCGTACTCCACCGACGCCGTCCAGTCGTAGGTCCCCTCGTTCGCCCCCGACGACGCGGTCGCCGTGTAGGTCACGCGGTAGGTGTCGCCCTTCTGGACGGTCCAGCTCCGCGAGCCGCCCGAGGCGCCGGTGTCCGTGTTCTCCCAGCTCTCGAACGCGAAGACGACGTCGCCGCCCTGGAACTCTCGGGAGCCGGAGGCGGTGACGGTCCCGTTCTGGTCTGGGGTGAAGGTGAAAGACATCGTCTTGCTCTGCTGTTGGTCGTCGAGCGCGGCGTCGAGATTGACGGTCGCGCTCGCCGCCGCGACCGACCCGACGAACGCCGATACCACGACGGCGGCGACGAGTACGACGGCGACGCGGCCGGCCGCGGCGCGTCGGCTCCCCTCCGCTTCGGGTCGCGACCGCTTCTCACTCGCCGCCATCGGCTCTCACCTCCGTCGGCATCGGCGTGAGAACGGACCCCACGTCAGCGGCCGCTCTGTCTGTGGCCCACAGCGAGAGGCGGCTGGCGACGAGCATCGTCGGGATCGCGACCACCAGCCCGTAGGCGAGAAACAGCAGCGCCGAGGCGATCGTGAGCGACAGGAGCATCGCCCCGCTCCGCTCGGACAGCGCCTGCAACTGCTCGGTCCGCTCGCCGAGGTTGTGCGTCCGGGCGATCTGGACGGCCCGCGCGCTCGCGGCGCTCGCGGCCCGCGCGTCCACGTAGAGTCCGAACACGGCGAGCCGCTTGGCCGCGATCGCGCTCACCGGACTCGAACACGCCTCGCCGCACCGCTCGAAGAACTGCTGGGCCGCCGCCAGCGACTCGTTTATGACTCGCTGGTCGCGCTGGAACCGGCTCGCGAGCTGTTCGGCCCGCACCGACATCTTCGCGAACTGGTCGCTGGCGCCGCCGAGCCGATACGCTTTCGCCGCCCGCCTGAGCGCGGTGATCTGTGCCGGCGTGCTGATCTCCTCCCCGCGCGATTTCCGCTCGAACCGCTGGCCGAGCGAGCGGAAGAAGCGATCGAGCGCGACGCTGGCGAGTGAACTGTACTGCGTGCCCCCGGCGGCTTCGAGGTCGGAAATCGTCTGTTGGGTCCGCTTGGCGTACCGCAGTCCCTCGGCCAGACTGCCGTTCGCGGCCGCGCGGTAGGCGTGGTCGAACTGCACGAGCGTCCGGAGCACCGCACGCATCCGCTTGCGGTCGGCGGCGGTGAAATCCCCGGCCTGGACGGCGACGATCGCCTGCGTGCGGAGGACCTCGAACTCGCTGTAGCGCACCAGCGACTCCCGACCGGAGAGTTCCCGGAACGCCGCCAGGAACTCGCCGCTGGACTGGGGGTCGCTGGCGTTGAGCGCGGCGTCGACCGGCCGGCCGCCGAGGGCCGGAGCGACCGCCGCGCGGTCGGCGCCGACCTCCGCGTCGATCGCCGACGCCGATTCTCCCGGTTCCGATGCCGCCGTTCGCGACGCCCCCGCCGCGGTCGCCGCCCCCGCGGTGGAGACGACGAGTCCGACGACGAGCGCCACTCTGAGTAGCCGTTCGTTCATCTAATATCCCCTCGTGTTGAGCCGCTCGTACAGCGCGTCGTGTTCGAAGAACGATTCGACCGCGTCTACCAGGCAGTGTCTGACGAATAACCGTGCCATCTCTTCGAGTTCGTCCCCGGCGCTCCCGGGATCTGCTTCCGTCTCGTCGACCCGCGTGTATACCCCCTGTACCGGACCGATGTCGACGACCTCGCTCCACTGCTCGTCTATGAGCGCCCCGGCGTCTTCGAGCCGATCCCGCAGCGTCTCCCGCTGGCTGTCGATCCCCTCCGCGATCCACTCGAAGAACGAATCGAGATCGACCTCGTCGTCCCAGGACGCGTCGGCGGGTGCCATCGACTCGCAGGCCCGGAACAGCTTGACGTTCCGCCGCTCTGACATCGCCCCGTCGACGACGTCGATCCCCTCGTCGACCGCCCCCAGCAGCGCGTCGGCCGCCGCGCCGGGCGGCGTTCCCGCCTCGACGGCCCGCTCGGGGCTGGATTCGAGTTCGTCGATCAGATCCAACACGGCGGCGAGCACCGTCCCGTAGTAGTGGGGGATCGCCGTGTCGTGGTTCGAGACGTCGGTGAGCCCGTCGATCCGCTCGCGGAGGTCGGTGCGTCGATCACGCTGGTCGGCGGAGAGCCGAAACGACACCGCGAACGACAGCGACACTCTCGTGGTCTGGTCTGCCATCACGGTCGCGGTCGCCGTCTCACCTTCGATCGTGACCGCCGAGACCTCCGGGTGGGCGGCGAGTTCGTACTCGCCGGTGGGCAGTGCGTCGATCTGTCGCGTGCCCGACTCGTCGGTGGTGACCGAGCCCGCCTCCGTGTAGGCCTTCGCCTTCTCGCTCGTGGGCGTGACCTCGACTTCGACGCCGGACCAGGACCGCGAGCCGACCGTCGTCTCGACTTCGATCGCTCCCGTCTCGGGCGCGAGTTCGATCTCTACCCCCTCTCGTGCAGCCCGGTCTGCATCCGTCGCGACCGCGCTCGTTGCCGGTAGCTGCTCGTGGCTCGCTTCGACTCCGACCGTCGACGTCGACCGCGGCACCTCGAACGCCGTCTCGCCGGACAGGTCCGTCTCCTTCCGTTCGGTCTCGTCGGATCCGGTGCGTAGCTCTATCTCCGCGTCCGGTACCGTCTCGCCCGTGACGCCGCCCGTCACCCGTACCGGAACGGTGTAGGGGGGTACCGAGAGCGGGACGGTCTTCCGGGTCTCTCCCGTCGTCAGGTGGTGCGTCTCGGTCGTACACGGCTTTCCGTCCTCGACCACGGCGAACTCCCAGGTCGTCATCGGGAGGTCGGCCTCGGCTTCGCTGCCGTCCAGGGGGATCTCTCTCGTCCGTGTCGACGTCGACTCGGCCGATGGGCCTCCGTCTTCGTCTTCACTCTCTGTCTCTGTCTCTGTCTCTGTCTC
>JBDGUP010000030.1:0-13366 GCA_042215815.1 Haloquadratum sp. | reverse complement strand
TCTCTGTCTCTGTCTCTGTCTCTGTCTCGCTCTTGCCGACTCCGTCCCCTCGCCTCGCGATCACCTTGTCGGCGCCGGCGTACGGTTCACCGGCCATCTCGTCGACGACCTCGAACGTCACCCGGGTCGTTGGCGGCGCCGATCGAGATCGCCCCCCGTCGCCGATGAATGGCAGGGCGGCCTTTCCGGCACGGCGATACACGACGACGTATCCGATGACGGCGTTCACGAGGAGCAAGACGACGCCGCCCGCGACGAGCATCAGATTCGAGGGCGTCGACTGAAGCGGCACGGACCAATGGCCGGCGAGGCCGACAGTTGCGGGTGCGGACGTCCCTCCGGTCATCTCAGTACCCCCCGCTGTTGAGCCGTTCGCGAAGCGCGTCGTGATCGAAGAGCGATTCGACCGCGTCCAACAGGCAGATACCGACGAACGCGAGCGCGACCGTCGTCAGTTCGTCGTCGACGTTGCCGGAGGTCCGCGCCAGGTCGCCGACCCGGTCGTGGACCTTGCGCGCGGGGCCGATCTCGCCGACGTCGTCCCACTTCTCGTCCAGGAATTCGTCGGTCTCCTTGAGCCGGTCACGCAGGGCGCGGCGCTGGTGGTCGCCGCCCTCCTCGGCCCGCCCGAAGAACGAATCGAGGTCGACGTCGCCGTCCCAGGACGCGTCGGCGGGTGCCATCGACTCGCAGGCCCGGAACAGCTTGATGTTCCGCCGCTCTGACATCGCCCCGTCGACGACGTCGATCCCCTCGTCGACCGCGTCCAGCAGGGCGTCGACCGCCGCGCCGGGCGGCACTCCCGCCTCGACGGCCCGCTCGGGGCTGGATTCGATCGCCTCGGCCAACTCCAGCACGCGACTCAGGACCGTCCCGTAATAGTGCGGGATCGCCGTGTCGCGGTCCGACGCGGCCGTCAGGTCGTCGATCCGACCGCGGAGGTCGTCGAGCCGGTCGCGCTGGTCCGTCGCGAGCGCGAACGAGATCTCGATCGAGAGCGTCACGTCCGTCGTCTCGTCGGCGTCGACCGTCACCGTCTCGACGCCGCCCGTCGTCTCGACCGCAGAGACCTCCGGGTGGGCGGCGAGTTCGTACTCGCCGGTGGGGAGCCCTTCGATCCGCCGCGTCCCCGACTCGTCGGTGGTGACCGCACCCGCAGTGGTGTAGGCTTTCGGCCCCTCGCTCGCGGGCGTGACCGCCACCTCGACGTCGGGCCAGGGCCGCGATCCGACCGTCGTCTCGACTTCGACCGCTCCCGTCTCGGGCGCGATCGAGATCTCGACGCCGTTCCGGGCGGCCGCTTCGATCGGCCGTTCGACCTCGGCCTCGGGCAGTTGCTCGTAGTTCGCGGTGAAGGTGACTTTCGAGGCCGAGCGGGGAATCCCGCCGAACTGCACCCGGCCGTTCGGGTCGGTCGGCTTCCGGCTCGGCTGTCCCACGTCGGGGCGCATCTCGACGGTCGCGCCCTGTAACGGCTCGTTGTCGACGCCGCCTGTCACCTGGACGGAGACGGCGTACGACGGGACCGAGATCGGGATCTGTCTCGACTCGCCGCCCCCGCCGCCGAACTCCAGTTCCTCCCGTTTGGGTTGCTGATTGAGCGGTTGGCCCTTTTCGTAGAGCTGGAACTGCCAGACTCCCCCTTCGAGTTCGCCCGCCGCGGTTCCGCCCGCCAGCGTGAACTCCTTTTGGGAGTTGGTCTTCTGATTGACCCCCAGGTTCGGATCCTGTCCGGGCGCGTTCCCGCCGACGCGCGTGGCCACGACCTTGTCTGCGGGGGCGTAGGTCTGGTTCGCCAGTTCGTCGACCGCCTTGAACGTGACGTCGAACGTGCGCTGACGATTCTGCCGCTTGCCGGGCGAGTTGCCGCCGCGGGTCGGGCCGCCGCCGATACCAGGAATCGCGGCCCGGATGTCGGACCCGCGGTCGCTCGCCACGAGGACGACGAGGACGCCGATCACGAGTAAGAGCACGACCGCGATTCCGCCGAGAACCAGGGGGTTCGTCCGTCCGAGCCCGGGGACGCCGATGCCCCCGCCCTGCTTGCTCGCGTTTCCGCTCGGCGTGGTCGTGGCGGTGCCAGTGCCGCCGTTCTGCTGCTGGGCGATCTGTGCGTACAGGTACCCCTTCTTCTTGAAGTCGACGAGTACGGCCGACGCCTGCGAGATCGGGGTGGCGACTTGCAGGTACCCCCCGCTCGCGTTCAGCTCGGCCGCGTAGCGCTCGACGCCGGTCCCGGCTTTCACCCAGAGCGCCTGGACCGACCGACCGGTGCCCTGCAGGCTTCCGATGCGGAGCCGCGTACCGCCGGGTCCGAGCGTCGCCGTCGCTGGCTGAGACGCCAACTCGACCGTCTCGTCGTCGACGACGGTGCTGCCGTCCCGTGTGACCGTGACGCTGACTTTCGTGGCCGCCAGCAGTGCGGGGTTTGTCACGCGAAGCGCCCCGGCGCTCGTGGCATTCAGCGACGTGAGATACCGCGCGTTACTGCCGGCGGGCGAGACGTCGACGACGTACGCGCGCCCGCTGACGAACAGCGGATTGGTGAGCGAGATGCCGCCGACGACGCGCGTGCCGTTCGTGGTCGCGATCTTTCGCACGTTGACGGTCACAGAGCCGTGCAGGTAGGGGGCCTTTCCGTCCTGGCCGCGAATCCTCAACGTCTGGGGGTCCTCGAAGACGCCGAGCGGCGATGTGAGCGTCCCCCGGTCGAGTACGAGGTAGGCGTTCTGTCCCTGGTCGTACCTGAGCGTCCCCGTGACGCTCTTCGTCGTATCCCCGACGCTGACGTTCAACGGAACGTTCGTTTTCGGTTTGAGACCGAGACTCGTCCCGAGGTCGATTCGAATACCGCCGCCGTCGGTGAATTGCCCCTTCGACGTCCCGAACGTCGCATATCGGAGATCGAGCGTCTCCGTGACGTTCGCGCCGCTCTCGGGGTGTCTGACCGTGACTTTCGCGTTCGCGAGGCTGACCCCCTGTAGCCCCTTCATCTCGGTCAGCGCCTCGACGGTGATGCGGTACGTGTAGGATCCTTTGGTCGGCCCCCGGGTCCGGTTCGCGGACGCGCCGGCGATCTCGATTTTGACCGTCTCTTTTTCGCCCGTGAACGGCCCGGTTCTGTTCGGAATGGTGACCCGGAGGTCGCCGTTCTTCTGTTGCTTGATGTCGACCGCGTCTGTTTTCAGCCCGTCGGCCGCGTCGGCGGGCGTCGGGACCGCCGCGATACCGGCGACGAGGAGCAGCGCGCTCACGGCGACAGCGGCGACGGTTCGACGGCGGCCGCGGGCACGGTCGTCGGCTGTGTCGGCGCCCATCTGTCACTCCTCCAGTTTGCTCCGGTACTGTCGCAGGTTCTCTTCGAGCCGGTCCACCCGCGAGAGCTGATCGTGGGCGTCACCCCGCCTGAGCGCGTCCTTTTCCATCTCGAACAGCTCCCAGGACTCTTCTATCAGGGGCGTGAGGTCGAACCCGCCGAGGAAGACCAAGACGTCGAGCGTCCGACCGCGGCCGGGCGCCCGCGAGAGCGTCTCCATCCCGACCGTGCCCCGGAGGCCCTGCTCGGCCTTCCACTCGGAGAACGCGTCGCGGACGCGCCCCGTCGTCACGTCCCCGGCGTCGATCCGCTGTTCGGGCGCGCGGACGACCACGTAGGCCGCCTCCGCCGTCGACGGATCGAGGGGGACGAACGTGTTCTCTGCGGCGCGCTGGATCGCCATCTCCAGATCCAGCCCGATCGGTTTCTCCAGCGCGGTCCCGAACGTGGCGTGATAGACGTTCCGCCGCTGTGGGCGCTGGTAGTAGTCCTTGACGTCGATGGTGTCTTCGGCCCGCCGCCCCGCGCTGATGAAGAGGTCGATCGCGGCGATGATCTGCTCGTTGACCAGTTCCTTGTCGTCGACGAACTGGCCCCGATCGTCCTCGCGGGCGCCGTCGGCCGACAGCGCCAGGTCCTTGAGCCGCGAGTTGTCCGCGAGGATCGTCATATCCGCGTTCGGCGTGCCGTCGTCGCGCATCAGGAGGCGAGAGAGTCCACAGACCGCGTTGAAGTGGCGCTGGGTCTGTTCGTTCTCGAACGGCCACGCGGCCAGCGAGAACTGCGCGAGCCCGTCCAGCCAGGGGGCGTTCATATCTGCGGTCTCGCCCGCGTCGGGACCCTGCGACAGCTGGTCGATGATGTAGGGGACCGAGCCGTTGCCGGTCCCGCCGCCGAGCGCGACCGTATACAGGAGCGCCTCCGTCCCGCCGAGGGTGTTGTTGATCGGCTGGAAGATCTCCGCGAAGTCCTCTTGGGCCATCCGTTCGCCCTCGAAGAAGTCGTTTCCGACCCCGGTGGCGGCGCCGAAGTTCGCGACGTGCGCCTGACTGATCGTCTCCCTGTCGATCGCGAGTTCGGCCTCGACCCGGTCGATGTTGCGCTGGATGTCGGTGTCGTTCGTGTTGACGAGGACGATCCGCTCTTCGATGCCGGGGTTCTCCGTCCGCGTGAGGAACTGCGAGGCGATGTTGCCGCCGCCCTGCCCGGCCGCGACGATGCCCCACGTCGTGTAGTCTCGCTGGCTGGCAGACATCAGGCGCTCACCACGCTATCGGCCGTGCACTCGAAGTCGACGTCCGTCTCCGCCTGTGCGAGCACGTCGCGGATCAGGCCGTCGCTCGCCGGGGCGGAGAGGTACCGTTCTCGGATGTCTTCGTATGGCAGTTCGTCGCCGTCGGAGAGCTTCTTCTCGATCAGGTCTGTGAGTTGGTTTCTCATACGCTGTCTGTCGTACACCAGCACTTCGTCGTCCTCGGTCCGGACCGACAGGCCGTTGTCGTCGGCCCAGAGCGCGAGGACACACGCCTTGTAGTCGTCCTGTACCCCGATGTCCATCTCGGCTGTGAGATACTGGTTCCTCTCGTAGGTCGCGGCCAGGTCGCCCGCCACCTCGTCGAGGATGAGCTCCGCGTCGGTGCGATTGCCCTCGCAGAGCCGGTCGATCGCCGTCTCTTCGGACAGCGTCAGCTCGACCGTGCGGTCTCGATCCAGCATCACCTCCGTCTCCTGGGGAGAGTACCGGTCGTCGTCTTCGACCTCGGCGGTGACGGTGGCGTCGCCGCCGAGGAGCGGATCGAACGCGAACGACGCCGCGCCGTCGACGGTCCGCGTGAGGCCGCGCGTCTCGTCTCGGATCGTCGCCTCGACCGTGACGTCGTGGGTCTCCGGCGGATCGAGCTGGACGTCGACCGTGAGGTCGAACTCCTGGCCCGCCACGTCCGCGCCCTGGGTGAGCGCCGGGCGGCTCTCGAGGAAGGTCACGTCGTCGTTGCGGTAGGCATAGAGCCGCATAATCGGCTCGGCCGGATCGTACGGCACGTCCGACGTGTCGACCTCGCCTTCCGTCGTGAGCGCGCGCTCGACCTCGCCGACGACGTCGTCGTACGCCAGGAGCGCTCCCTCGCGGGCCGCGGCCGCATCGAGCGCGTCGGCCAGGTCGTCGACCATCCCAACCCAGCGCGTCCGGAACGCCTCTAGGTCCGACGCGTTCTGTAACTCTTCGGTGAGCGAGCGTTCGAGCACCGCCGGCCGCTCGAAGTAGTCGCTCGGGACGTCCGGCTCGCTGAACGTCTCCAGGTACCCGGTGAGTTCGTCTCTGAGATCCGAGACGATCTCCGCACACGTCGCGAGCGTGCGCGGTCGAAGTTCGTCGTCGAGTCGGTCGGTCTGGTAGACGGAGTCGAGTTCGTCGAGTTCGGACTGGATCGAATCCAGCTTCTCGAACCGCGACTGGGGCGCGTACTCCGTCGCCACCGACGACTGGACGGTCTCGATCAGGCGGGAGAGCTCCCGCCGCTTCTGGGAGAGACCGCCGTCGCCGACGTCTGCGTCGAGGATCTCAGAGACCGCCCGTTCGTAGCGCCCCTGCTGGACGTCGTCGTCGAGGGTGCCGCGGTCGATCACGGGCTCGCCCGCGACGTCGTGGACGCGGGCGACGGCCTCGCCCAGGAGGTCTCTGAACGTCTCGCGCTGGTCCGCCAGCGCGTCTGTCGCCTCGCGGGGACTCCGGCCCGCGGCGTCGACCTGCCGGATCTCGTCGGCCGCAGCGGGATCAAGGAGGTTCTCGTCGACCAGCCGGTCGAGCTGGGTCCGCATCTCGTCGGTCTGGGACTCGACCGCGTCTATGAACCCGCTCTTGAGACCCTCGTCGAGCACGCTCTGGATGTTCTGCTGGTGCCGCGAGATCGCCCCGACGCCCATCTCGTAGTCGACGATTTCCACGGAGACGTCGTCGCCGTCCGCGTGGATCTCGAACCCGCGGTTCTCGAGGTCGCGCTTGATATCGCGGACCTGGTCCGCGTACTGGGAGGCGTCCCAGGGCGTCTCTTTGTCGAGCCGCTCGTATGTCACGAGCAGCTCTTCGAGGTCGTCGGCGAGATCTTCGGTCATCGACTCGATCCGCGGCGACGTCTCGCCCGACGTCCGGGTGACGCGTCGGTGCCAGACGACGCCGCCGAGGATCAAGATGAGCGGCACGCCGGCGGCGAAGAACAACACCGCGTTGCTCGACCCCGAAAAGAGGAAGACGGCGAGACCGGCCGCCGCGAGTGCGAGTACGATTCCCCCTGCCGTGAGTGCGTCTCTGCGCGTGGATTTCATAGTCCGATCACCGCCTCGAAGACCGCACCGAGCGGGCCGACGAGCTCGAACTGCCACACCACGGCCCCGGCGGCGACGATGCACACCAGCGCGACAAGGAGCTGGCCGCCGAGCTGCTTCGGGTGGAAGTCGACGGCCGACGTCCGGCTCCGGCGGTGGGCGACGCGGTCGAGTACCCGGTCGGTCACGTACCAGCCCCCGACGCCGCCGACGATCGCCCCGAGCAGGACGAAGCCGAGCAGGTTCGTCACCACGCCCATCGCGCTCTTCCGCGCCCGCGTGCGCAGTTGATCGTTTGCATTCCGTAGGTCCGTCCGGACTGCGGTTAGCGTCTCGTTTCGGTGTTCGTAGTAGGCGCCGAGTGCTGCGACTGCGTCGCGGTTATGTCGAGTTGCGGCGCGGAAGAGCATCGACTGGACCGCGCGGTAATTCGATTCCAGCACCCCGGTCTGATTGACGCCCCGACGTTTTTTGCTTAATTTACTAATGTTCCCGGTATCAGCACTTCGGTTGAGTCTGTTCGCGGAGGTGCGCATCTCTCTCGCCGTCTTGTAGTACGCCTCGTTCCGCTTCCGGAACTGGCTCGGGTTCTCGACGCTGATCTGGTACGTTTCTTCGCCCGGACTTGCGGTGACGACGTTACCGGCGACGACCGTGAGCTTCGGCGCAGTGACGCTGTCCTTCGTAGTGGCCTCTCCGAGCGCGACTTCGACCGTGGCGTTGACGTTCGCGATCGTAGCCGGGTAGAACTTTCCTTTCGGCTCGGCGACGGAGAGTCCCTCAGCCGAACGGAGTGCCCAGTACTTATTCGGTCCCGGTGTCATCGGGATGCCGCCATCACAGAGCGCAATATTGACCTTCGTGCCGGGATAGAGCGTGATATTCTCTCCCGGTTCGACGACCGTTCCGCCCGGGAGGACGAGGATGAGATTGTCTTCCCCGACCGGACAGTCTTCCTCGCTCACCGACTGCGCCGCCACCGGCGAGGCCGTACCCGAGAAAATTACGAGGATCGCGAGCACGCCGAGCGCGATTCGTTTCGTTCGCATCTCAGTGACTCCTCCTGACGAATGCGACGACCGATCCGAGGGCGACGCCCAGTCCGATCCCGAAGACGGCGCCCGCACCGCGGACGTAGTTCAGACTCGCAGACGCCTGCTGGACTGCGACGAGCAGGTGGTGGTTGCGACGGATCGCATCGACGAGCGCCGCGATCGATCCCCCATCGCCAGCCGCGGCGCTCCCGGCGGTGGCGAACGCCGCGAGCGCCCCGACGGCGAAGAGCAACCCCGCGATGCCGCCGACCGCCCGCCGCAGGTCGCTCGTCCCGGCGGTCACGCGGATCCCCCCCGTTCTGCGATGCGTTCGATCTCGTCGAGCCGGTCGATGTCTTCTCTGTCGAACCCGAACGCCGTCGTCACCGACGCCAGATTCCGGCTCGTGACGGCCCAGCCGGCGTTCACGTTCGCACAGTAGTAGCCGAGTTCGTCGTAGACGGTACCGAGCGACAGCTCCTTTTCGTCCCAGCACCACGCCGGCGCCTGCGCGACCGCGACCGCGCTGTCGGCCTCGGTCGGCGAGAAGCCGTCGAGCGTCTGCCGGTCGATGGCGTCCGCGATGAGCCCGGTCTCCCTGATCGGCTGGCGGCCGACGCCGCCGGGGAGGAGATAGCCGAGGAGCGACGACGTCTGTCTGACTCCTCGGCCCAGCGTGGCGTAGCCGGCCTGGAAGCCGTCGCCGTCGATGAACCGGATGAGGTCCTGCAGGTCGACGTCCTGCATCTGGACGTCGAGGTCGACGTTCGTCCGCTCGCGTTCGGCTCCGAGGACGATATCCAGGAAGGCGTCGGCGACGTACCGGTTGTAGTCGCTGTACTCGTTGCCCTGGGCGACGTCCATCGCGAGGCGCTGGTTGTCGACCAGCAGGATGCTCTCGACCTCCTCTTCGAGGTTGTCGAGACCGAACACGGTGTTCTCACACTGTTTGACCTGTTCTTCGACGGCGCCTTCGTCGGCGTTCTCCCGCTGGGTCACGAGCTGCGTGTTCGGGAGGACAGACACCGCGATGATGTCCATCGTCGAGGGCGAATACGACCGGATCTGTCGGGCCAGGTGGGGCGCGATCCCGCAGCCGGTTCCGCCCCCCATCCCGAGGAAGATGAACGCGTACTGGAGCGTCGAGGGATCGGCCTCCAGTTCCTCGTAGAGGTCGTCGAGGACGCGGTGGACCTCCTCGCCGTGTTCTTCCATCACCTGATCTGCGGCCTCGGGCGTCTGCCCGAACCCGCCGGTGACCTGTTCTTCGAACCCTCGTGCCGTACCGTGGACGAGTCCCTGGTTCCGCGAGACGCCGTACCACCGGTCCTGGGGGATGTTGTTCAACCGTTCGAGGTCCTGGATCGTGGAGTTGAACGCCATCGCCTCCGCGCGCAGGTCGATGTTGTCGTGATCGAACACCTGATCGACGATCTGGGTCCCCGCTTGCCCTGCCCCCACAAAGAGATATTGCATATGACAGTTGAGGTGATGTTTCGCAACTGTCCTATTATATTTGACGACCACGACCGCGGACGCCGTCGCCGTGGCCTCCCGCCCCCCGGATCTGTGGGGCCGCATCGCCTGACCCCGTCGCGCCGATATACACAAGACTTTTACTGGCGTCGCGTGATCTCTCTGACACGGTTGCGGGACGGCGCTTCGACGGGCGCGCGGGTAGGGGTACACGAGCGAACGTCGGGCGTCTCCCGAACAGGACATTTTTCGGACCCGAGCCGCAGAGCGTCGCCTAGAGTAGCGTCTGCAAGAGATAGACCGTCGCGTAGCCGACGAGCGCGACCGTGACGCCGAGGAGTCCGATCACGACGGTACTGATTCCGTCTCGCAGTCCGCCGTCGCGCCCGTTCGCTGGGCGGGCGGCCGTCGGCGAGCGGTACCAGGCGAGTACGGCGCAGGCCCCGCCGACAGCCAGGATCGAGAACACGAAGTGGTAGGCCACCTCCAGCGTCGGCGGCACGAGGACGAACGGGGCGGCCCCGTAGGCCGCGCCGACGCCGGCGCTCCGGTCGTAGAACGCGCCGAGCGATCGGTCCATCACGCTGACGACCGCGAGCACGCCGAGCCAGACTGCGGCGAGTTCGAGCGCGAACGCGCCGAGGAGGTGGATCGTCGGATCGCTGTGGAGGGCGATCCGCGCGTCGAGTATCCCGACGTCGACGGGGTACAACAGCTGCGGCGGCGTCCCCGTGACGAGGTCGCCCCAGGGATGTGAGAGCAGGCCGCCCGTGGCCGCGATCGCGAGAGAGCGGGCCGACAGCCGCGTCCGTCGGCGGCCCAGCTCGGCGAGTCCCGCGCCGCCGAGGACGAACGCGCCCATCACGACACCGCCGACGGACCCGCTCGCGGCGACCGCGACGGCGAGGAGCCCAGCGAGACAGAGCGCCGCGAGACTCCCGGGCGCCTCACCGAGGCGACGAACGGCGCCGATCACGGGGGTCCCCGACGGTCGCGTCCGGTCGCCGGCGGCGGCCCAGAGTCCGAACGCCGGCCCCGCGACCAGTGCCACCAGCACCGAGTGCGTGATCGACCGATGGACGTCCCGCGTCGCCGCCCAGAACGCCGACGGATGGACCGTCCCGCCGCCGAGAAAGCGCGCGACGTCGACCGTCGCGACCGCGTACACCACGTCGACGTCGGGCAGTGTCGCGAACGCGCCCGCGACGACGCCGACCGCCAGGGCGTCTGTCGTCGACCAGCCGCGACGCTCTGCGACCGCCACCGCCAGGGCGAACGCGAGCGTCGCGTGGCCGACGAACACGGTGTCGGATCGGGTAGTCAGAAATATAAGTGCATCGCGGGCGAACCGACGCGCGATGACCACGCCAGCCGACGTCCGCGCGGCCGTGCCCGCCTTCGACGACATCCGCTATCTCAACACCGGCGCGAGCGGGCCGAGCCCCCGCCCGGTCGTCGAAGCCGCCCAGGACGCCATCGAGACGCACGAGTGGGACGCCGCCGCAGACCCCGGTCCCTACCCCCACGCGTTCGGCGTGTACGACGACGTGCGCGCCGACGTCGCGGCGTTCGTCGGCGCCGCGCCGCACGAGATCGCGCTGACCCAGAGCACCACCGACGGGATCAACCGGATCGCCACGGCGATCGACTGGGAGCCGGGCGACACCATCGTCCGAACCGACCTCGAACACCCCGCGGGCGTCCTGCCGTGGCAGCGCCTCGAACGGCGCGGGTGTGAGGTCCGCGTGGCGCCCACGCGGGACGGCCGCATCGACCGCGACGCCTACCGCGACGCCGTCGCGGACGCGAAACTCGTCTGTCTCAGCGCGCTGACCTGGAACTACGGGACGCACCTCCCCGTTTCCGACCTGGTCGCCGACGCCCACGACGCCGGCGCGCGCGTCCTCGTCGACGCCGTGCAGGTGCCGGGCCACTGCGATCTCGACGTGAGCGAGTGGGGCGCCGACGCCGTCGCGATGGCCAGCCACAAGTGGATGCTCGGTCTCTGGGGCGGCGGCTTCATCTATGTCGACGGCGACGTCGCCGAAGAGTTCCGGCCGGGCCAGATCGGCTACCGGAGCGTCGCGGAGTCGGGCGCGAGCGGGTACGAACTCAAACGGGGGGCGCCGCGCTTCGAGATCGGGACGACCAACCTCGCGCCCTACGCCGCCCTCTCGGCGTCGATCGACCTGCTCGAATCGGTCGGGCTCGGAACGATCGAGTCCCACGTCGACGACCTCGCGAACCGGTTCGTCGACGGCGTGCCGGAGGGGCGGCTCGTGAGCCCTCGCGATCCCGAATCCGGCCTGGTCAGCGTCCGCGTCGACGACCCCGAGTCGACGGTCCAGCGCCTCGAAGACGACTACGGCGTCGTGATCCGCACGCTGCCGTCCCCGGAAGACACCGTCCGGGCGTCGCTCCACGTCTACAACACGGCCGAAGACGTCGATCGGCTCCTGGCGGGACTGCGCGAGTTCGGCTGGTAGCTACCGCCACGCGCCGAGATCGACCAGCGCGTCGCGGTCGACCGAGAGCCACGTCTCCATCCGCGCGATGCCGGTGAGACCGGGCGGGTGGATCGTGCCGCGGTCGGGCCCGGTCTCGTGAGTGACGACCGTCAGGCGGAGACCCGGTCCGGGCGTCGTCGGACCGTCGCGGGGACGATCGGTCGGTTCTTTCTGTGTGTGGGGCGGGCGTCGGGCGTCGTCGTGGGCGTCGGTGGAACCGTTCATCGCCGGGCACACCGACCTACGATCGAGGCCGTCATAGCCGCTGCTAATTGTCGACCGGACCGGAAAGACCGGTACGGACCGCTATAGTGATCACCGCAACTGTACAGAGATCCTCGCCGTACCGTTCGGCGGCGCGATCCGGTAGTCGAGTACCCGGACGCGAACCCGGACCGGGCGTCCGGAACGCGACCCGATCGCTCGTCGAAGCCGTCCGGCCAGCGACGGATACCGCTCGTGGGCGTCGGCGGCGACCACGACCGTGACCGTCGGCGTCTCGTCGAACAACCGGAGGTGGTTCTCCACGCGGACTCTCACGAGCCGGAGATCCTCGTAGGCTGGCTGAGAGATCACTGCGTCGACCTCACTGTTGGCTGTCCGCTCGAAGGCGATGTACTGGGCAGCGGCGACGGTCGTCAGTCCGATCACGAGGAGGGCCACGAGCAGCACGACGAGTGTCCCGGTGGTCCGCAGCGAGACCGTCAGCCCCGGCTGGATGTACTCGAGCACGTTCGGCCGGTAGCCGAGCGCGACGAAGGTGAGATACGACACGAGATTGATCGTGGCGATGTTGACCGCGAGGAGCACCCCGGCGCCGAGCGCGACCGAGGCCGATCCCCACACCGCCCCGAGTCCGATCGTCGCCGCCGAGGGCACGATCGCCGCGGCAACCGCGATACCGGCGAACGCGGAGGCGATGTCGGCCGCGACCGTCAGCGCGACTGCCACGCCGGCGATGACGGCGATCGTCACGATCAACGCGTTCGGAGCGCTGAAGTTACTGATCTGGCCGATCGCGTGCAGGTGCAGGGTTTCGGGGATCACACCCAGCGTCTTGAAGGCGACGCCGGCGATTCCACCGCCGACGACCGCCAGCCCGAGCCCCATCGGCTGGTGGATCAGGCTCTCGACGATGAGCGTTCGATCGTCGATCGTGAGCCCGACGCTCCCGGAGACGATCGTGCTGAGAAACGGCGCCAACACCATCGCCCCCGTGATGACGATCGCGGAATCGAGGAGGAGTCCGGCGGCGGCCACCATCGAACTCAGCGCCGCGAGGATGCTGAACGTCCGGACCGACGGTTTGTGTTCTTGCGCCTCGACGCGCAGTTCGGCGTGAGAGATGCGCTTGATCTCGGAGGACTCTTCGACGTATCGTTCTTCGACCTCGGCCAGGTTCTGTGTCGTCGCCGTCTCCAACGACGTGACGACGGTGTACTCTCCGACGTCGATGTCCCGGTCTCGCGCCGCGTCGAGGACGTCCTCGACCGCGCCGACGGGTAGGGGGAACTCGACGACGGCGCGGTTCTGTGGCTCTTCGGCGTGGTACAAGACGTAGTCGATGTGTCTGTCGTCGAGGATCGACGTGAACCGGTACTGCTCCTCGTAGGGGACGAGGACGCGAACGAGACGCATTCGAGGTGACGGTGGTCCTCACGCCCGTATATAGTTACTGTCGGACGCGTCTCTCGCCGCGGCCGCCCCTCATA
>JBDGUP010000015.1:0-31900 GCA_042215815.1 Haloquadratum sp. | reverse complement strand
TCTGTCCGACAGTATGAGAGCAGTCAGTACCGGTCTCTCAGCCTCATTCTGTCTACTGTCAGTCCGTACCGCTGGTTCGCCGGAACGGAGTGACGAACCAGCGGTACACAGTGACGAGAGACAGTATCAATCGGGGGTCGCAGACGCGCGCGGCAGATCCGGCTCTCCGACTTCGCGCTCGATCAGCGCCTCGAAGTCGACGTCGGCCTGCCGGTAGGCGTCGCGGTGTTCGAGCGCGGCGCGCCCGCGCTCGGTGATCGCATACAGCCCGCTGTTCGGCGCCGGCCCGACGCGTTCGAGGAGGCCGTAGTCCGCGAGCACCGGCAGGCGCGTGTTGATGTACGAGCGGTCGCGGTCGATGTGGTATGCGAGGTTCGCGGCGTTGTTCCGCTCGCCGTCCGCGAGCGCCTCCAGGATCTCGAAGTCGGTCGGAACTGTGAGCCGCATCTTGCAGTATCACGATCGAGTTCGACAATAAGCGTTCCTACCTGATACTCAAATGTGATAACAGCGGGCCGGAAGACGGGCGTCTCACGAGCGTCTTCACGACGTGGTGGCGGTGACGTCGACCTCCAAGAGCCGGAACGCGACGTAGGGGACGACGTACCCGAAACTGAACCCGAGGAAGTGCACCAGGAGATTGATCAGACCGCCGCCCTCCGCCGGCACCGTCGGAAACCCGACGAGCACCATCAGGACGTAGAGCGCGCCTCCGAAGCCGACCACCGCGGGAAGTCCCCCGCCGTCGTCGGACGCGACCGCCCGCAGTTCGCCGACGACCGGCCACAGGAGCGCGGCACTCACGAGGAGGCTCCCGACGCCCGCCAGCACGAGCCAGTCGTACTCTCTCACGTCGTGCAGTCCGATCGAACGGGCGAGCTGGGCGGTGACGATCGCCGTCCCGAGGAAGAACGCGAGCGGTAAGAGCGGATCCGCCAGACCGCCGGACTCGCCGCGGTGCTCCTCCAGCGCGTCGGCCAGCACGTGCGGGAGATACCCCACGAACGCGAGGTTGATCCCCGAGAATCCGAGCCCGACCCGCGGACGCGGAAACAGCACGTTCAGCAGCGAGAAGACGAACGGGAAGACGGTGAGAAACGTGATCGCGACGACGTAGAACTGCCGGCGATCGCCGTTCCGGATGCTCACGAGCAGCGAGAACGGCACCACCGAGAGGTACACGAGGAGGTTCGCCAGCAGGTGCTCGACCCCGGCGTGGACGAAGTGGGACGTGTACATCGTCACGAGCGTCGGCCGGACGTAGTGGAGCACGAGCGACCGCCTGAGGTCGGCCGACAGGAACGACACCGCCACGAGCACCGCCGGAATCGCGAGCACGAACGCGACGTCACGGGGCAGTACCCGCCGATGCGGGGCTACCGGGACGGACCTACCACTCACGGCGCCCCCCGTGGCCGGGGTAGTCGCGTTCGAACCGGTCTTCGAGTTCTGCGCTGTCGATCTCGATGACGACCGGCCGGCCGTGCGGGCAGGCGTAGGGGTTCTCGCAGTCGTCGAGCGCCGCCAGGAGGTCCACGACCGACCCCTCGGTGAGCGAGGTGTTCCCCGTGACGGAGGGATAACACGCCAGGTCTGCGAGCAGGTCGTCCGCGACCGCCTCGACGGTCGATTCCCCGTCGTCACCCTCCGAGACGAACGCCGTGAGCGCGTCGCGCAGGAGTTCGGGATCGAGCGCCTCCGCGAAGACCGCGGGGACGCTCTCGACCGTGACGGTGCGGTCGCCGGTCCGCTCCGCGCCGAACCCGAGTTCGGACAGCGCCTCCCGGTACTCCTCGAAGAGCGCCGCCTCGCGCGCGGTGAGTTCGAGTTCGACGGGTTCGGCGAGCGCCTGCGTCGCCACCTCGCCGTCGAGTTCCCGCTTGAGCCGTTCGTAGTTCACGCGCTCGTCGGCCGCGTGTTGATCGACGAGCACCAGCCCTCCGTCGGTCTCGGCGACGACGTAGGTGTCGTGCAGCTGCCCCAGCACCCGCATCGACGGCAGCGACTCGAACGTCGGTTCGAGCGTGGCCGCCTCGCCCTGGAGGTCGCGCTGGACCGTCGGCCCGACGACGCCGGTCGGGGTCGCGTCGCGGTGGCCGTCGGGACGCTCGTCGCGGCCGAGGTCGCCGCCCCCCTCCGCGAGGCGACTGTCCCGCGGCGACGCATCCGCCGCATTCGATCCGGAAGCCTCCTCCCGGGTCGCACTCTCGTCGGTGTCGGGGTCGTCGAGCCCCGGGTCGATGCCGCGCCGGTTCGAGACGCCGCTCGCTCCGCCGAGGCCGCTGTCCGCATTCGCCTCTGCATCCGAGTCCGCCCCCGCACCCGCTCTCGGCTCCGAGTCCGCCCCCGCACCGGAGACGGTCCAGGCGTCGTCGGTCGTGGGATCGACGGGACGGGCGCGATCGCCCCACTCGCGTCCGTCGTCCGAACCGTCGTCGCGGTCGTCGCGCTCTGCTTCCGGCGTCGAGGCGTGTCCGGCCCCGCCGCGCACCTCGGACGTCGGCGACTCGGGCTCGATCGGGGTCTCGTCGGGCGCAGCGCGCCCGCGCGGGGCGCTGGTCCGGACCAGGCCCTCCTCGAGCAGGGCGGACCGGACCGCGTCGGTGACGGCCTCGCGCACGCCCGCCTCGTCGTCGAAGCGGACCTCCATCTTGCGGGGATGCACGTTGACGTCCACCGCGTCCGGCGGGACGTCGACGAACAGGACCGCGAAGGGGTATCGATCGGTCGCCAACTGGTCGCCGTAGGCGTCGAGGACGGCCTCGCGGAGGACGCTCGCGGTGACGTACCGGTCGTTCACGAACGTCGAGAGGTACTCCCGCGTGCTCCGGGTCGTCTCGGGGTGGCACACCAGCCCCGTGACGCGCTCGATCGACCCCGTGTCGGGCTCGTGGGCGACGTCGATCATCGACTCGGCGACCTCGCGACCGTAGACCGACAGGACCGCCGACCGCAGGCTCCCGCGCCCCTCGGTCGCGAACACCTCGCGGTCGTCGTGTTCGAGCGAGACCGCCACGTCGGGGTTCGCGAGCGCGTAGTGAGTGACCACGGCGTTGACGTGGTCGAACTCGGTCGCGGTCGTCTTCAGGAACTTCCGCCGGGCGGGCGTGTTGTAGAAGAGGTCTTCGACCTCGACGACGGTGCCTTCGGGACAGCCCGCGGGGCTGACCTCGGTCACCTCGCCGCCCTCGACGCGGAGTTCCGTGCCGGTGTCGCCGCCGCGAGGCTTCGTTCGGATCGTGAGCCGCGAGACGGCGCCGATCGTGTGCAGGGCCTCGCCGCGGAAGCCGAGCGTCCCGACGCCGGCTTCGAGGTCGTTGATGTCGTCGATCTTGCTCGTCGTGTGTTCTTCGACCGCGCGCCGGACCGCCTCGCGGTCCATCCCGACCCCGTCGTCGCGGACGCGCACGCCCTCGGTCCCGCCGGCGTCGACCGCGACGGAGATCCGGGAGGCGTCGGCGTCGAGACCGTTCTCGACTAGTTCCTTCACGACCGACGCGGGGCGTTCGACGACCTCGCCGGCGGCGATCTGTCGCACGGTCCGGTCGTCGAGTTCGCGGATCGTCGGCGTCGGATCGCTCTCGTCAGTCACGGCTGCTCATCTACCACTCGGACAATCGTCGGAGACGCCCTAATCGTTACCGGTCGGCCACCCGCGCTCGACGACTGGCCGCCGGTCACTCCCCGTCCAGCCGTGCTTGCCACTGCTGGACCGTCGTCATCACCTCGATCGGCGACGTCTCGTTCAGGTCGAGATCCTCGAGTTCCGCCGCGATCGCCGCCAGGTCCGGGTCCGGGTCCGGGTCCGGGTCCGGGTCGTGTTCCCGATTCGAGGTCGGCGCGTCGGCGCTCGCCGTGCCGTCGGGTCGATCTCCCGGGTCGCTCTCACTCCCGTCGTGTGTGCCGCCGGCCTGGCCGCCGTCTGTCGCGCCCGCGCTCGCCCCCCCGTCGACGAACTCGCCCGACGAGAGGTCGAAGACGGCCTGGGTCGAGCCGCCGTTCGCGCCGCCTCCGCGGGCCTCGATCGCCTCGTCGGCGCGGAGCCGCGCGAGCACCTCGTCTGCGCGCGAGACCACCGGGTCGGGGACGCCGGCCAGCTCCGCGACGTGGACGCCGTAGGAGCGGTCGGTGGCGCCGGTCTCGACCGTCCGGAGGAAGGTCACGTCGTCCCCGGCGTCGTCGACCGCGACGTGGACGTTCGCGACGCGAGCCAGGTGGTCTGCCAGCGAGGTGAGTTCGTGGTAGTGGGTCGCAAAAAGCGTCTTCGCGCGGATCTCGTTGTGGAGGTACTCCGTGGCGGCCCACGCGATCGAGATGCCGTCGTAGGTCGCGGTGCCCCGCCCGACCTCGTCGAGGATGACGAGCGAGTCCTCGGTGGCCGAATGGAGGATGTTCGAAAGCTCCTGCATCTCGACCATAAACGTCGAGCGGCCCTGGGCGAGTTCGTCGAGCGCGCCCACGCGCGTGTAGATGCCGTCGACGACGCCGACGGTGGCAGACCGCGCGGGCACGAAGCTCCCCATCTGTGCCAAGAGCGTGATGAGCGCGTTCTGGCGCAGATACGTCGACTTCCCGCTCATATTCGGCCCGGTGACGAGCAGGAACTCCCGCTCGTCGTCCATCCGGAGGTCGTTCGGGACGAACTCGGTCGTCTGCTCGACGACGGGGTGGCGCCCCGCCTCGATTCGGAGCGGGCCGGGCGCGGTCAGTTCGGGTCGCGTCCAGTCGTTCCCGGCGGCGTGCGTCGCGAGCGACGCGAGCGCGTCTACCTCCGCGAGCGCGCGCCCGACGTCCTGGAGCAGTTCGGCGCGCTCTGCCACGCGCGCGCGGAGGTCACAGAAGAGTTCGTATTCGAGGTCGCCGCGGGCGTCTTCGAGCCGGAGGACCTCGCGTTCGTGCGCTTCGAGGTCGTCGGTGACGAACCGCTTGGAGTTCTTCAGCGTCTTGATCTCGCGGTAGTGCTCGGGGACCTCGTCGGCGACCGACTTGCCGACCTGGATGTAGTAGCCGTCGGTCTTGTTGCGATCGACCGTGACGTGGCTCAGGCCGTGTTCCCGCTTCTCGCGCTCGGCGAGCGTGTCGAGCCACTCTTTCGCTTCCGCGTGGCGCTCCAGCAGGTCGTCGAGTTCGTCGTCGTAGCCGCGGCGGAACAGTCCTCCCTGTCGCAACGTCTTCGGTGGGTCCTCGGCGAGCGCGGACTCGAGTTCCTCACACAGCGCCGCGGCCGCCTCGCGATCGATCCGGTCGATCACGCCCGCGAGCGGCGAGTCCGAGAGCGGCGAGCCGGCGATCGCGTCCGCCACGCCCGGGAGAACCCCCAGGGTGTCACGGACCGCGAGCAGGTCCCGGGCGTCCGCGCTCTCGGAGGTCGCACGGGCGGCCAGGCGTTCGAGGTCGTAGCCGCCGTCGAGCGCCTCGCGGACGCGTTCGCGGGCGAGCGCCGCGGACGCGAGCGCGTCCACGCAGTCCAGCCGCCGCTTCAGTTCCTCGCGGTCGCGTCGCGGCCGCGTCACCCACTCTTGGAGGAGCCGCCCGCCCGGACTCGTGACGGTGTGGTCGATCGTGTCGACCAGCGTCTCGTCGCCGTCGCCCTGCATCGGCTCGGTGAGTTCGAGGTTGCGCTGGGTCCGCCTGTCGAGTTCGAGGTGCTCGCTCGTCTCGAAGGCGCGAAGCCGCGTGATGGACGGCAGCACGCCCGCGCCGGTCTCTTCGACGTACCGGAGCACCGCCCCGGCGGCCCGGACCGCCGGCTCGGCGTCGACTCCGACGCTGTCGAGCGTTTCGCTGCCGAACTGCTCGGAGAGCGCGTGCGTCGCTCGTCCCGGCGCGAACGCGTCGGCCGCGAAGAGCGACACCGCGGCGTCGGTCTCCTCGCGGAGCCGACGGATGAGCGCGTCGTCGCTCCGGACGTCCGGTCCCGGCAGAACCTCGACCGGATCGAACCGGTACAGCTCCGAGAGCGCGTCGTCCGGGTCGTCGGCGACCGTCACGAGGAACTGCCCGGTCGTCGCGTCCGCGAAGGCGAGACCGATCTCGTCCCCGCCGCCACCGGTACCGGCGCTCCCGTCGAGATCGCCGACGACAGCGGCGATGTAGCGCGCGTCGGCGTCGTCGGTTTCGAGCAGCGTCCCGGGGGTGACGGTCCGCGTGATCTCGCGGTAGTGGCCGCCGTCTTCCGCCTCGAACTGGTCGGCGACCGCGACCCGGTAGCCGCGTTCGACGAGCGCCTTCAGGTACGGCGTGAGGTCGTCGACCGGGACGCCCGCCATCGGGTACGACGAGCCGTGCGAGGACTTCTGGGAGATCTTGAGGTCGAGCTCGTCGGCGACCAGTTCGGCGTCGTCGGCGAAGAACTCATAGAAGTCGCCGCACTGCATCGTCAGGACGTCCGCGTCGGTGTCGGACTTCAGAGAGAGAAACTCCTCGACGATTCCCTGCGAGGCCATACGCGCACCTGGGCGGCGGGCGGATAAAACGCTACGGTGTGTCCGGCGGCGTCCGGTGTGTCCGAGACCCCGCCGGTCGGGCGCGAACCGCGGCCGCGCGTTTATAAGCGATGGCGAAACCAGTCATCCCGTGACCTGAGAGTCACCCCGCGTCGGGCAGCGGTCGTTCGGCACGTCGGCGCGGGGACGACGTGCCGACAGTTCGCCACCACCCGTTCGCGGCGACCGCCGAGAAGAGACGAGAGCACCCAGTGTCAGTGGCCGCCGATCGCACACGCTTCGGTGTACTCGACCTCGTCGATCGAGTCGATCGGCTCGTCACCACAGACGGGACAGTCGGGGTCCCGCTGGTAGGGAACGGTCTCGAAAGAGAGGTCCATCGCGTCGTAGAACAGGAGGCGGCCCGCCAGCGACTCGCCCGCGTCCAAGATCAGTTTCACGGCCTCGGTCGCCTGGAGACAGCCGACGGTTCCGGGGAGGACGCCGAGCACGCCGGTCGTCGCGCAGTCCGGGACCGTTCCCGGTTCGGGCGCCTCGGGGAAGAGACACCGGTAACACGGCCCGCCGGGGACGAGCGTCGTGATCTGTCCCTCGAACTTGTAGATCGAACCGTGGGCGATCGGGATCTCGCGGAGCCGGCAGAAGTCGTTGAGCAGGTAGCGGGTCGGGAAGTTGTCGGAGGCGTCGACCACGACGTCGTAACCGGGTACGATCCCGTCGACGTTGTCCTTCTCCAGCCGAGCCTCGTAGGTCTCGACGTCGACGTCCGGATTCAATTGCTCGACGAACGCCGCCGCGCTCTCGACCTTCGGCCGCCCGACGTCGGCGTCGCCGTGGACGACCTGTCGCTGGAGGTTACTCCGTTCGACGACGTCGTCGTCGACGACGCCGAGCGTCCCCACGCCGGCGGCCGCGAGGTACTGGATGACCGGCGATCCCAGTCCGCCGGCGCCGACGACGAGCACGCGGGCATCGAGGAGGCGCTGTTGCCCCTCGGGCCCTATCTCGTCCATTATGATGTGTCTGGAGTACCGATCCAGCTGTTCGGCGTCGAGCGAGAGTGACATAGTCGTAGTCGGGTACCGAACGGCATAACTTCCCGTGTCGGCGTCTCCGGTCGGCGCTCACGTCGATCGGATGGGCGCCCGCTCGACCGGATGTGCGTCCGCTATTCCGCGCAGCAGGCTTCTGCTTCCTCGGCGTCGCCCTCAGAGAGACTGGTTTCGGGCGCGGCGTCGGTGAGCTGATAGAGGTTCTGCCGCGCGTCCGCGAAGTAGACGTCCTCGTCTACGACCTCGATGCCTTCGAGCCGTTCGAGCGCGTAGCGCACCGTCCGAGCCGAGAGCATCGACTCCTCTACGATGCCCTTCTGGGTCAGCGGCCCGTTGTATTCGAGTACCTTGAAGACCAGCTTCGCGCTCGGCGGGAGATCGTCGAGACTCTCCTGTTCTGCCTCTGCCATCGTTATGATTCGAGAGGGCGAACGATGATAAACCTTCGCGAGTCGAGTCGCCGCCAGGGGAAATTACGGGTGTCTGAGCCGGTTACACGGATGTAACTGGTCTGGGATGGCCCTGTCGACGTCCGGCTCACGCTGATTCTCGCCTACTCGGCTTCGAGTTCGATCGCCGGCCGGAAGGGAATGGCCTGCTTGTGCGAGTCGGTCTCTTCGCCCTCGCGCTGGACGACGATCTCGGCGTCGAACGCCTCGCCCAGGAACTCCGCGGCGTTCTCGTAGGCGTCGCGTTCGTCGATCCCCGCGAGCGCGTCGAGTTCGTCGGTCTCGCGCCCCCGAGCGAACTCGATCAGGTCGCCGACGAGATCGTTGACCGCGTCGCCGCGGTCGCGGAGGTCGGGATCTTGCATCACTTCGCTCATCACCGCGCCCTGGTCCGGACCGACGTCGGCGACGGTCGCGAACACGTCGTGTTTCCACCCGGCGGCGACCGTGATCCGGATGCGGTCGGGGTCGGCCTCGGGGACGTCCTCGTCGGCGTTTTCCAGCGACTGCTGGATGCCCTGGACGTCGTCGACGAGCCGCTCGACCTGCGTCTCTGCGGCCTCGATCTCGCGGTCGATCAGACTCTCGTCTGCCTCCGGCCACGGCGCGTCCTCCGCCGGCGTCCCGGTCAGCCGCTCGTGGAGTTCGTTCGTCAGGAACGGGACGAACGGCGCGAGCAGGCGAAGCCGGGTTTCCAGGACCTGCCGGAGCGTCCACCGGGCCGCAGGGCGAGAACGATCGGTCCGCCTTCGGTACCACCGCAGGTCTTCTTCGAAGTCGTAGAAGGCCGTCTGGCTGGCGGTCCGCGTCTCCGATCCCTCCATCGCTTCGGTGACCGCCTTCACCGTCCGCTGGAGCCGCGACAGCAGCCAGCGGTCCGCGGTTTCGAGGTCGGGGCGCGCGTCCGGTCCGGGATCGTCGATGACGTCCTGTGCCCGGTTCCAGAACCGTTCGAGCTGGTCGCGGACCGACGCGACCTGCTCGGCGCGCCAGTCGTAGTCCTGCCACGGCTCCGCCGAATTGAGGAGGAAAAAGCGCACCGTGTCGGCGCCGTACTCCTCGATGGCCTTGCCCGGGAGGACGACGTGGCCCTTCGAGGAGGACATCTTCTCGCCCTCCAGGAGACCCATCCCCATAATCACGATGCCCTCCGGCCACTGCTCGGGGTCGAAGAGTTCCGCGTGGTGGAACAGATAGAACGTCAGGTGGTTCGAGATGAGGTCGTTCGCGGAGAACCGGTAAGTCACGGGGTACCAGTAGAGCCACTCCGCGCGGAGTTCGAGCGCCCGCTCGTCGGGATCTTCGACCGCGTCGGCGCCGTAGAAGAGCGCGTCGAAGAACTCGCGGTCGAGGTCCTCGACGGGGATCTCTTCGAGCCGGTGGGCGATCGTGTAGTACGCCATATAGATGGTCGAGTCCGACAGCGGCTCGATCACGAAGTCTTCGTCCCACGGCAGCCGCGTCCCCAGCCCGTAGTTCCGGATGCAGGGCCACTCGTTCAGCCAGTCGATGGTGTGGTGGTACTCGTCGCGGGTGTTCTCCGGGATCGCCTCCATCCGTGCGACCGCGTCGTGGGCCTTCTGCTTCCAGGCCTCGTCGTCGTAGCGCAGGAACCACGTGTCCTGTTCGGCGACGACGACGTCGCCGCCGCAACGGCAGACGACCTCCTCGGAGAACTCCTGCATCGTCCCGAAAGCGCCGTCGTCGCGGTGGGCGTCGCGGAACGCCTCGCGGACGTCCTCGACGACCTCGCCCGCGAACTCGCCGTACTCGTCGTTCAACCGACCGCGGTGGAACTCGCTGTTGTACAGCTCCTGGGTGATCTCTTCGAGCTGCGGGTCCGCGCTGGATTCGATCCCGGCCTCTTCGACCGCGCTCTTCGCGGGGATCTCGCCGTAGCCCTCGATCGAGAGGATCGGTACCGGCTCGATCTCCGCTACCGCGTCGGGGTCGATCCCGTATTCGGCCAGTCGGTCCGCGTCGGCTTTCGCCTCCTCGAGCGCGACGTAGTCGTCCGGCGAGTGCGCCGGCACCGACATCACGACGCCGGTGGCGTTCTCGGCGTCGACGAAGTCCGCGGGCAGGACCAGCACCTCGTCGCCGGTGATGGGGTTCCTCACGCGCTCGCCGACCAGGTACTCGCCCGAGACGGTGCGCTTCGGCGTGACGTCGTGGCCCTGCAACTGGAGCTTCTCGACGGCGGGCGCGGAGACGAACCACTCCTCGCCGTCGACGTCGGCGATCACGTAGTCGGCCTCGGGGTCGATGTAGGCGTTGGTGACGCCGCGGACCGTCTCGGGCCGCAGCGTCGCCATCGGGACCACGGTGTCGCCGTGGCCGAACCGGACGAGGGTGTACTCCTGGAACTCGGCTTCTTCTCCCTCCAGGAGGTCGTGAGTCGTGACGGGCTGTTCCTCGTTGGTGCAGTACTTCACGGGGTGGAGGCCCTCCTCTAGGAGGCCCCGGTCCCGGAGCGTCTCGTACTGCCAGGTGATGAACTTCGAGTAGCGCTCGTCGTTCGTGGTGAACTCGCGGCGCCAGTCGATCGAGAGCCCGAGGTCCCGCATCCCCTGCTTGTAGTGCTCTTCGATGAAGTGGCGGGCGTAGCCCATCGGCGTCTCGAGGTCCTGCAGGGTGTCTTCTGGGACGTTGTAGGTGTCCCGGAGCACCGAGAGCTGGGCTTCTTCGCCCTTCTTCAGCCGCTCGACCGCGCCGATGATCGGCGTGCCGGTGACGTGCCACGCGATCGGGAAGAGGACGTTGTCGCCGCGCTGCCGCCGGTATCGGGCGTAGACGTCCGGGACGGTGTAGGTCCGGGCGTGTCCGATGTGCATCCCGCCGCTGGGGTACGGGTAGGGAACGGTGATGAACGTGGCGTCTGCGGCCGCCTCCGCGGCGTCGACGTCCGCGTCGGCGGCGTCTGCCGGATCTGCCTCGTAGCGACCCTCCTCGGCCCACCGCTCGCGCCAGCGCTCTTCGAGTTCCTGCGGGTCGTAGTCCATATCTACTCTCTCTGGATCCGACGGTAAAATAACTCCTAACTCGGCGTGGAGATGCCGCGGATGGCTCTCGTCGACGATGGGACCGGGTGGCCTACGTCTCCGACGCCCGGTCAGCGGACGCAGATCGGTCTTCCGCCTGCGTTCCGCCGCTAGAGTCGGCGTCCGTGTCGGGGTCGGGGTCGGCGTTCGTGTCGGGGTCGGGGTCGGCTGCACTGGGATGGATCTCGTCCGGCGTGACCGGGTTGCCGTGGGCGAGTTCCGGGACCACGATCCCGAGCAGGTGGATCCCGAGCACGAGTACCAGCGGGCCGAGGAACAGGCCGTACCACCCGAAGACGAGCGTTCCCACGACGTAGGAGAACATCACGAGGCCGACGTGGAGTTCCCGCCCCGCGAGATACGGACGGAGGACCATCTGCGGCAGAACGTCGAGGAAGACGAACGACACGATGAACAACACGACGACGGGGAAAGCCGACGCGTTCGATTCGACCGCGGCGAACAGCAGATACAGCGAGAGAGGCACGTACACGAGCTTGCCGACGACGAGCGGAACGAGACTCGCGATCCCGGTGAGCACACCGAGCATCGTCGGGAGCGGGATCGTGACCGCGGCCGGGACGAGGAAGTTGAACCCGTTGTACACGACCGTGGCTCCGATCCCGACGAGGAACGCGGTCGCGACGTTCCCCAGGTAGATCGACTGGAGGTCGTGGTCGACCGTGCGGACGTATACTCGGAGGATGCCCGCCTCGCTGTCGCCGACGACAGCTCGACACCAGGAGACGAGTCGGTCCCCGTCGCGAAGCAGGAAGAAAGCGAGCGCAACCGCGAGAAAGAGCGTCACCACCACGTCGCCGATCGGGACGAGGAGTTCGCGCCCCTTCGTGAACACCCAGCCGAGCGTCGCGGGATCGAGTCGCGCCGCCTCCCCCCCGTCCCGAAGGGCCGACAGGAGGTCGGCGAGCGACGACGCCCGCTCTGGACCGACGATGACCCCGACGGCGGTGATCCAGTCCGGCCGGGACCGGAGGACCTCCCGGAAGGCCCGGAGACCGACGTAGAGCACCAGCCCCACGATCGGGAGGACGACGCCGACGAGCGTGACTACGGCGGCCACGCCCGACGATCCGATCACGCGGTGGATGCGGCTGTAGAGGGGGCGCATCGTGTAGTAGACGAAGACGCCGAGCACGATCGCGTCCACGACGCTCGCAAGCGCGAACAGGACCAGCATCCCGGTCCCGAGCGTGAGGAGCCACCACCCCGCCCGCGATCGGTCACCGGCGAGTATCCCCCAGTCGCCCACGTCCATACGGGGTATCGCAGCCGGGACGGGAAGGCCTTTGTTGTCCATTCACGCTTCCCGGCCGGGACGATAACCCCTATAAGGACGCCCGCCAGCCTACCGGTATGCACCCAGACGCGGTCGTCCTCGACATCGACGGCGTGCTCCTCGACGTGGCCGACTCCTACCGCCGCGCCATCGTGGAGTCCGTCGAGCGGCTCTGCGACCGGACGATCGACCGCGGCGACGTCCAGCTGTTCAAGGACGCCGGCGGCTTCAACAACGACTGGGACGTGACCTACGCGGCCGCGCTGTACGTCCTCGTCGACGAGCGCGATCCGATCCCGCTGGCGGCGTTCACAGACCGGATCGCCGCCGCCGGCGGCGGTCTCGACGCCGCCGAGTCGGTCGCCGAGGCGCACCTCGACGCCGACGACTACGCGGCGGTCCGGGACGAGTGGGACCGGGACGCGCTCCGGGAGACCTTCCAGGCGCTGTACCTCGGCGCGGACCTCTACCGCGAACTGGAGGGCACAGAGCCGCCGTTCGAGGCGCCGGGCTACATCCACGACGAACCCGTCCTGGTCGAACCGGAGACGCTCGACCGCCTCGAAGCCAACGCCGCCGTCGGCGTCCTCACCGGACGGCCGAAGCCGGAGGCCGAAATCGCGCTCGACCGCGTCGGGCTCTCGATCCCCGAGGAACACCGGTTCACGATGGACGACTGGGCGGAGGGCAAGCCTCACCCCCGGGCGCTCGTGACGCTCGCCGAGCGCTTCGACGCCGACAGCGTCGCCTTCGCCGGGGACACGCTCGACGACGTCGAGACCGCGAACAACGCCGACGAGACCGACCCCGATCGGACCTACTACGGAATCGGCGTGCTCACGGGCGGACTGACCGGCGAAGCCGGGCGAGAGGCGTACGAATCGGCGGGCGCGGCCGCCGTCGTCGACTCCGTGAACGACCTCCCGGCGCTGCTCTTCGAGCCGTGAGCTCGCGGGGCGACCGCGCGAGCGCGGCCGGCGGGGTCCGCTGGTACTTCCTCCGGTTCGTCGGCGTCGTGCTCGCCGTCGACGTCCTGGGACTCGGGGTGTGGTGGCTCCTCCCGCCCGAGGCGCCGATCCGGACCGCCGTCCTCGTCGGGACGCTGATCCTCGGGCCGGTCGTGGGGTTCCTCCTCGTGTACGCGCCCGAGACGATGCGGTCGGGATAGCGGGCTGGCGGCGGTCGGGATCGCGGGCTGGCGGCGCGCCCGGCGACCCCGGTCCCGGTCCCGGTCCCGTCCCCGAGCGCCGGCGATCGAGACCGGTCTCACAACGCTTTACCCGGTCCCAGCCTCACCACCCCGTATGCGAATCGCACTGCTCGGCGGTACCGGCGACATCGGCGAGGGGCTCGCGCTCCGGTGGGCCTACCACACCGACCACGACGTCATCGTCGGCTCCCGCGACCCAGACAGCGCCCACGAGGTCGCGGCCGACTACGAGGCCGTCGTCTCCCGACACGGCCGGGAGGCGAAGATCACCGGTTTCGAGAACGCGATGGCGGCCGACCGCGCCGACGTCGTCGTGCTCTCGGTCCCGCCCTACCACGTCGCCGACACCGTCGAGACCGTCGCCGACGGCCTGGACGCCGACGACGTGCTCGTCACTCCCGCCGCCGGGATGCAGCGCGACGAGGACGGCTTCCACTACCACCCGCCGGGCGCGGGGAGCGTGACGGCGCTCGTCGCCGACGCGGCGCCGGAAGCGGTCCCGGTCGTCGGCGCGTTCCACAACCTCGCGGCCGGCCGCCTCGCGGACCTCGACGCCGACCTCGGCATCGACACGCTGCTCGTCGGCGACGACGAGGACGCCAAGGACCTCGTCGCCGGACTCGCGACGGACATCGACGGCCTCCGCGCGCTCGACGCGGGCGGCGTCGCCAACGCCCCCGAGGTCGAGTCGCTGACGCCGCTCTTGATCAACGTCGCCCAGAAGAACGACGACCTCCACGACCTCGGCGTGTCGTTCCGGTAGCTCGATCCCGGCGTCCGGCGAGCGCCGCTCCGCACGGAGCGGGCGACGGCCGTTCGGAATCGGCTCGTCCGACAGTATCGGGCTAGAACCGATCGCGCAGCTCCGCCCGGAGGTCGTCGACGGTGACTCCCTCCGCCGCGAGCAGGACGAGCAGGTGGTAGACGAGGTCTGCGCTTTCGGCGAGCACCTCCTCGCTGTCGCCGTCCTTCGCGGCGAGGATCGTCTCTGTCGCCTCCTCGCCGAGCTTCTCCAAGATGGCGTTCTTTCCTTTCTCGTGGGTGAAGAGCGAGGCGGTATACGAGTCCGCGGGGAGGTCTTCCTTCCGGGCTTCGACCGTCGCGAAGAGTTCGTCGAAGACCGCTTCGAGGGGCGTGTCGTCGTCCATACCCGAGCGTACGGCGCTCGGGGGAAGAACCGTCCGGTTTACGCCGGGTGGACGGTGATCCGCTGACTCCGGTCGATCGCCTGTTCGAGTTCGTCGGCGATGGCGCTCCCCCGCGAGACCTGGATGTCGCCGCCGCGACCGACCGTCGCGGTGAAGAGGTACTCGCCGTCGGCGCGGACTTCCACGGTCTCGCCGACGTGTTCGTCCAGCCGGATGACGACGTGTCGGGAGGTGACCTCCGGCGTGACCACGATGCCGTCGTCGGCGGCGCCGCTCGATCCGCCGCCGGCGGTCGACTCGGTCCCGGACCCGCCGCGGGACGGCTTCTCGTCGTGGGTCCGGACGTCGATGTCGATGCCGAGCCGGTCTTCGACGTCGGAGATCCGCCCGCCGCCCTTGCCGATGACATAGGAGATGTCGTCTTCTTCGACGTAGACGACCGCCTTGTTCTGGCCCTTGAGTTCGACGTCGACGTGCCCCCGCGCGATCGATCTGATCTCCCGTTCGATCTCCTGGCGGGCGAGCCGCCCGACGCCGGTCTCCTCGCTCTCGCCGTCGCCGAGCGGGACCGTGACGACCTGGCGGTTGAACGTGTAGATCTCGTACTCCGGCGTCCCGGTCTCGAAGTCTGCGACCTGGATCACCGGCCGCGCGAGGTCTTCGGCGGTGAGACCCTCCGGGACCTTGACCTCGGTCGTGACGTCGTAGACCGTCTCGACGCGGCCGTCTTCGATGTAGACGACCGTGTCGACGACCTGGGGGATCATCCCGAGTTCGACCCGGCCGACGAGCCGCTGGAGGGCGTCGATGGCGCGGGTCGCGTGCACCACGCCGACCATCCCGACGCCCGCGAGGCGCATGTCCGCGAAGACGCCGAAGTCGTCCGTCTTCCGCACCTCGTCGTAGATGGTGTAGTCCGGCCGGACCAAGAGCAGCGAGTCGGCGGTCTTCTCCATCTCGCCGCCCAGCGCGGTGTACTGCGTGATGTCGTCGCCGACCTGGAGGTCGCGCGGTTTCTCCATCGTCTTGACCGCGTAGTCGCTCTCGGTGAGGAACTCCGCGACCGCCTGGGCGAACGTCGACTTCCCGGCGCCCGGCGACCCCGAGATGAGGACGCCCCGCTGGCGCTCCTGCAACCGGTCTTTGAGTTCGTCGGCGAACTCGTAGTCTTCGAGGTCCGTCTTGACGATCGGTCGGACGGCGGTGATCTCGATGCCGTCCGCGAACGGCGGCCGGGCGACCGCGATGCGGTAATCCCGGAACTGGACGATGCTCATCCCGGGCTCGTCCAGTTCGAGGAAGCCCTCAGAGCTGCTGCGGGCCGTCTCTTCGATGTCGTCGGCCCACTCTTTCATTTGTGCCTCCTCGGTCACCTCGTCGCGGATCGTCTCGTAGTGCATCTCGCCGATGGCGCCCCGCTTCGCCTTCGGCTTCGTCCCCGTCTTGAGGTGGACCGACATCGTCTGCTCGTCGAAGAACTCCTCGACGACGAGCCCGCCGGAGCCGCGGACCCGGGGTTCGACGTACTCGACGTCGAGACCCTTCGCCTTCGCGACCTCGGACTGAACCACGTCGCTCGTCAGCAGCGTCGCACCCTCTTCTTCGGCGATGTCCCGGATGAGCGCGTCGATGTCGCCCTCCTGGGCGCCGGTGGCCTCGCTGGGTTTCGTCCGCCGCCCGACGTAGTCGACGCTGACCCGCCCCTCGTCTTCGTATCCGGCGAGGCGCTGGAGCTCTTCGAGCCCCTCCCACCCCGTATCGAGGCCGTCGTTGGCCTGCGACTCGAGCTCGCCGACGACGGCCTCGGGGACAAGCACCTCGATCTCGCCGTCCGACTCGACCCGCTCGGACACGCGACCGTCGACGACCGCGCTCGTGTCCGGCACTATCTTCATACCCGACGGTTCGGCCGGCGGACGGATAAGGGTATAGACTGCGACGCGGCCGCACACCCCCGACCGCCCCCGGCCGGCCGCCTAGTCGTCCGACGGCGCCGCGGTCCGGGGGGTGTCGCCGTCGGAGGGGATCCCGTCGTCATCGGGTGTGACTCCCTCGCCCGCGAACGTGGGCTCCGCTCCGGCATCGAACGCCTCGCCGTCGCGCTCGTTGCGGCGCTCGCCGCGGTGCTCGCTGCGGTGTTCGTCGAAGGTCTCGAAGGCGTCGACGAGGTCGTCCAGCCCGCTGGCGCGGTCGGCCAGCGCCGCCGCCTGCTCGTCGAGTTCGTTGAGCGACTCGGACTGGCGGGTCGCGTCCTCGACCGCGGCGGTGGTCTGGCCGGCGGTCTCTTCGGAGATGTTCGCGACCTCGTCGACCCGGGCGGCGACGTCCTGCGAGGAGGAGGCCTGCTGGTCGGTCGCGTCGCTCACCTCCTGGATGCTCGCGTTGATCCCCTCGACGTCGTCGACGATCGACTCGAACTCCTCGATCGCCGCCGCGACGGTCTCGACCGTCGATTTCACCTGCTGGTCCGCCTCGTGGACGGCGTCGAGCGCCTCCTCGGAGTGGGTCGTCACGTCCTCGATGAGCGCCGAGACCTCCTCGGCCGACTCCCGGGTCTCCTCGGCGAGCGACTTGACCTCGCGGGCGACGACCCCGAAGCCGTCGCCGGCGTCGCCCGCGTGGGCCGCCTCGATCGAGGCGTTGATCGCGAGGAGGTCCGTCTCCGACCCGATCGAGTCGATGAACTCGGCGACCTCGTCGATCTCTTCGATCCGGGCGGCGAGATCTTCCATCGCGTCGGCGGTCGCTTCGATCCGGGCGTCGACCGCGTCGAGGTCTTCCATCGCCTCCGCTGCGACGTCGCGTCCGTCGCGGCCGCGCTCGGCGGCGTGTTCTGCTGTATCGGCGACCTCGTCGGCAGAGGCGGCGATCTCCTCGACGGTCGCAGACAGCGTCGACAGCTCCGAGGCGACCGTCTGGAGGTGTTCGGTCTGCTCGTCTGCCCCCTCCGAGATCTCATCGACCGCGGCCGCGACCGCCTCGCTCGACGCCGTGGCCCGGGCGATGTGCGTCTGGGCCCGGTCGCTCATCTCGGCGACGTCGTCGGCGAACGCCTGCACCTCCCCCAGCGTCTCCGAGAGCGTCCGGACGAACTCGTTGTACGAGCGCGCGACCTCGCCGTAGCGCTCGTCTTCCTCGGCCAGCTCTGCGGCCGGCATCAGCGCCGTCAGGTCTCCGTCCCCGGCGCGCTCTGTCGCTCCCTCGAAGGCGTCGACGAGCCGCTGGAGCGCTCGGGTGTGGGTCGCGAGATCGCTCGACATCCGATTCAGCGAGTCGCCGAACGCGCCCGGCAGCCGCTCGTCGAGGACGGGGTCGTCGAACCGGTGGTCCGCCATCGCGTTCGCTTGCGCGCCGACGAGCTGGAGGTGGTCGTGCATCTCGCCGAAGTCGTCGACGAGCCGGGCGACCTCGTCGTCGCCGTCGACGCTCGGCGGAGGCGTCGAGAGGTCGCCCTCCGCCACGGCGGCGGCGGACGTCGAGAGCCCCTCGATCGGCTCGACGACGTCGCGCCGGACGATCAAGACGGTGTTCAGGAACGCGACGACGGCCCCGACGAGCAGCACCGTCGACAGGGCCGTCTGCAGGCGGCCACCGACGAGCCAGGGAAGCCCCGCCTGGGCGACCGAGACGCCGAACTGGATCCCGACCGCGGCGAGCACTTTCCGGGCGACAGAGCGGGAGACGCCCAGCAGACCCATCGTCTCCCACAGGAGCCGCTCGTAGGACGCAAGTATGTTCATACGGGTTGTTCCCCGCACCCCCTGATAAGTCTGCTATCGCGGTTCTCTCGACTGATAATGATGCCGGAGCGGTCGTCCGGCTATTGCCGGTCCTGATACCACTCCGCGAACTTCTCGAACGCCCGGCCGCGGTGTGAGACGGCGTTTTTCTCGTCGGGCGTCATCTCGGCGAAGGTGGTGCCGTCGTGCTCGAAGATCGGGTCGTAGCCGAATCCGCCCTCGCCGCGGGGCGCGACGATCCGACCGCGGACCACCCCCTCGAAGAGTTTCACCGGGAGCGTCGCCTTCCCGTCGTCGGCCGCGCTCACGCCCCCCGCGGCCGCTGCCGCGCTTCGATCCTCGCGGTCGATCGGGTCGGGTGACGCGGCGAAGCCGTCGCCGTCGCAGTAGGCGAGCACACAGCGGAACGCGGCTCGCCGCGGCGCGTCGATCTCGGTCGCGACGAGGCGCTGGACGGTCTCGATACCCAGCGTCTCCTCCACGAAGGCGGAGTACGGTCCGGGAAAGCCGTCGAACCCCTCGACGAACAGGCCGGCGTCGTCGACCAGGACCGGCTCGTTCGCGTGGCGGAACGCCTCGCGCGCGCCCCGGGCCGCGATCGGCCCGAGTTCGTCCGCCTGCACCTCGGTGTAATCGTACTCCAGCTGTTCGACGCCGTCCAGGTACTCGCGGGCCTCGCGCACCTTGCCCGCGTTCGTCGTGACGTACTTGAGCATCTACGTCGGCGTAGGCGGGGTCGGAAGAAAAGCGTCGTCGGTTCTGCGGCGATCACCGCGAACGGGGATGGTGATCACCGATCCTCAGTGAGGGTAATCAGTGTCAGTCGACGATGACTTCGACGGGGCCGTCGTCGTCTCCGTCGGTCGCCGCGTCGCCGTCGCGGGACTGCTGTTCCTGCCAGAGCAGCGCCCCGATGACGACGAGGGCGATCCAGGACCGCCAGTTCGCGAGGTTGAGCGTGTAGCCGATCCCGAAGGGCTTCTTCACGAGCATCCCCTTCCCGGGCTGCCAGTACGACGAGAGCAGTCGGCCCAGCGACGGCCGCTCGAAGTTGTACGGGATCCCGAGAATTTCGCCCTGCTTCGGTTTGTCTGCCATACTGGTAGCTACGCCCGGATACAATAAATCGTTTCGGCTGGCGACACACCGTTTACGGCGGTCGAGGCGAATGTCACGGGACGAGACGTCGGCCACCGAACGGATTTTCACCTCCCGCGCCGAGTTCCCCGGTGTGAATCGCGTCCGATCTGCGATCCTGTGGGGCGTCGTCGGCGTGCTGGCCTTCCTCGTTCTCACCCAGGGATACCGGCTCGTCGCCGGCGGTCTCGGCCTGTCCATCTTCCCGACGCTCGGCCTCGCGGTCCTCGTCGGCGCCGTCGTGACAGCCGTGTCGTTCGCGGTCGAAGACCGCCTGGCGGCGAAGGGAAGGACTTAACCGAATCAGCGGGCTATCTCCGGTCGAGCCGGGATGGCCGAGTGGTAAGGCGCACGCCTGGAAAGCGTGTTCCCTCTGGGATCCAGGGTTCAAATCCCTGTCCCGGCGTTTTCCCCGCTTCAGAGTCCGACGCTACGGCAGGTCGTAGGCAGCAAAATGCTCGCGGACGTACTCGTGGAGACCGGAGTCCGCCTGCCGGGGCGAGCACGAAAGACCACGTTGACGGGGTGGCGACTGATTTTCGACGCCAACACAAAGTTAATGCCTATGGGAATCGTCCGCACGAGTGACAATGCCTGACACGAAAAACGGACGGGAGCAGAAGGGCCGCAACAAGCGCAGTCAACTCCAGGAAGAACTCTACGAGAAGGAGATCGAAGCGGTCGAAACCGACGAGGAACTGCCCCCGTTCGAGCCGTCTACCGAAGAGGAGTTCGTCGCCGAAGAAGTTCCCGACCGGCGATAGACCGGACGATACTGACGGTTGTATCCTGTCGGGGGAACGTCCTGATATTTCCGGGTATTCCCCGGAAGGGCGGGTATCAACGGTTTCGTCCGACAGTATGACTTCGTACCGCCGACCGCCATCTCCGGTGTTGATATATATAAATCCCCGCCGAACGTCGTCTCGACCGGTCCGGGTCGTGTGATGGAGTATCACACGTCTATCGGCAGAAACGCCTGATTTGGACGGGTACGGAAGCGAACGACGCCGCTCTCTGACTCCCGAATGGCCGACCGATAACACAGGATTTATATAGAATCACAAACAATCGATCGATGACTATGAGCCAGCGAATGCAGCAGGGTCAGCCGATGATCATCATGGGCGAAGACGCCCAGCGCGTCAAGGACAAAGACGCGCAGGAGTACAACATTCAGGCCGCCCGCGCGGTCTCCGAATCCGTACGTTCGACACTCGGACCGAAGGGGATGGACAAGATGCTCGTCGACTCGATGGGTGACGTCACCATCACGAACGACGGCGTCACCATCCTCCAGGAGATGGACATCGACAACCCGACGGCCGAGATGATCGTCGAGGTCGCCGAGACCCAGGAGGACGAGGCCGGCGACGGCACGACGACGGCGGTCGCGATCGCGGGCGAACTCCTGAAGAACGCCGAGGACCTCCTCGAACAGGACATCCACCCGACGGCGGTCATCAAGGGCTTCCACCTCGCGAGCCAGGAGGCCTGCGCGGCCGTCGACGAGGTCGCAGAGACGGTCGAGCCGGACGACGCCGAACTCCTCCAGAAGGTCGCCGAGACGTCGATGACCGGCAAGAGTTCCGAACTCAACAAGGAGCTGCTGGCCGAACTCGTCGTCGACACCGTCGAGGCGATCACCGTCGAGGCCGACGACGGCTCCTACGTCGTCGACCTCCAGAACGTCAACATCGAGACCCAGACGGGTCGCTCGACGGCCGAATCCGAACTCCTCAACGGCGCCGTCATCGACAAGGACCCGGTCCAAGACGGGATGCCGACGGAGTTCGAGTCGGCCGACATCCTCCTCGTCGACGAGGCCATCGAGATCGAAGAGACCGACGTCGACACGCAGGTCAACGTCGAATCGCCCGACCAGCTCCAGCAGTTCCTCGACCAGGAGGAAAAACAGCTGCGCGAGAAGGTCGACCGGATCGTCGAGTCCGGCGCGGACGTCGTCTTCTGCCAGAAGGGCATCGACGACCTCGCCCAGCACTACCTCGCGAAGGAGGGCGTCCTCGCCGTCCGCCGTACGAAGAAGTCCGATATGGGCTTCCTGCGCGACGTCGTCGGCGGCGACATCGTCTCCGACCTCGACAGCCTCACGGCCGAGAACCTCGGCTCCGGCTCCGTCCGCCGCGACGAAGACGACGAGCTGTTCTACGTCGAAGGCGCCGCCGAGGAGTCCCACGGCGTCACGCTGCTGCTGCGCGGCTCGACAGACCACGTCGTCGACGAGATCGAGCGCGGCGTCGAGGACGCGCTCGACGTCGTCTCGACGGCCGTCTCGGACGGTCGGGTCGTCGCCGGTGGCGGCGCGATCGAAGTCGAGATCGCACGGCACCTCCGGGACTACGCCGGGAACGTCGAGGGCCGCGAGCAGCTGGCCATCCAGGAGTTCGCTGACGCGGTCGAACTCGTCCCGCGGGTCCTCGCCGAGAACGCCGGCATCGACGCCATCGACACGCTGGTCAAACTCCGCCAGGAGCACGAAGACGGCGACGCCTCCGCCGGCCTGAACGTCTTCAGCGAGGAGGCCGATTACATCGAGGACACCTTCGAGGCCGGCGTCGTCGAGCCCGCCCACGCCAAAGAGCAGGCGATCTCTTCGGCCACCGAGGCCGCGAACCTCGTGCTCAAGATCGACGACATCATCGCCGCGGGCGATCTGAGCACCAGCGGCGACGGAGAAGAAGAAGGCGGCGCCCCCGGCGGCGCCGGCGGAATGGGCGGAATGGGCGGAATGGGCGGCGCGATGTAAGCGCGGTCCCGGACGAACTCGACGCGATCGTCCGCTTCGATCCTTTTTTCGACGCCGACAATAGACACCGTGATCCCAGTGGTAACCCCTATTAGGGCCGCGACGCCGACGTGACCGTATGGAGACGATTCTACTGAACGCTGCCGACGTGCGCGAGAACGCCTCGATGTCGGAGCTGGTCCCGGCCATCGAGGACGCGTTCGCGGCCACCCAGCGCGGGAACGCCCAGATGCCGCCGAAGTCCTACATCGACCTCCCGCAGTACAACGGCGACTTCCGGGCGATGCCCGCCTACCTCGATGTCGGCGGCGACGAGCCGTGGGACGCCGCGGGGATCAAGTGGGTGAACTCCCATCCCGACAACCCCGAGCGGTTCGACCTGCCGACGGTGCTGGGGGTGATGATCTACTCCGATCCGGAGACCGCCGTACCGCTGGCGGTTATGGACGGGACGGCGCTGACGATGCTCCGGACCGGCGCCGCCGCCGCGGTCGCGACCGATCACCTCGCGGTCCCGGATGCGACCTCGCTCGGCATCGTCGGCGCCGGCGCCCAGTCGTACGCGCAACTGCGCGGGATCGCCGAGGTCCGCGACGTCCGGGAGGTCGTCGTCGCAGACAAAGACGAAAAGCGCGTCGCGGACTTCGTCGACGCGTTCGGCGACGAGTTCGACGTCCGCGGGGGATCGATCGCCGAGGCCGTCGCCTGCGAGGTCTGTTCGACGGTCACGCCGGTCGAATCGCCGATCGTCCCGCGCGACGCCGTCGGCGAGCGGACGCACATCAACGCGATGGGCGCCGACGCGTCGGGCAAACACGAACTCGACGACGAGATCCTCCGTGATGCGACGCTCGTCATCGACGACTACGAACAGGCGACCCACTCCGGCGAGATCAACGTGCCCTGGCGCGAGGGCGTCCTCGACGACGACGACCTCTACGGAACGCTCGGGGAGATCGTCGCCGGCGAGAAGCCGGATCGAGTCGCCGTCGACGGCGTCTCGGTCTTCGACTCGACGGGGCTGGCGGTCCAGGACGTCGCGGCCGCCCACGTCGTCTACGAACACGCCAGCGAGCGGGGCGACGGATACCCGTTCGACCTCCTCGGTCTCACCGGAGACGGAGACCGCCTCCGGTAGCTTTTACCGCGGCGCCGACCCGGAGTCCGGTATGGTCTGGGTGCGCGCCGAGTACGCGGGGGCGCTGGCGGTCGTCTCGACGTGGCTCTCCGCGCTCGTTCCCTGGAACGTCACCTACTCGACGGGCGTCACCGGCGGGGCGGTGCTCTTCGTCCGCTTCCCGTTCTTTCAGGTGCGCTATACGTTCGGCGTCCCGGTCGCCCGCCGGGTGAGCGTCGCGGATCCGCTCTCGGCGATCGCCTACCAGTCGGGCCAGACGATCCAGGCGGCCTACTACGCCTGGGGCGTCGGTGCCGCGATCCTGGCGGTCGCGGTCGGCGTCGCCGTCGCGTATTACCTCCGCGAGGAAACCCTGGAATCGGGACCCGTCGATCCCGTCCGACTGCTTGGGGCGCTGCTCTCGCTCTCGGGACTCGCGCTCGCGGCTGCGACCTACCTGCTCGTGACGCGGGGGTTCCCGGGCGTCCCGCTCCCGGTCGGGGTCGTCTTCCTCCTCGCCTTCGGCGGCGTCTTGTTGGTCGTCGATCGCGAGGGGGAGCCGCGTTCGGAGAATCCGTCGTAGTCCCGGGATCGTAGCCGCCGGGTGCGGCGTCCGCGGCGGCGAGCGGCTGCTGGACGCCGCGCGGACGTGTTCGGTTCTGGAGTGTCCACCCAACATCGAATCACTTTCTCGATATTATCAACTGATAGAATGGTCGGGTGGATTTTTAAACACATCAGCCTGTCACAAGGTATGTTCGAGACTCACCTCGGCTCTGCGGACGACAGAGCAGACCGCGAAGACGGAACAGACCGCGAAGACGGAGAGAACGCGGACGACGGCGCGAGCGGAGAGACGGACCACCGGTTCACTCTCCAGCTCCTCCTCGACACGTTCGACCTTCCCGCCTTCGCTCTCGGTTCCGATAGCGAGGTCGTCGCGTGGGACGACCAGATCGCAGACCTGTTGGAGACGCCGCGCGAGCGGGTCATCGGGACTGACTCGCTCGGGAGCGAACTGTACGGCGAAGACCAGCGCGACCTCACGCTCGCAGAGAAGATCGTGCGAGCGCCCAGGTCGGCCTCCGAGGAGTACGGCGTCGACCGCGCCGAAGACGAGTACGCCCTGCTCGACGGGGAAGTCGTCTACGAGGACACGAGCACGATCAAGGGGACCGACATCTGGTTCATCGCGACGCCCGTCTATCGGGGCGAGGAGTTCGTCGGCGTGATCGAGATCGTCCAGGACATCGAGGATTCGGCGCGGTATCAGCGGGAACTGGAGACGCTGTTCACGACACTCACTCGAACGATCTCGGCCTACGAGCGCGGCGAATACGCCGCACGAGTCGAGTTCGACACCGACGAGAGCCTCCTCGACGACGACTTTCTGCACGTCGTCGACGCCGTAAACGAGATGGGCGCCGCGATCGAGTCGCTCGTCGGCGAGGTCGAAGCGGACACCCGGCAGCTCCAGGAGTCTGCGGACGACATCGCCGAACGGTCACAGGAGATCAACACCGTCTCGAGCGAACAGGCCGACAGTATGACGAGGATCTCGGACGAGGTCTCTGATATGAGTGCGACGATCGAAGAGATCGCCTCGACCGCGGAGACGGTCTCGACATCGAGCGAGGAGGCACGGGACCTCGCCGCAGAAGGGAACGAGCGGGCACACGACGCTATCACCGTCCTCGAAGACGTCGCGGCGTCGGCCGAATCGGTCGCCGACGACGTCACAAGCCTCCAGGACCGCGTCGAGAACATCGACGAGGTCGTCACGGTGATCAACGACATCGCCGATCAGACGAACCTCCTGGCGTTGAACGCGTCGATCGAGGCCGCTCGCGCCGGGGAGGCGGGCGACGGGTTCGCCGTCGTCGCCGACGAGGTGAAGTCCCTCGCCGAGGAGTCCCAGGAGAACGCAGCCGAGATCGAAGCGATGGTGACAGAGATCCAAGCGGAGACCGACGACACCGTCGAGAACCTCGAGGAGACGACAGAACAGATCGAATCCGGTATCGACCGGGTCGAACGCGCGATGTCGCACTTCGACGAGATCGTCGACGCGATCCAAGACGTCGCCGAGAGCATCCAACAGGTCTCCGATGCGACCGACGACCAGGCGGCGAGCGCCGAAGAGATCGCGACGATGGTCGACCAGGCCGCAGACCAGGCCGACACGGTCAGCCAGTCGGTCGACGAGATCGTCGCGAACACCGAAGAGCAAGCCGCGATGGTCGACGAACTGAGCGAGTCGGTAGACCGGCTCGCGGGGAACCGGTAGGGCGGCGACTACGCTCTCCCGAGCGAGGACCGCCGTGCGGTCCCGGCCCGACCGCACCGACAAAAACGCCCCCGCGACGGCCGACAGTATAAGGCGCTCCGATCGAATATACGCACGAGGCGTCGGACCGCGCGGTACAGCGCGATCCACAACGCGAGTATGGCAGGAGAACCAGACCCGATCGTGGGAGACGAGACGGCGGCCAGCGACGGAAACGAGCCCGACCGGGGAGCCGCGGCGCCGCCCGGCGACGACGGCGGGAGCCTCCGCGACGCCGACTCCGTCGCCGCGGCGATCGAACACGCGACCGGTGATCTCCAGCGGCGGATCCGGCGCGTGATCGACGTCCTGCGCGGCTCTTCGCTCGACGTGCGGCCGTACCGTCCCGGCGACGGGATCTTCGCCGAGTTCGAGGCGCCGCCCGGCGAGGAGGTCGTCGATCGCTACTGGGTGAACGCGCCCTACGCGTTCGTGGTGATCACCTACCACGACGAAGACAGCGAGCACTACTACTACGCGATCGAACCCGAACTCGACGACTTCGAGATGGCGTTGCTCTCCCGGGTCCGAACCGACATCAGAGATCCGCTCCTCTATCGGACCGACGCAGACCCGACGGCCGAAGAGACCCTCCGTTCCGAACTCAAGACGCTGCTCGAACAGTACGGCGTCACGGTCACGATGCGGACGTTCCACGCGCTGTTGTACTACCTCGACCGCGACTTCCGCGGCTTCGACCGCATCGATCCGCTGATGCACGACCCCCACATCGAAGACATCTCGTGTGACGGCTACGACCTCCCAATCTTCGTCTACCACGACGAGTACACCGACATCGAGACCAACGTCGTCTACGGCGCCGAGGACCTCGACGACTTCGTGATCCGACTCGCCCAGGAGTCGGGGCGACACATAAGCGTCGGCGACCCGGTCGTCGGGACGACGCTGCCGGACGGCTCGCGGATCGAACTCGCCCTCGGCGAGGAGGTGACGCCGCGCGGCTCGGCGTTCACGATCCGGAAGTACGCCGACGAGCCGTTCACGCCGATCGACCTCATCGACTACGGTACCTTCTCGGTCGAGCAGATGGCGTACCTGTGGCTCTGTATCGAGCACAACAAGAGCCTCATCTTCGCCGGCGGGACCGCCTCGGGGAAGACCACGTCGATGAACGCCGTCTCGATGTTCATCCCTCCGCGATCGAAGGTGATCACGATCGAAGACACCCGCGAGCTCTCGCTGTATCACGACAACTGGCTCTCTGCTGTCACGCGCGAACGGCTCCACGAGGGGAGCGACATCGGAATGTACGACCTGCTGCGATCGTCGCTCCGGCACCGACCGGAGTTCATCATCGTGGGCGAGGTCCGCGGCGAGGAGGCCGTGACGCTGTTCCAGGCGATGAACACCGGCCACACGACCTTCTCGACGATGCACGCCGACAGCATCGAGACGGTGATCAACCGGCTGGAGAACGAACCCATCGACGTGCCGCGGGCGATGGTGCAGTCGCTCGATCTCCTCTGCGTCCAGACGCTCACGCGACTCGGCGGCGAGCGCGTCCGCCGCTCGAAGGCGATCGGCGAGATCGGCGAGATCGACCAGCGTACCGGTGAACTCGACTACTCCCGTGCGTTCTCCTGGCAGCCGGACTCGGACACGTTCCGGCGCTCGGACTCGAACCTGATCGACGAGATCCAAGAAGAACAGGGCTGGAGCCGGACGGAACGCCAGCGCGAGATACAGCGCCGCGAGCGGTTCCTGCGGCTGCTCGTCCAGTTGGGGACGACAGACTACCGGAAGTTCACTGCGCTCGTCAACGAGTACTACGCGGACACCGAGCGGGCGATGGAACGGCTCGAGTCCGCCGTCGACGCCCAGGACGCCGAGAGCGACGGCGCGCCCGGCGCGGTTCCGGATCCGAGGGAGGCCGAGACCGATGGCGGTGGGTGAGGTCGTCGGCTTTCTCCCGCTCGTGCTCGCGACGCTTGTCGCGCTCCCGGTCGCTCTCACCCCGGTCAGTCGGCGCGCAAACCTGATCGTCACGCGGCTGTCGCTGCCGCTTTTCGGCCGCTACGTGGCCGAATCGTCGGCGCGGCGGAAACAGGTCGAACGGATGCGCGCCGCGTTCGTCGGCGAGAGCCACCGGGTGTACGCCGCCCAGACGCTCTTCATCTCGGCCGTCGGCGGCGTGGTCGGCAGCGTCTACGGCGTCTATCTCGGCGCGCTCGTCCTCCGGTCTCTCGCCGTCGACCCGGCGGCGATCCGGTCGGTCCTCCCGGATCCGCTGGACTTCCTCGCCGCGATCGTCCACATCCAAGATCTCTCGGTGCCCCAGTTGTTCGCGGTGTTGCTCGTCGCCAGCGCGACCATCGGGACGGCGTTCGCGCTGGGACTGTACTGGGGCCGCTGGACGTACCTCGACCAGCGGGCACGCGCCCGGGGGATCGAGATCGACGCGACGCTCCCGCGGACGGTCGCGTTCGTCTACGCGCTCTCGCGGTCCGGGATGCCGTTCCACGGGGTGCTGCGAACGCTTTCGCACAACGAGGGCGTCTACGGCGAGGCGGCGCGCGAACTCGGCGTCGCGGTGCGTGATATGGACACCTTCGGCACGGATATTCTGACCGCGCTCCAGGGGACGGCCGACCGGACGCCGAGTGAAAACCTCGAAGAACTGACTGCGAACCTCGTGAGCGTGCTCTCGTCCGGACAGAGCATCTCGGAGTTCCTCCGCGATCAGTACGATCGGTTCCAAGAGGAGGCGAAGGCCCAACAGCAGCAGTACCTCGAACTCCTCTCGACGTTCGCGGAGGTGTACGTGACGGTCCTCGTCGCCGGGCCGCTTTTTTTCATCACCGTGCTCGTCGTCGTCGGACTGGTGCTCCAGAGCACGCTCACGCTGATCCGTCTCGTCACGTACGTAGCGATCCCGCTCGCGACGTTCGGCTTCGTCGTCTACGTCGACAGTATGACCGAGGGCCTCACCGTCCCCGGTCGATCCACCGGCGACAAGAGCGGCGACAGGAGCGGTGACTCGGCAGCCGGCGACGGCGACGCCGGCGGGGACGCCGACCGTCCGACCACCACGCAGCCGTCGAACGGCGTCGGATCGACGGGCGGCGGCGCCGGAGACGAGGTCGGGGCGGTCGAGACCGGCGTCCCCGCCGACGGCGGCGACGTCACGGGGGTGACAGACGGCGGCGCGGCGGCGGAACCCACCACCGGCGGCCACAGGCGACAGCGAAGCGACGCCGGCGATCCGCGTCGGGAGAACTGGTCGCGACTGGCCGTCTACGACCGGATCGGGGCGTATCGGCAGATGCTCGCAGACCCCGTCGAAACGCTCCTCCGAGAGCCGGCCTACACGGTCGCGGTCACCGGACCGATCGGGATGCTGCTGATCTGGCTGTCGAGTGGGGCCGAGACGCGAGCCGCGCTCGACGGCTTCGCACGCGGCGCCGCCGACCCGACGGCGGCCCTCCTGCGGCTGGTCGAACTCGTCGACGGCCCGATCGTCCAGGCGACGCTCGTGCTGCTCGTGGGGTACGCCCTGGCACACGAGATCGAGAAGTATCGCGTCCGCGCGATCGAGGCCGAGATGCCCGACTTCCTCAGTCGAATGGCCAGCATCAACGAGGCGGGAGTGACGATCGTCCGGTCTCTCGAACGCCTCTCCGACGCCGAACTCGGGCCGCTCGGCGACGAGATCGATCGGGTGTGGCGGGACCTCCAGTGGGGGGCGACCGTCGAGGAGGCGCTCACGCGACTCGAGGCCCGAACGCGGACGCCGGCGGTGTCGCGCGCGGGGACGCTCATCAAGAACGCGATGGCCGCCAGCGGCGACATCAGCCCCGTGCTCCACATCGCGGCCGACGAGGCTCAGGAGACCCGTCGGCTCCGGCGCGAGCGCCGACAGGAGATGCTCACCTACCTCGTCGTCATCTACGTCTCGTTTTTCGTCTTCCTCGGGATCGTCGTCGCGCTCACGGTCTCTTTCATCCCGGCGATCGAATCGGCGAGCCAGAGCGGCTCCCCCGTCAGCGACGTCGGCGGCATCGACACCGGGGTTCTCGGCGGGCTCCAGACCGTCAACACCGACGCGTACGAGCTGCTTTTCTTCCACGCGGCCGCGATCCAAGGTCTCTGTTCGGGGATCGTCGCAGGCCAACTCGGTGAGGGGAGCGTCGCCGACGGCGTGAAACACGGGGCCGTCCTCCTCGGGCTCGCTTACGCCGTGTTCACAGTTCTGTGACCGCGGGCGGGGCCGATCGCCGCGGCTTTGTATCGGCGCGCGCACCGACCCGTATGGACGACGAGCGGCGCGCATCGTCCGCCAGGGAGACCTACGACCGGATCGCCGAGCACTTCGCGTCGACGCGGGCGTACCCGTGGCCCGAAGTGCGAGCGTTTCTCACCGGCGAGGCGGAGGGCGACCTCGACGACGCGGCCGAGCGACTCCGCGGAGCGGCCGCGCCGGCGGACCGTTCGGCTCCGGCGTCCGGGCGGCCCACGGACGTCGCGCTCGATCTCGGGTGCGGCAACGGCCGCCACGCCGAGGTACTGACCCAGGTCGTCGACGCCGTCGTGGGTGTCGACGTCAGCGGCCGCCTCCTCCGGACCGCGCGGAAGCGTGCGGCAGCGCGCGGATTCGACGACTCGCTTCGGGCCGTTCAGGCGGACGCGGCCGCGCTGCCGCTTCGGTCCGGGACCGTCGCCGTCGCCGTCTACGTGGCGGCGCTTCACCACCTGCGGCCTCGCGAGCGTCGCGTCCGGAGCCTCTCGGAACTGAACCGCGTGCTCGTGCCGGACGGGCGGGCGCTCGTGAGCGCCTGGTCGACCGCCCACGACCGCTTCGAGGCGAGCGAGGGGTTCGATACGACCGTCGACTGGACGCTGCCCGGCGGCGAGTCTGTCCCCCGGTTCTACCACATCTACGATCCCGGCGAGTTCGCGGCCGACGTCCGCGCGAGCGACCTGAGACTCCTTGACGCCGTCGTCTCCAGCGGGAACTGCTATGCCGTCGTCGAGGGGTCGGCCGCGGGCCGATAGCACCGCGCCGCGTGCGGCTGGTCACCAGAGACGCACGCGGACTCTGTATTTAAGTCGAGGCAGCCGCTATCGGGAGACGAATGAGCGACAGCGAGACAGCCGACGTGCGCGACTACGAGGTAGTCGTCGTGGGCGGCGGCCCGGCGGGGTTGCAGGCGGCGCTGTACACGACTCGGCTGGGCCACGACACGGTCCTCGTCGACCGCGGCGGCGGCCGCGCCGCGATGATGCTCGATACGCACAACGTCATCGGCGTCACCGAGGAGACCTCGGGGAACGAACTCCTCGAGACGGCCACGGCGCAGGTAGAATCGTACGGTGCCGACGTCGTCCGCGACTTCGTCGTCGAGGCCGACCGGACCGAGGACGGTCGGTTCCGCCTGGTCGGCAACGACGCCGAGTACCGCGGCGACCGGGTCGTCCTGGCGGTCGGGTTCAACGACGAACGGCCGAATCCGCCCGTGCCCAGGACCGGGAAGGGGCTCCACTACTGTCTCCACTGTGACGCCTATATGTTCATCGACCGCCCGGTGTACGTGATGGGTACCGGCGAGGCCGCCGCTCACGTCGCGATGATTATGCTCAACTTCACCGACGACGTGGACCTGTTGCTCCGCGGCGAGACGCCGGAGTGGAGCGACCAGACCGACGAGCAGCTCCGCGGGCACCCCGTCGATATCGTCGAAGCCGAGATCACCGGAATGCAGAAGAGCGACGACGGCTGGCTCCGGGCCTTCGAGTTCGACGACGGCACGGTCCGCGAGTACCGCGGTGGCTTTCCGATGTACGGCTCGAACTACAACGACGCCCTCCCCGAGCAACTCGGGTGCGACCTCAACGACGACGGTACGGTCGTCGTCGGCGAGAGTATGGAGACGACCGTCGACGGCGTCTACGCGGTCGGCGACGTCACACCCGGGCACAACCAGATCCCGGTCGCGATGGGCGAGGGCGCGAAGGCCGGCATCGACATCCACTACGACCTCAGAGAGTTCCCCCGCGACCTGAAGACCATCCGCGGGGTCGGACCGGTCGAGCAGGACGACGTCCCGAGCGTGAGCGACCGGATCCGCGCCGCGGCCGAGGCGTTCGAGGAGGCCCGAGCGCCCCCGATCGACTCCGCCGACGCCGAACCGGCCGACGACGACTGATACTGG
>JBDGUP010000098.1:0-32982 GCA_042215815.1 Haloquadratum sp. | reverse complement strand
ATACACATACAGCATTTCGGGGAAATTCGACGACTTCACCATCGTTTGATAGTCGCCATATCCAACTTGATAGGTCGATCCTGCGGTGGTGCTCGTCGTGTCCGTGGTAGTCTCGTTCGTTCCGGTGGGTTCCGATCCGCTCGAACTACTCATACACCCTGCGATGCTTGCCGCGGCGCTGCTACCGATACCCGTCAAGAGCATTCGACGAGAGCACGTATCGTCCAACATACAATCGGGAGAGACCGGCACTCCGGCTTGACTATTTATAATAGGAATATAACCGTACGAGGAACCGTACGGGGCAGTACGTACTTCTCCAGAAACCTGTATACAATTATAGTGCGGATATCTATGCCAGTCAGATTGGCACTGGCCGACAGGGGGGCAGAGCCCCGGACTACGGTCGATAGCGGTGCCGACTGATATGCGATCACCGCAGATGGGGATGGGGATGGGAATGGAGATCGCCGGTAAGGAACGAGAGCAATCAGGAAGAAACAGCAGGAGCGGGACGAGGTTCCGGCGGCTCACCCCGAGAGCACTTCGACGAGGTTGCCTTCGGGGTCCCGAAGGAAGAAGAGCGTCGTTCCGCTTTCTGTCGTCTGGGGTTCGCTCAGGGTCTCGACGTCGTCGGGGAGAGCCTCGTACTGTGCCTCGACGTCGTCGACGGTCAGCCCGACGTGCGTCGCGCCCGGACGGTCGAGTTCCGACTCGCCCTCGGAGTCGCCGATCGGGTCGTACGAGACGAGTTCGAGGCGGACCTCACCCGCGTCGAGGTGGACGAACTCGGCCGAGGCGCCCGGGACGTCGACGCCGGTCGCGAACGACGCGCCGCCCACGGAGAACCGAGAGAGCACGTCGAGGCCGAGCGTGTCCCGGTAGAACGAGACGGTCCGGTCGAGGTCGCTGACGGTGATGCCGACGTGGTGTGCGGTGAGTTCGGTCACGGGAACGCTTCGCCGACGCGGCACAAAGAGTCATCGGACCCCTCCAGCCGCGGGCGACCGTCCGAGTCGGTTCCCTCGCTATCTGCGGGTCATTCCCGGTCTTTGGGCCCGTCCTGGTCCACAGCCCCGTCCCGGTCTGGGGGATCGGACCCACCTCCCGTTCGGGACGCGTCCCGACGCTCCTGTGTCGGCGCAGTCTGGTCGTCTGATTTGCCCTGTTCCGGCGGGGCGACGTCGAAGTGCATCTCGATGGCGGGCAACCGCCGCGCGAGGAGGCGAACCAGCGAGGGGTGGTCTGCGCCCCGCGCGTCGCGGCGGAGCACGAGCGAGAGTCCGGCCATCGCGAGCACCGCCAGGGCGGCGAACGGCGCACCGGTGAGCACGGCGAGCGCCTGCAGCGTCTCCCCGCCGCCGACCAGGAGGACCGCGAGGGCGACGGCGGCCTGGAACGCCCCCCAGAGGACGATGCTGCCGCGCGACGGGGCGACGTCGCGTCGCGACGCCAGGATCGACGCGATCAACGTCGACGTGTCGGCCGAGGTGACGATGAACACGACGATGAGCGCCAAGAAGACAAAGAGCAGGAGGTCCCCGAGAGGGAGCACAGAGAAGAGAGGGAACCCCGCGACGGCTTCGGACCCGCCGTGCTCGGCCACGGCGGACAGCAGGCCCGCACGGCCCCGGCGCTGGACCGAGAGCGCCGTGCCGCCGACGATCAGGAACCACGTGGCGGTCGCGGCGGCCGTCGCCACGACGCTCGTGGCCACGACCGTCCGGAGCCGGCGCCCGCGCGAGAGCGCCGCGACGAACGTCCCTGCGAACGGGGCCCACGAGAACCACCACGCCCAGTTCCACACGGTCCACGACTGCACCCAGTCGCCGCCCTCGCTGCCGCCGGTGTAGAGGCTCATCGGACCGAAGTGGAGCAGGTAGGTCTCGACCGCTTGCGCCCCGTGGTCGAAGACGAACGCCCGCGGGCCGACCGCGAGGAGCAAGGCCGCGAACAGCCCGAAGAGCACCACGGTCAGTCCGGCGATCCGCCGAATCCCCCGGTGGAGGCCGGAGACCGCCGAGAGCACGAAGACGGCCACCAGGCCGCCGACGAACAGGACCGGACCCAGACTGCCGATCGGGACCCCCCACTGGTACTCGACGCCGGCCAGGAACTGCTGTGCGACCAGGGCGATCGAGGTCGCGACGCCGCCGATGGTCGCGAACACCGCGAGCGTATCCACGAGCCGGCTCCACGGCGAGTCCAGCCCGTCGACGCCCAAGAACGGGGTCAGGATCGACGACACGCGGAGCGGCGCGCCGCGTTCGAACACGAAGTACGCGATCGGGACGCCGATCACGGCGTAGGCGCTCCACGCCGAGACGCCCCAGTGAAACAGCGTGTACGCGAGCGCCGCCTCGACTGCGGGTCCCGACCGAGGCGCGGCGTCGAAGTACGGCGGCGGTCGCCGGTAGTGGAAGAGCGCCTCGGCCGGCCCCCAGAACACGATGCCGGCGGCGATCCCCGCGGTGAAGATCAGCGCGAAGTACGTCGGGTACGTGTAGGTCGGCTCGACGGCGTCGCCGCCCAGTTTGATACCGCCCCACGGGCCGAACAGGAGGGCGCCGCAGTAGGCGACGGCGAGGAACATCACGCCGAGCAGCGGCAGTCCGAACCACCGCAGGACGGCGTCGGTGACGGTCTGGATCGCCGCTGCGGTGGCCGGAGGCGCCGCGGCGTGGAGCAGAAAGTACGACGTGAAAGCCAGGAGGGGGAGTCCGAGGATCAGCGGGTCGTGGGCAGCGGCGACATCCCGGAGGAGCGTTCGAACCTCGCCCCGGCGGACGCGGAGCAGCGACCGGGCGTCGGCCCGGTCGCCGTCGACGGGACCGTACGGCAGCGCGGCGAGGTATCCGAGCCCCGAGCCGAAAAAGACCAGCGCGACGACGAGCCAGATCCGTCCGCCGAGCGTGCGACCCACGATCGACGGGAAGAAGAATCCGACGAGCACGACCGCTCCCGACGCGACGAACGCACCCAAGAGGAGCGTCGCGAGCGTCCGGCTGGACTCGGCGGTCTCGGGCGGTCCCGACCGCTCCCCGTCGCCTCCCGCTGTCGACGACATCCACTCACCCACCGCCGCCCCGATCGGCGCCGTCGGTCGTCGGTCCCGACGATTCGTCGCGGCGGGCGAGCACGGACTCGCCGAGGAGTCGCCCGCCGATCGCCCGGAGGTCGATCACCTCGTCGGCTCCGACGGCGTCGAGTTTCCCGACGTGGGTCTCCTCGTTGGCGACGGCGACGATCCGGACGTCGGGATTCACGTTCCGCGCCGCGAGCACCGCGAGGACGTTCTCGGCGTCGTCGTCGCCCGCGACGGCGACCCCTCGCGCGACGTCCAGTCTGGCGGCCGCGAGCGCGTCTTCGTCGGTCGGATCGGCCGTCAGGACTTCGATCCCGTCGTCCGCCAGTCGGGACGCCACGTCGGCGTCGTCGGTGACGACGACCAGTTCCCGATCGCCGCCGAGTCGGTCGAGGAGCGATTCCGTCACGTCGCCGTAGCCGAGGACCACCACGTGATCCTCGAGGAGTGAGAGTTCTGATGCGGTCATCGTTCCAAAGGCGGCCGCCATCCGGGATTCGATCGCGGGGCCGACGAGCGCCCCCACCGCGACGGTGAACGCGCCGGTCCCGAAGACGATCACAGAGAGGGAGAACAGCCTCGCTTCCAGGGACAGGGGCGTGATGTCACCGTAGCCGACGGTCGCGATGGTGACGATCACATAGTAGAGGGCGTCGCCCCACCCGTGGAGTCCGACGAACTGTCCCCGCAATCCGTAGGCCCCGACAGTGCCGTAGAGACCGACGCCCGCGATCGACGTCAGCGAGGCGATCTGGAACCCCGAGAGGTCGAGGGTTCGGTCGAACTCGTCTCGGTTCCACACCAGCAACGGGAGCGTGACGAGCACCGAGAGCAACAGCGGGATTTCCGTCGTACGCCCGGTCGAAAGCGGCACGAGCGCGAGCCCCGGGAGCAGGACGACGCCGGCCCACCACGCCAGTCGTTTCTGCCGGCGCAGGCCGACGACGACCACTCCGAGCAGGAACGCGAACAGGACGCCGGCGAACCGAACGAAGCCCCGTGCCATCGGCAGGAGGGGCGCGAGCGGCCCCTCGGCGACGACCTGCGCCTGGCTCAGATTCGAAAGCCCCGTGACGAAGGCCAGCACCGTCACTGCCGCCGTCAGCGCGACCGTCGACTTCGCGCCGGAGAACTTCCGCCACTCGACGAACGGGACCCGATCAGTCGGGTAGAAGACCTCCTCGAAGGGGCGCTCGCTCGGTGGGCCCGGCGAATTATGCGAGTCAACCACTATCATACACATACTCGGGAACTCATAAAAACTGTTCTGCCGGCCGGCCGGATCACCGAACATATACGGGATCTGTCAGGCTGTGGTCGGAGCGCCGAGTTTTAAGGCACCGCTCCGGGAAGGCACGGTCGTATGAAGCGAACTATCAGCACCGACGACGCCCCCGCGGCAGTCGGCGCGTACAGTCAGGCGACGACGAACGGTAGTCTCCTCATCACCGCCGGACAACTCCCGCTGACCGCCGACGGCGACCTCCTCGACGACGAGTCGGTCGCCGACCAGACCCGACAGTGTCTGCGGAACGTCGAGGCGATCCTCGAATCCGAGGGGCTCTCGCTTTCGGACGTGTTGAAGACGACGGTCTTCCTCGACGACATCGACGACTTCGAGGAGTTCAACGAGGCCTACAGCGAGTTCTTCGACGAGGCGCCGCCGGCCCGGAGCGCCGTGGGCGCCGGCGACGTCCCGAAAGGCGCGGCGGTCGAAATCGAAGCGATCGCGACGACCGAGTGATGATGAGGGCTCTCGTCTCGTCCCGGTGCTCGCCGACACCGGGGCGGCGAGCACCGGGACGAGACTACAACCGTCAGTATGACAGTAGACAGTATGAGAGCAGTCATTATGACAAGAGGCGTATGATATCGACCCGATAGCAAACAGTTAATGCGACGCCGCCCGCTAGGGAGTTTCGTATGGCTCTTTCGTCCACCGATCTGCTCCGGGTCGACCTCAGTGCGGGCCGGATCACGCGCGAACCGGTGCCGGATCGGTGGCTGGCGGCGTACGTCGGGGGGAAAGGTCTCGGCGCCCGGTACCTCTATGAGCACCTCGACGCCGGGACGGATCCGCTCGGTCCCGACAATGTCCTGCTGTTCCTTCTCGGGCCGCTCTCCGGACTCCTCCCGGGCGAACCCCAGTTCGCGGCGATCACTCGCTCGCCGCTGACCGGCGCGTTCCTCGACTCCTACAGCGGCGGCGACTTCGCGGCGGCCCTCGTCGGCGCCCTCGACGGCGCGATGGGAGTCGCCGTCACGGGCTGTGCCGAGGAGCCGCTGGTGCTGGAACTCGACGAGAACGACGCGACGCTCCGGCCGGCAGGCGACCTGTGGGGTCGAGACGTGGCGGAGACGGCCGACGCGCTCGACGGCGCCGTCGCCTGTATCGGCCCCGCGGGCGAAAAGTGCGTCCGGTACGCCACCATCGCCTCCGACGGGGGCGACCACCACGCCGGCCGGGGCGGCCCTGGCGCGGTGATGGGCGCGAAGCGGCTGAAAGCTGTCGTCGCACGGGGGAATCTGCCCGAGCCGTCTCCCGAGATCGCGGCGCTTCGCGACGAGTACGAGTCGCGCTACCACGAGGCCGACGACGCCCAGTGGCACGCGGCGAGCGGGACGCTCGAAACCGTAGATTTCGCCGACGAGGTCGGCGTGCTCTCGACGAGAGGCTGGCAGGAGGGGACCTTCGAGGGCGCAGACGAGATCGGGATCGAGGCGGTCAGAGAGGCCGCCGTCGACCGGGAACGCGGCGTCGCAGACGAGATCCCCGGCGGCTTCCGCGTCCGGACGGACGCCGGCGAATCGGTTCCGCGGGGCGGCACGCAGCTCTCGCTCGGCGCCGGACTCGGCATCGACGACTTCGACGCCGTGACGGCGCTGGGCCAGAGCTGCGATCGGCTGGGAATCGACGTGATAAGCGCCGGCAACGCGGTGGCGTGGGCGATCCGCGCCACCGACGAGGGGATCGTCGACGCCGACCGCAGCTTCGGCGGCGACGACGAGTTCTCCCTGTCGGACCTGGCGTTCGGCGGCGAGGACGCCGCGCAGGCGTTGATCGAGGCCATCGCGGCGCGCCGGCCCGGCATCCCGGACGCCCTCGCCGACGGCGTCGACGCCGCGGCCGACCGGTTCGGAGGCGAAGACCTCGTCCCGACGATCAAGTCGATGGAGGTGCCCGCCTACGATCCGCGCGGGTCGCCCACGATGGCGCTGGCGTACGCGACGAGCGACCGGGGCGCCTGCCACCGGCGGTCGCTGCCCGCCGAAACGGAGGTGTTCCAGGGCGGAGACTGGGACGACGCCGACCGGGTTCGGCTCGTGATTCGCGAACAGACCGTCTCGTCGGTCCTCTGGAGCCTGGTCGCAGACGATTTCGCCGGGGCCGTCCTCGAAGAGGACCTCGGCGCCGAGTGGCTCGCCGCGGTCGGTTCGCCTGCTCCGACCGACGCGCGCGAACTGGTCCGAGTCGGCGAGCGGATCTGGACGCTGACCCGGCTTTTCAACGCCCGAGAGGGATTCGACGCCGCCGACGAGGCGCTCCCGGCGGCATTCACGCGACCGCTCTCCGGCGGCCCGGCCGGCGGCGAAGCGATCGACACCGAGTGGTTCGATCGGCTCCGGCGGCGATACTACGCCGCCCGGGGCTGGAGCCGCGACGGCGTCCCCTCCCGAGAACTCTTAGAGCGGTTGGATCTCGCCGACGTCGTCGACGACGACACGCCAGTAGCGCGACGGCCGGCGACGGCCGACGAAGACCGGTAGCGGTACTCCCTCTCATACTGACTAGTCTCACTGTGTGCCGGTGATCGCCACCCACGGTCGCGGCGGTCACCCGGGACGAGACGAGACGTGACGAGACGAGACGTGACGAGACGAGACTGGTCAGTATCAGTCGTCGGCGGGCGTCTCGTCGGTGCCGGCGGATTCGAGGTCGACTTCGATCTCCGCGGCGGCGGCCTTGTATTCGGGGATCTTCGCCCGCTCGTCGAGGACATCGTTCGTGAGCCGGTTCGCGGAGGCGACCGCGAAGTGCGGCGTCGTCCAGATCACGCCCTCTTTGATGTCTTCTGTGACGTGTGCCTCGACTTCGATCTCGCCGCGCCGGGAGGTGACCCGGATCGTCTCGCCGTCTTCGATCCCGTAGCGCTCGGCGTCGTTGGGGTGGACGTCGACGAAGTTCTCCGGGTACTGGCTGTTGAGCCGCGGCGAGCGCCGGCTCATCGTCCCGGTGTTGTAGTGCTCTTCGAGCCGTGCGGTCGTCAGGATCAGCGGGTACTCGTCGTCGGGCGTCTCTTTCGGCGGCTGGTGGGTCACGCCCTCGATCTGTCCGAGACCGCTTTCGGTATCGAAGCTGTCCTCGTAGAGGAAGGGATCGCCCTCGTCGCCCGGCTCGTAGCAGGGCCAGTGGACCCCCTCCTCGCCGAGGCGGTCGTAGGTCATCCCGTGATAGATCGGACAGACCTCCCGCAGTTCCTCGAAGACGTCCCCGGGGCCGTCGAAGTCGAACCCCTCCCCGAAGAGGCGGGTGCCGACCTCACACAGGATGTCGAGGTCGTGTCTGGTGTTCTCGTGGACCTTCTCGACCGGGCGCATCCGCTGGACGCGGCGGTCCGTGTTGGTGACCGTGCCGCCGCGTTCGGCCCACGTCGTCGCCGGCAGCACCACGTCGGCGTACTCGGCGGTCTCGGTCATAAAGATGTCCTGGACACAGAGGAAGGAGACGTCTTCGAGGAGGTCGCCGACGTGGTTGGCGTTGGGTTCGGACATCACGGGGTTTTCGCCCATCACGTACATCCCCTCGATCTGGTCGCCGATGTTCTGGGTGATCTCGACGTTGGTGAGCCCCGGCTCGTCGGGGATCTCGAAGCCCCAGACCTCCTCGACGCTCTCTCGGGCCTCGTCGTCGTCGACGAGCTGGTACCCCGGGAGCACGTTCGGCATCGCGCCGACGTCGCTCGTCCCCTGGACGTTGTTCTGGCCGCGGAGCGGGTTCACGCCGGTGCCCGGGCGGCCGAGGTTGCCCGTGATCAGCGCGAGGTTGATCTCGTTTTGGACGTTGTCGACGCCGCAGGCGTGTTGGCTCATCCCCATCCCGGTGAAGATGGCGGCGTTGTCCGCCGTGGCGTACTTCTCGGCGGCGCGTTCGATCGCTTCGAGCGGGACGCCGCACTCCTCGGCGGCGGCTTCCTTGTCGAAGCCCTCGAGCGTCTCCCGGAGGTCTTCGATGCCCTCGGTGCGCTCTTCGACGAACTCCTCGTCGATCCAGTCGTTTTCGAGGATCGTCTTGAGGACGATATTCAAAAGCGGGATGTCGGTTCCCGGCTCGACTTGGAGGTGCTGGTGGCGCTCTGTCTCGTGGACGTCGAACGAGCGTGTAGTCTTGTTGGCGTGGGGATCGACCTGGATGACGGTCGCCCCGTCGAGCACCGCCTGCCGGAAGTAGTTGCTGTTGGCGATGGGGTGCTGCTCGCCGGGGTTCGCGCCCTGGATCCACAGCACGTCGGCCTCGTTCTTGAGGTCTTCCATACTGTTCGTCATCGCGCCCGCGCCCAGGCTCGTCCGGAGCGCCCAGACGGTCGAGGCGTGACACATCCGGGTGCAGTTGTCGACGTTGTTGGTGCCGTAGCGGCGGGCGAGCTTCTGGAGGAGGTAGTTCTCCTCGTTCATCGTCTTCGAGGAGCCGAAAAAGCCCATCGCGTCGGGGCCGTACTCCTCGCGGATCGCTTCCATCTCGTCGACGATGCGCTCGTAGGCCTCCTCCCAGGTGGCCTCGCGGAACTCGCCGTCCTCCTTGATCAGCGGGTCCGTCAGCCGGTCCTCGTGGTCGACGACCTGCGTCGCCGCTCCGCCTTTGATACACACGCGACCGTCGTTGACCGGGGCGTCACCCCAGGGCATGAACCGCATCTCCCCCGGCTCGTCGCCCGGCTGTACCTGGATCCCGCAGCCGACACCGCAGTACGGACAGATCGTCTTTACCGGTTCCTGTTCTTCACTCGACATTATAGGCTCCCTCCAGGCGGTGGTGCATATGTTCGAATCCACCTCCGCCACGGGTATGAATCTTTCTCACACCCCCGTCTGATACTGGCTATTGTCACTGTGTACCGCTGATTCGCCGACACCGGGGCGGCGAGCACCGGTACATAGTTATACTGTCGGACGAAACCGTTGATACCCTCGTCCCTCTCTCGGGGGGTACGCAGGATTATCAGGACTTTCGTCCGACAGTATACAACCGTCATTATGACAATAGACAGGATGAGGTATTCGGACGGCGTCCCCTCCGCCGGATTTCGGCCGATATTCATCTCGTTGGGGATCTGAAAGATTGCAAATCCGTCGCCACGATCGCGACTCGCGGACACAACGTTGAGGCCGCTGTCTCGCGAAGTCGCCGTATGGAACTCACAGCAGCGGTCGTCCGCGAGAAGGTCCAAGAGTACCCCGACGTGCAACCGCTTTCGACCGTCGAGGCCGAACACGTCGAGATACTCCCGGCGACGTTCGCAGACGGCGAGTACGGCTGGCGCGACGCCGAGTGGGTCGTCCAGTGGTTCGGTCGCCGGTTCCTCGGGGAGATGCCGAACGCCGACCGGCGGGAACTGGAGTCGGCGTACGACGAGAACGACTTCGAGGCGGTCCAGGACGCCATCGCGGGTGCGGTCGCCGCCGACGACGCGGCCGGAAAACTCTCGCACCTGACGGCCCTCGCCGGCGTCGACGTCCCGGTGGGGTCCGCGTTCTGCCAGTACATCGACCCCGAGCGCTACCTCGTCGTCTCCGAGCGCGAGTGGACGACGCTCGCGGCGCTCGGCGAACTCGGCGGACTCGACGCCGGCTATCCCGAACCGCCGCAGGTGACCCACTACGAGCGGTACCTCGACCGGTGTCGAACGATCGCCGCGCGGTGTGACTGCGACCTGTGGGACCTCTACCGCGCGTTGTGGGTACTCGGCGCGAACGGAGCGGCGACCCGGCGGTAATCAGTTGCAAACGCTACTATCGTCCCCGTCGGTATCAGAACAGCCCGCTGATGTTGCCGTCCGCGTCGATGTCCATATCGGCCGCCGCGGGGTCGGCGGGTAGCCCGGGCATCGTCAGCACGTCGCCCGTGAGCGCGACGACGAAGCCCGCGCCGGCCGAGGGGTAGAGTTCGCGCACTTCGAGCTCCCAGTCGTCGGGGGCGCCCTTCTTCGCGGGGTCGTCGCTCAGCGAGTGGAACGTCTTCGAGAGGCAGACCGGCATCTCGTCGAAACCGAGTTCTTCCATCCGCTCGATGTCGGCCTCGGCGCTGCCGGTGTAGGTGACGCCGTCGGCGCCGTAGATCTCGGTCGCGACCGTCTCGATCTTCTCTTTGAGCGAGGCGTCGTCCGGATAGAGGTGCTCGAAGTCGGACTCGTCGCCCGCCTCGACGGCGTCGACGACGTGCTCTGCGAGGTCGACGCCGCCCTCGCTGCCCTCGGCGAAGACGTTCGATTCGGCGATCTCGACCCCGAGGTCCTCGCGGCAGTGTCGGATCACGGTCTCGATCTCCTCGTCGGTGTCGTCGGGGAAGCGGTTGAGCGCGACCACGACGGGGACGCCGAACTTCTGGAGGTTCGAGACGTGCTTGTCCAGGTTCGCGAAGCCGGATTTCAGCTCCTCGACGCCGGCGTCTTTGACCGCGTCGAGGTCTGCGGGCCACATTCCCATCCCGTGGTACTTGAGCGCGCGCACGGTCGCGACGAGCACGACTGCGTTGGGCGTCATATCGCCCAGCCGGCAGACGATGTTCATGAACTTCTCGGCGCCGAGATCCGAGCCGAAGCCGGCCTCGGTGACGAGGTAGTCACCCATCCCGAACGCCGCCTTGTCGGCGATCAGCGAGTTGGTTCCGTGGGCGATGTTCGCGAACGGGCCGCCGTGGACGAACGCGGGCGTTCCCTCGATCGTCTGGACGAGGTTCGGCTTGATCGCGTCCTTGAGGAGCATCGTCGCGGGGCCGGTCGCGTCGATGTCGTCGACGGTGATCGGCTCGCCGTCCTCGCCGTAGGCGACGATGATCCGCCCGACGCGCTCTTTGAGGTCGCCCAGGTCTTCGGCGAGACAGAGCACCGCCATCAGTTCGGAGGCCGCCGTCAGGAGGAAGTTGTCCTCGCGGGGCGTCCCGCCGGTCTCGCCGCCGAGACCGATCACCATATTCCGGAGCGCCCGGTCGTTCATATCCATCGCGCGGGGCCAGCTGACGTCGTTGACGTCGACGTCGAACTCGTCGCTCTGGGAGATCTTCGCGTCCAGCATCGCCGCGATGAGGTTGTGCGCCGAGGTGAGCGCGTGGAGGTCGCCCGTGAAGTGGAGGTTGATGTCCTCCATCGGAAGCACCTGGGAGTAGCCGCCGCCCGCGGCGCCGCCCTTGACGCCGAAGACGGGGCCGAGCGAGGGCTCGCGGATCGCGATCATCGCGTCCTCGCCGACGTGGTTCAGCGTCTGGCCCAGCCCCACGGTCGTGACCGTCTTGCCCTCGCCCATCGGCGTCGGGGTCATCCCGGTCACGAGTACGAGGTTCTCTTCGTTGTCGTCGGCCGCCTCGCGAAGCCGCGAGACGCCGTCGTGGGTCAGTTTGGCCTTGTACTCGCCGTAGGACTCCATCTCGGACCGATCGATCCCCCACTCCTCGAGGAGGTCACGGATGGGTCGCATCTCGGATTCGGCCGCCTGTGCGATCTCGTAGTCTGTGGGAAAGCCGCCGCTGTCGTCAGACATTGTCGGAGATGTTCCGCGGCGGTGACGTAAGAGTACCGGAGAATAGTTACCGAAATATGATATGATGCGTTTCGCCTCGGCCGGAGAGGATCCAGAAAGCCGAACATTCCGGACCGACGGCGGCCGGGAGCGTTCGATCGCTCGCGGGCGAGTGAAAATGTACGGGGTGTTTTAGCGGCTCAGAGCGGAAACGACGGCCGTCCGGCCGCGATCCCGCATCGAACTTCCTCGGCACCCGACGCGGAGAGCGTCCGATATTCCCGGAACGTTCCCGCTCCGGATAGTTATCGGAGTTCGGAGAGAAACGGCCGCAGTCGGGGCCACTGCGATAGGTTAATCAGGCGACCGACGCCGATACGTGGTATGGACTACCCCGAGGCCGCCGACTACCTCACCTCCTTTCAGAACCGTCGGCCGAAACTCGGCATCGAGACGACGGCGCGGATGCTCTCGCACTTCGGCGATCCGCACCTGGACGTCGACTGCGTCCAGATCGCGGGCTCGAACGGCAAGGGGAGCACGGCGCGGATGCTCGAGAGCGTCCTCCGCCGGGCGGGCCACAGCGTCGGGCTGTTCACCTCGCCGGGGCTGAACGACTTCCGCGAACAGATCCGCGTCGACGGGCGCACGGTGCCGAAGGCCGCGATCGCGACCTACGCCGAGGAACTTGCGCCCTGCATCGACCGCCTCCGCGAGGACGACGACGAGCCCACCCACTTCGAGGTCCTCACCGCCGTCGCGCTCAGGCACTTCGGCGAGACAGACGTCGACGTGGCGGTCCTGGAGGTCGGAATCGGCGGGCGCTACGACGCCACCAGCGCGGTCGATCCGGTCGCCAGCGCGGTCACGAGCGTCAGTCTCGAACACACCGAACTGCTGGGCGAGACGGTCGAAGAGATCGCTCGGGACAAGGCGCAGGTCGCACCCCGGAATGCGCCCCTCGTGACCGGTGCCGACGGCGCGGCCCTCGCCGCCATCCGCGAGGTCACCGACGCGGTCTCGGTCGGTCCCGGCTCGGCCGACGACGCCGCCGGGACCGGGGCCGCGGCGGTCGCAGCCGAGGACCGACCCGACGTCGTGGCCGTCGAGACCGGGATGGCCTCGACCGTCGAGAGCGAGGTCTCGATCGCCGGTCCCGACTGGTCGGTCGAGACCAATCTCCCGCTTCTCGGCGCCCACCAGGCCACGAACGCGGGCGTCGCGGCGACGCTCGCGCGCCAGATCGCCGACGTCGACCCCGAGACCATCGCCGAGGGACTTCGGTCGGTGGTGTGGCCGGGGCGCTTCGAGATTATGTCGACCGAACCGATGATCGTCCTCGACGGGTCGCACAACCCCGGCGCGGCGGCGACGCTGGCGGATCTGCTCGGGCGCTACGACTACGACGACCTCCATCTCGTCTTCGGGGCGATGGCGGACAAAGACTACGACGCGATGGCGGCGGCGCTCCCCCCGGTCGCGACCGCCTACGCGACCCGACCGGCGCTCGATCGGGCCGAAGACCCCGCCGCCTTGGCTGGCACCCTCGACGACTACGCGGCGACCACCGAGACGGTGCCCTCCGCCCCCGAGGCGACCGAGCGGGCCATCGAGGCGGCCGGTCCCGACGACTTCGTCCTCGTCACGGGGTCGTTGTACCTCGTCGCGGAGGCCCGCGACCGGTGGACCCGGCGGCTCGTCCCGACCGCGCGCACCCGCGAGTCCAACGTCGCCGCGTCGTTCGTCGGGGCGTCGTTCGACGAGGCCCGCGGCCCCGCGGCGCCCCACGAGGCCGACGACGCTGCAACTGGAGCCGCCGCCGGGAGTGCCAGCGGGGCCGCCGAACGGGCGCAGACGCTCGGCGAAGGCGTCGACCGCCGGATCTTTCGCACCTTCCTCCGGTCGGACCAGGCCGAGCGCGTCGCCGAACTGACCGCCGCCGTCGGCGGCGAGTGTTACCGGTCGACCGACGGGGCGCCGGGGCAGTTCGTCGCGACGGTGCTCGCGGGCACGACGACGCAACTCCGGGACCTCGCCGGGTCGCTCGCCGCCGAAGGGCTGGGGCTCCGGCGCGTCGCGACGCAACTCGACGCCCGACTCGATCCCACCGAGCCGCCGCGCGAGTCGGGACTGGCCCCCCTCGCGGACGACGGCACCGCGGTGATGGGCATCCTCAACGTCACCCCCGACAGCTTCCACGACGGCGGCGAGTACGAGGCCGTCGAGGCCGCGGTCGACCGCGCGGACGCGATGATCGACGCCGGCGTCGACATCATCGACGTCGGCGGCGAGAGCACCCGTCCGGGCGCCGAGCCCGTCCCCGCTGAGACGGAGATCGACCGCGTGGTCCCCGTGATCGAGGCGCTGGCAGAGCGGGGCGTGCCGCTCTCGATCGACACGCGGAAGGCCGACGTGGCCGACGCCGCGCTGTCTGCCGGCGCCGACATCGTCAACGACGTCTCCGAACTCGCCGACCCGGCGATGCCCTTCGTCGTGGCCGACCACGACGCCGCCCTCGTCTTGATGCACAGCGTCTCGGTGCCGGTCGATCCGGACCGGAACCCCACCTACGACGACGTGGTCGACGACGTCCTCGACGAACTCTCCGAGCAACTCATCCGCGCCGAGCGGGCCGGCATCGACCCCGAGAAGATCGTCGTCGACCCGGGCTGTGGATTCGGGAAGTCGCCCGGCGAATCGCTCGAACTGATCGATCGCGCGGCCGAGTTCGGAGCGCTGGGCTGTCCCGTCCTGATCGGTCACTCCCGGAAGTCGATGTTCGACGCCGTCGACGTCGCAGACGACGGCCGGCTGACGCCCACGCTCGGCGGGACCGCCCTCGCGACAGACCGGGGTGCCGACGTGGTCCGCGTCCACGACGTCGCCGAAAACGTCGCGATCGTGCGAACGGTCGAGGGTTCTGTCGATCCCGGCGACTGATACTGATAATGACGGTTGTAGTCTCTTTCCATCGGGCGCCGTCACCGGGAGTACGAATGCTTGAACTCCCAGTGGTACCGGCAGGCGTTGCAGGTCGCCCACTCGACGACGTCCAGCGCCTCGGGGTGGCGCTGGCCGTGGACCATCTCGCTCCGACAGACCGGGCAGGTGAGGTGTTTCAGCTCCAGATCCGGAAACTCCCGGTAGCCGAACTCGGCGACGCAGTGGGGACAGTCGATGTCGTCGCGGGCGTTGTGCTGCAGGATGTCGCCGCCGCACCGCGGGCACTCCAGTACTGCCGGCGGACGCGTGGCCCACCCGTCGTCCCCGTCGTAGGTGGTCGTCGCCGTGTCCATCGCCGACAGCCGGAACTTGTTGGGTCCGTCGCCGCGCCGGAGCGGCTTCGCCAGCCGCTTGCCGACGCGCTTGGCCGCGTGAACGAGTGTCCGGAGCACTCGCGTCATACGTTGGCATAGGTCTTGGAGGGTAAAAATGGCCCGGCAGACTCTTTCGTCTCGGGTCCGTTGGCTCTCGCAATGGCGCCCCTGCAACTACTCGGGGAGGGGTTCGTCCGGGCCGTCTCGCAGCTCGCCGTGATCGGCGGCACAGCCGTGCTGCTCTTGCTCATTTTGGCGCTGGGAAGCTTCGCGTACAAGCAGATCTGGGGCGAGGGAGTAACGTGGCCGGACGAGGACGACGGCGACGACGAGACGCTGCAGCGCGGCGATTCGGACGACGAGTGGAAGTTCTACTAGGTCTCACGCTGGTCGGCCCGGTCGGCGTGGATCCACCGCTTCACTGGGCCGCCGATCCCGACGGCGGCGATGCCGAACCAGACGAGCGCGCCGAGCGCGAACGGGAACACGAGGACGGCGACGGCGCCGAGGAGTCCCGTCGCGACCAGTCCGGGCCACGGATCGGCGAAGCCGGCCGTCTCGGTGGCCCACTGTCCGACGACCGCGAAGCCGAGCCCGGCGAGCGCGAAGAGCGCGACGCCGAGGACGACCCAGAGGAGGACGCTGTAGCCCCGGCCCCCGAGACCGACTCGTGCGAGCTGGCTGGCGGCGTATCCGAGGAAGAACACGACGAGACCGAAGGCGACGAACCCGTAGACGACGGACACGACCGGGTTCGTCGTCGACGTGTCGACGGCCGCGGCGGTCCGATCGCCGTACCGGTACAACACCAGGCCGCCGAAGACGGTACTCCCGAGGAAGACGACGACCGCCCGGAGCGGCGCCGGCGCCTCGACGACGGTCCGCAGACCCATTTGGGCCGAGACGCCGGCGGCGAGCGCTGTCTCTAAGCCCGCAGCCTCTGCGATCACGACTCGCTTTTCTCCGACCGGTGGTGAAAACCTATCGGTACGAGAGCAGTCAGTATCAGTATCAGTATCAGTATCAGTATCAGTCGCTTCCCTCCGTGTCGACTTCGGTGATGTCTGTGACCCTCTCGTCGCCCGAGGTGATCACCTCGACGTCCTCTTCGTCTGTGAGGTCTTGGATCCGGTCTGCGAACTCCTCGGATTCGAGGATCTCGTGTTCGTTGTCCAGGCCGAGATAGACCGTGTAGCACATCAGACACAGGATCACGGCGAACGGCAGCCCCGTGGTGATCGCGGCCGTCTGCAGCGCCGTCAGGCCGCCGCCGATGAGCAGGATCGCGGCGACCGCGCCCTCGGTGAGCGCCCAGAAGATCCGCTGGGGCTTCGGGACGTCGTGCTTGCCGCCCGACGTCAGGTGGTCGACGACGAGCGATCCCGAGTCCGAGGACGTGACGAAGAAGGTGATCACGAGGACCGTCGCGATCAGCCCCGAGAGCCACGACAGCGGGAAGTTGCTCAGCATCTCGAACATCGCGATCGTCTGTCCCTGGTTCGCCACCGCGGCCGCGATCCCGCCGCCGCCTTGCAGCTCGACCCACAGGGCCGAGCCGCCGAACGTGGCGAGCCAGAGGAACGAGAACAGCGAGGGGAGGAACAGGACGCCGAGGACGAACTCGCGGATGGTCCGTCCCTTCGAGATGCGCGCGATGAACATCCCGACGAACGGCGACCACGCGATCCACCAGCCCCAGTAGAAGACGGTCCACGAGCCCATCCAGCCCTGGACGGTGTACCCGCCGAGGCTGGCCGAGCCGCCGACGATGCCGGTGAAGAAGGCCAGCTCGAAGAAGTTACCCAGGTACGCGCCGAGACCGCCCGAGAGCGTCCCGAGGATGTAGAGCGTCGGTCCCACGATGAGCATAAACGCCAGCATCGTGAACATCACATAGAGGTTGAGGGTGCTGAGGCGCTTGACGCCGCCTTCCAGCCCCGCCGCGACCGACGCCGTCGCGATCAGCGTGATGCCCGCGATCAGGACAACCTGCGGCCACGTCCCGACCGGGATCTGCACGATCCCGAGCAGGTTCCCGAAGACGTAGTCCAACCCCGTGTTGACCTGCTTGACCCCGAGACCGAGCGAGGTGGACAGGCCGAAAAGCGTCGCGAACACCGTCACCAGGTCGATTACGTCGCCCGGCCACCCGTAGATCCGCTCGCCGAGCAGCGGCCAGAAGATCGACCGGAAGGTCAGGGGCAGTCCCCGGTTAAAGGAGAAGAACGCCAGCCCGAGGGCGACGAGGCCGTAGATGGCCCACGGGTGGAAGCCCCAGTGGTAGAACGTCTGTGCGATGGCCGCCCGCGCGGCCGCTGGCGTCCCGCCGCCCGCGTCGAACGCCGGCGGCACGACCATAAAGTTCGACGCCTGGCTGCCGAAGTGCCACATCGGCTCGGCGACGCTGAAGAACATCAGGCCGATACCCATCCCGGCGCTGAACAGCATCGCCATCCAGGCGAAGTCGCTGAACTCCTTTTCGGCTTCGACGCCGCCGATCCGGATCGTCCCGTACTTGCCGACGGCGAAGTAGACGATGGTGATGATAAACAGGTTGACCGCGAGGATGTAGAACCACCCGAAGTTGGTGTTGATGAAGTTGAAGATGGCCGTGTACGCACTCGACGCCTGCTTGCCCAGGATGATCGTCCCCGCGACGAACACGGCGATGATCAAGAGCGCGATGGGGAAGACGCGCGGGTGGAAGTCCATCCCGAACCGCTGGATGTTGGTGTCTCCGGGCTCGCGGTCGGACTCCGGATGGAACAGCTCCACCTGCAGCCCGTCGGACATCTCTCCGGTCGTGTCGTCGCTATCTGACATACGGTACCTCCCGTCGGTCGGATCGTCGTTGCTCGTTCGGTTTCATACGTGCTCGGTCGTTTGTGTTGTCTGACTCCGGTGATTGCTGTACGCCACGTTGGTCGGTTCGCGCGGTGTTACACAACCTCACGATTATTCACTGTATTCTCTAATAAAGGTTGGCGTCCGCTGGCTCGATCCGCCGTCCTCGCCACCGATTCTACCGTATCGAAGCGTCGGAGCGCGGCATCGTCGGCCGTATTAAATACGACACGCCACATATTATCACTCGTCTGGTGTTTTGTGGTTCGGTCCGCAGCTTCCGGTACTGATGCGCTTCGCGCGGGACCGGCATACGATGGTCGTGCGTCAGTACTATAGCCCTGCTCTCCGAGTGCTCGGCTATGTCGAACGTCCTCCCGACCGTCGCGGCGGCGTTCGTGATCCTGCTCTATGGGATCGCGCTCTTCGCGCTGGCGAACGGTCACTACGCCACTGCGGGGGTCACGTTCCTCTCGGCCAGCCTCGTCATATACCTCCGAGAGACGCGACTGGTCGAGACGGCGGACTAACCGGTGGGATGGCTCCCGCGGAACCGCACGACGGCTACAGATCTTCCATCTTCATCCGCTGGGAGATCACCGGCACCGTCGCGGTCCGAACCACCTTGTCGGTGGTGCCGCCGAGGAGGGCGCCGATCGGGCCTCGGTAGGCCGACCCCATCACGATGGCGTCCATCCCTTCGTCGTCGGCGTAGTCTACGATCTCTTCGCTCGGCGAACCGGTCCGCATCGCCCGCGTACAGTCGACGCCCCGCTGTGCGGCCCGCTCGCAGAGATCGCTCAGGATCTCGTCGCCGTACTCGCGGTACTCCTCTCGCATCTGTTCTTCGTCGTCGCGCAACGCGAGGGCCCGCGGGGCGCCCGGCAGGTCGATCACGTACAGCGCGTGAACGTCCGCGTCCAGCGCGGCCGCGAGTTCGATCCCGTGCATCGCGCCCTTCTCTGCCTCGTCGCTGCCGTCGTAGGGTATCAGTATCTGGTCGTACATCGCTCCGAACCGACCTGAGAGTCACGGCCCGCTTACAAATAACTTTCCGCGGAGCTGACCAGTCTAGGGGAGGACACACCGGGAAGAGACTACAACCGTCATTATCAGTCCACAGTGCTCGTCGCTTGCGACCCCGCAGCGTCGCCGACGTCGGGACCGCCGTCGAGCGCCTCGACCAGCAGTTCTGCCACGTCGACGATCTCGATGTCGTCCTCGTAGCCGCCGGTCTTCATCCCGTCTTCGTACATCGTCATACACATCGGACACGCCACGACGAACTTCTCGACGTCGCGTCCGGCGGGCGTGTCTTCGAGCGCTTCGCGCATCCGCTCTTCGCTCGGTTTGGTCTCTTCGTCGATGTCCATCCAGAGCCCGCCGCCGCCCCCGCCACAGCAGAAGGAGTTACTGCGGTTCCGGGGCATCTCTGCGAGCGTCGCGCCGGTGGCGCGGATCAGTTCGCGCGGCGCCTCGTACTCGTCGTTGTAGCGACCCAGGTGACAGGGGTCGTGGTAGGTGACCGTGTAGTCGAGTTCGTCGCCCGCGAGGTCGAGTCTGCCCTCGGTGACGAACTCTTCGACAGCCTGGGTCCAGTGGAGGACGTCGACGTCTCCCTCGGTGTTCCACTCGCCGTCGAACTCGAAGCTCATCAGCGGGTCGTCGGCGTACTCCTCGTATTCGACCTCCGGGTACTCGTTCTTGAACGTGTTGTAGGAGTGGGGGTCGGTACAGATGATCTTCTCGGGGTCGACCGCGTCGAACTGCTCGACGTGGTGGCCCGCGAGGTCGACAAAGAGCAACTCCTCGCCCAGCCGTCGGATGTCGTTGCCGTCGTACTTCTCGTCGTCGAAGAGGATGCCGAACTCGACGTCGGCGTGGTCGAGGATCTTCGCGAGCGACCGGGCGACCTTCTTGTTGCGCTCGTCGTAGCTCGGGTAGTCGCCGACGTACCACAGGTACTCGACGTCCTCTTCGCGTGCGTCCGTGACGTCGAAGTCGAGGGCGTCGGCCCAGTCGGCGCGCTCGTCCGGCGGGTCGCCGAAGGTGTTGCCCATCCCCATAATGTTGTCGAACGTGTCCTGGACGTTCGAGTCGACGTCGCCCTGGTCTGTGAGCTGGCGGTTCATCCGCGTGAACGACTTGAGGTGTTCGATGTCGACCGGACAGGCGTCCATACACGCCATACAGGACATACAGGACTCCATCGTCTGGGCGTCGATGACGCTCTCGCCGCCGTCGGCGACGATGTCGACCGCCTCGGTCTCGCCGGCGTCGAGGGACTCGCGGTACTCCTTCAGATCGAGGATGACGTCGCGGGGGTCGAGCGGCCGACCGGACTCCGCGGCCGGACAGACCGACGAACAGCGGCCGCACTTGGTGCAGGCGTCCTGATCGAGCAGTTCCTTCCACGAGAAGTCGTCGATGGCGTCGGCGCCCGTGTCGGCCTCGAGGTCGGCGGGCGTGCCGGGGAGGCGCTTGCCGGCCTTCTCGTCGCGCGTGACGATGTTCGCATACGACGACAGCATATGGAACGGCTTGCCGTAGGGGATCGCCGCGACGAACGCGAGCGCGAGCAGCGCGTGCGACCACCACACGACCGGATAGACCGCGGCCGCGAGCGACTGGCCCACCCCGGCGGCCGCGAGGACGTCCGCGAGGAACCACCCGACGAAACTCACCGTCTCGAAGGGCGGAAAGCCCGTCCCGAGGATGCGAAGGCCCTCGGTGAGGTAGCCGCCGACGCCGAGGAGGAACAGGGCCCAGACGAAGGCGTCGTCCTCCAGGCTCGTGTGTCGGCCCCAGAGCCGCTCGGTCCGCGCTGCGTAGCGCCGATACAGCGCGACGCCGAGTCCGACCACGAAGAGAAAGCCCATCGCGTCCATCACGAGCGAGTACGCGAGGTAGAAGTCGCCCACGAAAAAGGACTGCTCGCTGCCGAGCGCGGCCGTCACGCGCCGGTAGACGTCCATATCGATAGCGAGGATCGTCGTCCCGATGAGGAGGGTGAGAAAGCCCCACATAATGAACGCGTGCATCACGCCGCCGACCGTGTCCCGGTCGAGGAGCTTCCGGTTCGAGAGCGTGATCCTCGCGGCGGTGACGATGCGGTTCGGGAGGTCGTCCAGCCGGTCGAACCACTCGTCGGATCCGACCGTATAGCGCCGGACGTTCCGGTAGACGCCGTAGGCGAAGACGGCTATCGCGACGACGGCGAGCAGGTAGAACACGATCTCGCCGACGTGGCTGATGCGCCAGAGCGTCGGTCTGGTAGTGGCTCCTTCTGCGACCATAATGGGTATTGATTCTCGAATACCGGTATAAAGATTGGCGGAGTGTAGTGGCGTCCGCCGTGACGGCCGGCTACGGGACTCCCCAGGGGCGCCCCACGGGATGTCGAAAAGCCGAGTCGTCGTGGTTCGCAACCCCGCGGGGTCCGATCCCGCGCCGGAACGGTGCGGCGAGAATCGATGCACAGTTGCGATAATCACTATCATTATCAGGGCTGGCGCCGCAGGTACGGATACGATGCAGGTCCCAGCCACCTCCGAGTTCGATCCCGATTTCGACCACCCCGCGTGGACCGCCGGTCTCGCGACCGTCGTGAGCTACGGTCTCGTCCTGGTGGGGCTTTTCGTCCTGCTGTTCGCGATTCCGTTCGTCTTCTTCCTCGTGGTGTGATAATGACGGTTGTCGTCTCGTACCGGTGCTCGCCGCCCCGTGTCGGCGAGCACCGGTAAATAGTTATCTGTCGGACGAACGTCCTGATACTGTGTACCGCTGGTTCGCCATCCCCTGCCGGCGAACCAGCGGTAATGACTGACAAGAGACAGGATGGGTGCGACGAGGGTTAAAAGACGTTCAATATTCAAGGCGTAGTTAATTATCGTTGGGTGCATACGTGTGGGACGTATTCACAGTGAACTCTCGCACACGCGCGGTTCTACAGGAACCGAACGAAACCGTAACTGAGGTCGAACATCGATGAGCACGAACGAATTTCCGGACCACGCAGGCACAGTCGTCATCGGCGCGGGGATCGTCGGCAGCTCGCTGGTCGGCGAGTTGGCCGAGCGCGGCCGCGACGACGTCCTCCTGATCGACAAGGGACCGCTCTCGGACCCGGGCGGGTCGACCGGTCACGCGTCGAACTTCATCTTCCCGGTCGAACACAGCAAGGATATGACCGAGCTGACCCAGGACAGCCGGGACATCTACGACGAGTTCGATACCTTCACCCAGTCCGGCGGGATCGAGGTCGCTCGGACCGAAGAGCGGATGGAAGAACTCAAGCGGCGGCTCGTCTCCGCGAAGTCCTTCGGCGAGGAGGCCGAACTGCTCACCCCCGAGGAGGTCGAAGAACTCGTCCCGTATGTCAACACCGACATCATCGAGGGCGGCTTCTACAGCGAAGGCGCGGGGACGTGTGACCCGCTCCGCGCCGGCGAGCTCTACCGGCAGCAGGCCGACGACGCCGGCGCGCTCCGCACTGCCCCCAACACCGAGGTGACGGACCTCCACGTCGAAGACGGCGAGATCCAGGCCGTCGAGACCGACCGGGGGACCGTCTCCGCCGACGAGGTGGTCATCGCGGCGGGGCTGTGGAGCCCGAAGATCGCCGAGATGGCCGGCGTCGACATCCCGCTGACGCCCGCCGTCCACCAGATGGTCTCGGTCGGGCCGATCGATCGCTTCGAGGAGGGCGAAGGCGAGATCAACTACCCCGTCGTTCGGGACATGGACTCCCGGATGTACGAACGACAGCACGGCAACGACCTCGAGGTCGGCTCCTACGAGCACCGGCCGATCCTCTGGGACGTCGAGGACGTCCCCTCCATCGAGGAGGCGCCGCTGTCGCCGACACAGCCCCCGCTGACCGAAGACGCCTTCGAGGAGTCGATGGAGGACGCGCTCGAGATCGTCCCGGACGTCCTCGACGACCCCGACGCCGGGGTGCGTCACGCGATCGACGGTCTCCTGTCTGTCACGCCCGACGGCCACCCGCTCCTCGGGCCGATCCCGGAGGTCGACGGACTGTGGTCGTGTGCGGCCATCTGGATCAAGGAGGCCCCCGCGATCGCCCGCGAGGTCTCGAAGTGGATGACCCAGGGCCACCCCGACATCGACATCGTCGCCCACGACCACGTCGCCCGGTTCGACGAGTACGGCGAGACCAGAGAGTTCGTCAAAGAGCGCGCCCGCGAGGGCTTCCAGAAGATCTACGGCATCGTCCACCCGCGCGAGCAGTGGCAGTCGGTCCGGCCGCTCCGGACGAGCGCGTTCTACCACCGCCAGCGGGACCTCGATGCGAAGTTCTTCGAGTCCGGCGGCTGGGAGCGCCCGCGGTGGTTCGAGTCCAACGCCGACCTCGTCGAGAAGTACGAAGACGAGATCGACGACCTCCGACGGCCGAACGAGTGGGACAACCGCTGGTGGTCCGAGATCATCCTCGCCGAGCACCTCCACCTCCGCGACAACGTCGGGATGATCGGCGACACCGGCTTCGGCATCTTCGACGTCGTCGGCAGCGACGCGATGGAGAATATGCAGAAGATCTGCGTCGCCGAGATGGACGTCGACGTCGGCGAGTCGGCGTACACGCCGGTGCTCGCGCCGAACGCCGGGTTCGTCTCGGACCTCACGGTCGCCAGGCTCGGCCAGAACCACTACCGCGTCATCACCGGCGGGGGCCACGTCGGCGCGGACAAGACGTGGTTCGGCGACCACCTCGAAGGCGACGCAGAACTCATCGGCCGCTCCTCGGAGCTGTGTACGCTCGGCGTCTGGGGACCGAACGCGCAGGAACTGATGAACGAGGTCGCCGAAGAGGAGATGTCCACAGACACCTTCGACTTCGCGGAGATGAAAGAGGTCACGATCGGCCCGGTGACCGCCAAGGCGTTCCGCATCTCCTACGTCGGCGAGTACGGCTGGGAGCTGTACGCCCCGATGGAACAGGGCGAGAAGCTCTGGGACACCATCTACGAGGCCGGCCAGGACTACGACGTCCGCCCGGTCGGCACCGGCGTCTACGGCGAGACCGGCCGGATGGAAAAGAGCTACCGCCTGATGGGCGCCGAACTGGAGATCGACTACAACCCCGCCGAGGCGGGGTTAGACTTCCACGGCGTGAAGGACGCCGACTTCATCGGCAAGGAGGCCTACGCCGCGGCCATCGAGGAGGAAAACGCCGCGACGCTGTGTACCCTCTCGGTGACCGACCACGCGCCCGAGGGCGGCGAGCCGCGCTATATGACCGGCGGCGAACCCGTCCTCGATCAGGACGGGAACGTCCTCGTCGACGACGAGGGGCGGCGCTCGTATGTCACCTCCGCCGGGACCGGTCCCTCCGTGGGGAAACACCTCCTGCTCGCGTACCTCCCGCAGGAGTACGCCACCGAAGGCGAGGAGCTACAGGTCGAGTACTTCGGGCAGCACTACCCCGTCGAGGTCGAGGTCGTCGGACACGGCGGCGTCTTCGATCCCGAGGGCGACCGCCTGTTCCGGAACGAGTACTGACAGAGGTGATCTGAGATGGAGATACTCACCGCGATCAAGCGCGTCCCCGAGACGGGCGCGAAGGTCACACTCACCGACGACAACCGGGCCATCGACACCAGTTCGCTCGGGTTCACCATCAGTCCGCACGAGGAGTGTGCGGTCGAGGAAGGCGTCCAGCTGGTCGAAGACCACGGCGGCAACGTCACCGTGCTGACCCTCGGCCCGTCGGACGCGACAGAACAGCTCCGCTCGGCCATCGCGATGGGCGCCGACGACGGCCTCCTGCTCGAAACCGACGGCGACGAGTGGGGCCCCGCCGCGACGGCGAAGGCCATCGCGAGCGCGGTCGAAGCGCGCGATACGGCGTTCGACCTGCTGTTCTTCGGCAACGAGTCCGCGGACGCGGCGAACCACCAGGTCGGCGTCCGGGTCGCAGAGGAACTCGGCCGCCCCTGTGTCACCGGCATCAAGGACTTCACCGTCGAGGACGGCACGGCGGTCGCCAAGCGCGACATCCCCGGCGGATCGGAGGTGTACGAACTCGACCTCCCGGCGGTCGTGACGGTGAAAGAGGGACTGAACGAGCCCCGGTACCCGTCGATGCGGGCGAAGATGCAGGCGCGGAAGGCGTCGGTCGAGACCGTCGAGCCCGAACCGCACGACGAGGGCCTCGAACTGGTCGAACTCGAAGTGCCCGAGACCGACGACAGCCCCGCGGAGATACTCGGCGAGAGCCCCGACGCGGCCGAGGAGGTCGTCGACGTCCTCGAGGAACTGGAGGTGGTCTAACAATGGTACTCACGTTCGTCGAACACGAGGACGGCGAGGTGGACGACGTCTCGTTGGAGACGCTCACCCTCGCCCGCGACGTCGCCGACGGCGCCGACGAGCCGCTCGAAGCGATCGCCGTCGGGCCGGGCGGATCGAGCGCCGCCGAGACGGTCGGCGCCTACGGCGTCTCCACGCTCTATGTCGTCGATGACGACGACCTCGCCGACTACGCGCCGGAGGGATACGCCCGCGCGCTGATACAGCGCGCCGCGGAGTCGGACACCGAGGCGGTCGTCGCCCCCGGCACCGACCGCGGCTCGGAGACGCTCTCGCACGCCGCGGCGAAACTCGACGAGCCGATGGCCGCCGAGGTCACCGCGGTCGAGGTCGGCGACACCTACGAGATCACCAGGCAGCGGTGGGGCGGGACCCTCATCGAGCACGCGGAACTGTCCGCGGAGACGAACCTCCTCACCGTCGCGCCCAACGAGATCTCGGCGACGGAGAGCGACGCCGCCGACGCCGCCGAGGTGCAGGCGTTCTCGCCGACGCTCGACGACGCCGACCTGCGGGTCCGGCTGACAGAAGTCGAAGAGTCCGACGTGGAAGGCGTCCCGCTCGCGGAGGCGCGCGTCGTCGTCTCCGGAGGCCGCGGAACCGACGGCGACTTCTCGGAGATCGAAGCCCTCGCGGACCACCTCCCGAACACGGCGGTGGGTTCTTCCCGCGCGGCGGTCAACGAGGGGTGGCGGCCCCACGACGACCAGATCGGCCAGACCGGGAACAAGATCGCGCCCGACATCTACATCCCCTGCGGGATCAGCGGCGCCGTCCAGCATATGGTCGGCTGCAAGGGCGCCGAGAACATCCTCGCAGTCAACACCGATCCCGAGGCGGCGATCATCCAGAAGGCCGACTACGCGGTCATCGCCGACCTCCACGAGGTCCTGCCGGCCGTCGTCGAGGAACTGGAGCGCCGCGGCCACACGGACTGATCGGAACTCCCCGGTCGTCCCGTCCGTTTCACTCCTGTGTGACGCTTATGTTCACCATTCTCCCGCCGCACTCCGGACAGGTCCCGGGATGGTCGCTCGCCGAGACGCGGGCTCCGCACTCGACGCACTCGTAGATACTGCTTCCGTCGGAACCGAACATCTCCGCGAACACGCCGACGACGGTCACGGCCTCGCCGCCCGCCTCTCCGGCGAGACACTCGACGAGATCGGTCGTCGTGATGATGCCGACGATGGTCCCGTCTTCCGTCACCGGGAGCCGTTTCACGCCGTGGGCGTTCATCAGCTCGACCGCCTCTCGGATCGGTTCGGCGGCGTCGACGGTCAGCGGCCGCGTCGTCATCACCTCGGCGACCGGGGTCTCTTCTATGTCGATCCGTTCGCGGATCCCCTCGACGAGGTCGGTCTTCGTCACGATCCCCGGCGGATCGCCCTCGACGACGACCGATCCGATCGCCTCCCTGCGCAGGACGTCTGCGGCCTCGCGGACGGACCGTTCGGGACCGACCGTCGTGACGTCCGCGGTCATCGCGGCCCGTATCTCGCTATCGAGATCAGCCATGTCTCACGCTAACGAGGTGCAGATAGTTAATGATGCGGTTCGTCGTGAATATGTGGGAATGCCGCCGTCCGGCGCCGGGAAAACCGGCGGTCGCCATCGGTTGGGGTGGTGATATACCCTCCCATCCCTTTCGGGGGATCCACAGGAGTATCAGGACGCTCGTCCGACAGTATCCAACCGTCAGTATGCGGGCGTGCGATACTCCCGATATGAGAGCGATCGTCAGCCGCTCGTCGCCCGGGTCACGTCTTCGACGTCGTATCCCGCGTCCTCGATCGCGTCGACGATCGAGGCGGCGTGTTCGGCGCCGCTGGTCTCGACGGTGAAGACGAGGTAGGCCTCGCCGACCGCCAGGTCCTCGACCGAGCGGTCGTGCCTGACGTCGTGGATGTTCGCGCCCTGGTCTGCGATGACGCCGGAGATGTCTGACATCTTTCCGGGGCGGTCGTTGATCCGGACGCGGAGGCGGATCCGCTGTTTCCGCTGGGTAAGCGCGTGTACCAGCACCGTCTGGAGCTGTGTCATATCCAGGTTCCCGCCGCAGAGGAGCGGCATCACCGTCTCGCCCGAGACGTCGAGGTCGTCGCCGAGCAGGGCCGCGACAGACGCCGCGCCCGCCCCCTCGACCACCTGTTTCGCGCGCTCCATCAAGAAGAGGATCGCCCGGGCGATCTGGGTGTCGGTGACGGTCACGACCTCGTCGACGTTCGCCCGGATGATCGAGAGCGTGATCTCGGAGATGCCGCCGGTCGCGATGCCGTCGGCGATAGTGTCGACCTCGTCGAGAGTGACCGGCATCCCCTTGTCGAGGCTCTTGTGGACGGTCTCCGCGCCGGTCGCCTGTACGCCGACGACGCGCGTCTCCGGCGAGAGGTGCTTGATCGCGGTCGAGACGCCGCTGATCAGGCCCCCGCCGCCGATCGGGACGATCACGGTGTCGACGTCCGGCCGGTCGTGGTACATCTCGGTACCGAGCGTTCCCTGGCCGGCGATGATGTCGACGTCGTCGTAGGCGTGGACGAACTCCGCGTCCCGCTCGTCGAGGGCGGACTTGGCGTGCGACATCGTCTCCTGGAAGTCCTTGCCGACGAGTTCGACCGTGGCGCCGTAGCTCCGCGTGGCGTCGACTTTCGCCTGCGGCGCGTCTTCCGGCATGAAGATCGTCGCGTTCGCACCGCACTTCGTGGCCGCGAGCGCGACGCCCTGCGCGTGGTTGCCCGCGCTCGCCGCGATGAACTCCGTCGTGCCGTCGGCGACGTCCTGGCTGATCTTGTTGTACGCGCCTCGGGTCTTGAACGATCCCGTCCACTGGAGGTGTTCCATCTTCAGATACACCTCCGCGTCGACCACGTCGCCGAGCGAGGTGCTCTTCTCGACGGGCGTCTGCTTGACGACGGTGTCGTCGTCGAGGCGTTCGCGCGCGCGCTCGATGTCGACGTACTGCACGGGGAGGTCGTCCCCGGACCCGGGGTCGGGGTCGGGGTCGGGGTCGGGAGCCGAATCCGTCATCGTCCCTCGCTCGCCGGCCACGCGATCCGGGTACCTCTCGTGGTGCGCGACTCGCTTCCCGGTCGACCGGTCCGGGCGAGTCGGGGGCGACCCCGCTGGGATCGTGACGTGTCGATTGGGGACATCGGTCTCGTTTCTCGGTGGACCTGTCATCATAATAAAGACGGCGGTGGGGCGGACAGAGCCGGATACGGCAGCCGATCGCGGTCCCCGCGGCGCTGGGGGAACGCCACAGAACATCCAGAGATTGACGATTCGAGAAGTCGGGTGCCGATCACGCGTCGACCGGCAGAGCCGATCACTCGTCCGCCCGCGGGGACGGATCGCGCTCGCGCACGGCGTCGAGGAGAGCACAGAGCGCCTCGGCCGCCGCGTCGCGCAGGTCGGCGCCGAGGTCCGCGTCGGACTCGCGGGGGTCGCCGACGACGCCGTTCTCGGTGAACTCGTCGGAGTCGACAGCGAGGTTGACGCTGCCCTGCCACTCGCCCCAGCGGTCGCTGCCGCCTTCGGCGGCCGCCTCCAGGCGGTCTTCGTGGACCGTCTCGGGGACGGCGAACCGGAGCAGCGAGGTCTCCCGGGGACCGGCGTGGCCCATCGCCGGACTGCGGTCGCCGACCTCTTCGAACCAGGTAAACGGCACCGCGTAGGCCTCGTCGTGTCGGACGATCCGCGCTGTGACCTCCCGGAGCGGCCCGACGTTACCGCCGTGGCCGTTGACGACGACGACCCGGTCCCACCCGTGCGTCGCGAGGCTCGTGACCACATCGCGGACGTACGAGCGGAAGGTCGACTCCGAGGTCCAGAGGGTCCCCGGGAACCGCCGGTGTTCCTCGGCGACCCCGACGGGGATCGCCGGCGCGACCACGACCGGATCGTCGTACCGGTCCGCCGCCGCGTCGGCGACGGTCTCGGCGTTCAGCGTATCTGTGCCCAGCGGGGCGTGCGGTCCGTGTTGCTCGGTGCTGCCGACGGGAAGGAGGGCGACCTCCGCCCCCGCGGCCTCGGCGTCCGTCCACGTCGTGGTCGCGAGATCCATACCGCCCGTTCCCCGTCGACGGGTAAAAATCCCGCTTCGCCGATCCGTCGCAAGTATACGTTTTCGACGCTCGCCGGGGTCCCGGGACTTTTACTCCGCCGCGGCGCTGTTCCGGTATGGACTCCGAGCCCGTGACGCATACGACGACCGACCGCCGTCTCGGCCACCTCCCGTCGGGTCGTGACGTCTCTGTGACCGTCCACCGGTACACCGGAGGGGACGGGCCGACGCTGTACGTCCAGGCGGCCCAGCACGGCATCGAACTCAACGGGCCGGCGGCGCTGCGCCGACTCCACGACCGACTCCGGGAGGCCGCCGTGGCCGGCACGGTCGTGGTCGTCCCCGTGGCCAACCCGGTCGCGTTCGATCACCGGTCGTATCTGACGCCGGAGGCCTACGACGCCCTGAACTCGAACTTCAACCGGATCTGGCCCGGGGACCGCGAGGGGAGCTTCCAAGAACAGCTCGTAGCGAACCTCTGGCCGCTCGTCGAGTCCGCCGACGCCGCCGTCGACCTCCACACGGGGATGCCCGAGATGCTCGAACACGTCCGCTACCGGGAACGCGACGGCGACGCGCGCGAACTCGCGGCGGCCTTCGGGACGGACTACCTCCTCGCCGGTCCCGAACCGGACGGCGCGGACACCGTCGAGGGGTCCGAGACTGCCGAGGGGGAGCCGGGCGGGAGTTCGATCGGCGACGACTTCGCTGGGAAGTTCCGCGCCGCCGCGACGCGGATCGGCGTGCCGACGATCACGGCGGAACTCTCGAACAGCCGGACGGTCGGCCACGACGCGGTCGAGACGGGCGCGGCCGGCGTCTGGAACGTCCTCTCTGTGCTCGATATGGTCGCGGAACCGCCGGCGTCCCACGGACGACAGCAGGTGCTCCGCGACGACGCGCCTCGCGTCGCCGCCCGTGCGTCCGGGCTGTTCGAGCGCCGGTCGGACCTCGCTGTCGGCGACGACGTCGCTGCCGACGACGAACTCGGCGCCGTCTTCGATCCGGCGTCGTTCGAACGGCTCGAGACGATCACGGCGCCCGCAGACGGGGTCGTCTACTCGGCACCCCGCGGCGGCGTCGTCGTCGCGGGCGAACGCCTCGCGAGCCTCGCGACGCGGGTCCGCGTGACGGACTGATCGGCTTCCTCGTTCGATCAGCCACCTGATCACTTGAAGACCTTCACCATTCCCCACACATCGTTAACCAGTCACACTGTGTTATCACCTCTCAGTGATAGCGGAATGAAACCACGCTCCTCGTTCGCCGCCCTCTCGCGTGTGATCGAACAGCTCGGCTCCGATACTCGGTCGGTTCGCCGAGTCGAAGCCGAAGCGGGCGAGGACGGGGGCGAGCCGCTGCGGGCGACTATCGACGTCGCGATGCCGCTGTGCGGGCCCGACGCTGATTCCGATCCGGCCCTCGCGCCGCAGTCGGCTTCGCTGACGGACGGTCGGCTCGAAGTCGCGTATCGGCCGCTCTCGATCGAGACGGAGTCGCCCGAGATCGCCTCCGCTCGACTGTCGGACGCAGCGCTCGCGGGCGACGAGGTCGTACTGACGTTCGAGGCCATCGTGCAGGGCGACGCGGACGGCGCCGACCAGCAGGCGCCGGCCGATCCCGACGACGGATCGGGGCCACACCGGACCGGGGGCACGGAAGCGCCCGCAGTCGACGGGCCGACCGACGCAGACGACGCCGGCTCGGACCGCAGTTCGCCGGCCGCCGTCTTCGGCAGGGGCGTCGAGGAGACGCCCCAGACCGAACGGGACGGGGAGCGTCCCCCGTCGCTCGCGGCGGTCCGGGACGAATCGGTGCCGCCCTACGAGGACACGCCGTATCTCACTCGCCTCTATGAGGTCTGCGACACGTTCGAGGCGATGAGCGAGCGGATCGAGATGGACGTCTCCGCCGAGACCGTCCGGCGGTATATGATCGAGGCTGGCGTGCACACGCCGACCTCGTACGACACGGCGGAGGCGGCAGACGAGACCGACGACGCGACGGCGGCCACAGACGACGGGGACGGCGCGACGGCGGAAGGCGGAGGCGGCGCCCCCGATCCGAGCGACTCGAACGCGGACGAAGAGCACCGCCGGCCGCCCCTCCCGGACGAACAGCTCGTCACCGACGGGATCGGACTCCCGGAGGAACTCGCCCTCCAGGACATCGTCGACGCCGTCGTCGGCGCCCGGACGGTCTACGAGGTCCAGCGCCAACTCGACCTCGGCCAAGAACAGACTCGGCGACTCCTCCGGCAACTCAACGTGCTCGACCTCGTCCTCCGGCGCGTCTCCGACGACCCCGACGGGACTCCCTCCTACGACGTGGTGACAGATCGGATCCGGAAGTGCGCGCCCGAAAACTCCTGATACTGTCTATTGTCATAATGCCGGTTGTAACTTTGTACCGGTGCTCGCCGCCCCGTTCCGGCGAACCAGCGGTACGGACTGACAAGAGACAGTATGACACGCGCAGAATCCGCGTCGGACGGGACGCCAGCGGTCACCGTCGAACACGAATTTTCAAGTAATGTATACTTTGTGGGAGAACGCCACTCGACGTGGCGGTGATTCCGGGCTCTCCGGGGATCGAGATCCCCGTCAGTGCCCGGTACCGGTATCCGACTCGCGTTCGTCGACCGATTTATAATAGCTCGTATATATAACGATCGTACGAGATGTACCAGGTGCTCATTCCGGTCGACGACGACGAGAATCGCGCGCTCCACCAGGCGAAGTACGTCGCGAACCTCCCGGACGCCGAGACGGAGGTCGCGGCGACGGTCCTCTATGTGGCCGAGCCGAGAGAACTCGGTCGGGCGTCGGACGTCGAGTTCGACGACGTCACGGCCGCCGTCGACGCCGCCGATCACCTGGAGACGAACGGCGTCGACGTGAGCCGCCGCGTGGGAGACGGCGGCGTCGCCGAAGAGATCATCCGCGTCTCCGAGGACCAAGACAGCGACGAGGTCGTGATGGGGGGGCGCAAGCGATCGGGGGTGACCCAGGCCCTGCTCGGGAGTACCGCTCGCGACGTGTTCGTCTCGACCGAGCGGCCGGTGACGGTCACGGGCACGGGGATGGTCCTCGACAGCGACACGAAAGAGATCCTCGTCCCGGTCGACACGAACGTCGAACGGGCCCGGCGTCAGGCGGAGTACGTCGCCGGTCTGCCGAACGCCGAAGAGAACGCCGAAGCGACGGTGATGTACGTGTTCCCCCACCAGGACTACAAGGGGGCGCCGACCCACACCTTCGACGAGGTCGACGCGGCCGTCGAGGCCGCGGACGCACTCGAATCGGCGGGGGTACCCGTCGAGCGCACGGCCGTCGGTGGCGAGGTGGTACCGACGATCCTCGACGCGGCCGAAGACCGCGGCGTCAACTCCATCGCGATGGGCGGGCGCAAGCGGAGCGGCGTCCAGAAGGTGCTCCTCGGGAGCACCGCGATGGACGTGCTACTCTCGGCGGAGCGGCCGATCACGCTCTGTGGGTGAGGGGGGTCTCGCCCCGCAGCGGCGCGCTGGAAGAGCCGACGACCGTCAGTATCAGTATCAGTATCAGTATCAGTATCATACTGTCTATTGTCAGGGGTGGAAGTCCCAGGGA
>JBDGUP010000043.1:32856-35963 GCA_042215815.1 Haloquadratum sp. | reverse complement strand
GGACGGCGAGACGCGATGAACAGTTGCGGTACTCCCGCCGGGGCGGAGCGGACAGAGCGCGACAGGAGGACTTAACCGCGTGATTCCCCAAGGGCGCGCGTGGAGTCGCCGCACGACGTACTCGGGATCGACGCGGACGCCGACGAAGACAGGGTGGTCCGGGCCTACCGCGAGCGCGTGAAGGAGGCCCACCCCGACCACGGCGGGTCGCTCGCGGAGTTCGAGCGCGTCCGCCGCGCGTACGAGCACATCACCGCCGGCCGCGACCCGGCCGCGTTCGAGGCGACCGGCGACGACGCCGCCGGGGCCGACGGCGCCGGTGCGAGCGCGGAGGGGGACGCCGGCGCGGACAGGGAACCGGACACCGCCGCCGGCGACGGCAGCGAGACGCTCGGCCCGACGGTCGAGTACCTGGATTACGCGGCGGTCGAAGCGAACGGCTGGCGGCTCACCGACGACGACCTCTTCGAGAAGGCCGACGCCGCCGATCTCGAGGTCGACCGCCACGGGCTGTTGGTCGTCGAACCCGGCGAGACGCTGCTCGAAGCTGCCGAACGCTACGGCTTCTCGTGGCCCTACGCGTGCCGCGGCGGCGCGTGTGCGAACTGCGCGGTCGCCGTCGTCGACGGCGAGGTCGAGATGCCGGTGAGCACGGTCCTGACCGACGAACTGAAAGAGCGGAGGATCCGGCTGTCCTGTCTCGCCGAGCCCGTGACCGACGATCTGCGGGTGGTGTTCAACGTCGAGAAACTCCCCGGGCTGGCAGAACTCCGATTGCCCGCAGAGCAGTTCGAGAGCGCGCGAGCGGACGACTGACCTCGACCGGCGGCGGAGTGGCGACGCCCGCTCGCGAGGCGGGCGTGTCCGCCAGCGTCGCAACGCCGTGAGAACGGGACGAACTTTCAAGACAGCAGCCGGCGTACACTCGACGGAGGTTACTCCGACTATGGATATTACTGATATTGCCACTCCTGATTTCGTCGAAGTCGGTGCCGACAAGCGACTGGGGAAGATCCGTGCGATCTTCGAGAGCAAGAACCCCCGGGGGATCGTCGTCACCGACGACGACGGCGAGTACGCCGGCGTGATCGGCGAAAATCAGCTCGTGCGGTCGCGGATGGAAGACGACACGAAGGCCTCCGTCGTGATGAAGCCCGCCCCGCGCATCGACCGCAACGAAGACGTCCGCGAGGCCGCCCGGATGCTCGTCGAGGGCGACGTCAAGGTCGCGCCCGTCTACGAGGGCGAGAAGCTCTACGGCGTCGTCACCGGCGAGGCGATCCTCGAAGCGGTCGTCGACAACCTCGATGCGATCACCGTCGGAGACATCTACACCGAAGACGTCGTCGCCGCCACCGAGAAGTCCCACGTCGGCCAGGCGATCAACAAGCTCCGCGAGCACGGCATCTCCCGGCTCCCGATCGTCGACGACGACAGCGGCAAGCTCACCGGGATTCTCACGACCCACGACCTCGTCGAGTTCGTCGTCCGCGACAACGATCGGCAGGGCCGGGGCGACCGACGCGGCGATCTCGACCGGATGCTGGATCTCCCCGTCTACGATCTGATGTCTTCGCCCGTCGTCACGGCCACGCCGAGCGAGACGGTCGACGTCGCCGTCGAGCGGATGTTCGAGAACGACCTCTCGGGACTCGTCGTGACGCCGACCGAGAGCGGCGAGGAGGTCCAGGGCATCGTCACCAAGACGGACGTCCTCCGGGCGCTGACGTTCACAGAAGAAGAGAGTATGGACGTCCAGATCACGAACGTCAGCCTGCTGGAGACGCTCTCACGCCAGGAGATCGTCGACTCGATCACCGAAGTGGTCGACAAGTACCAGCAGATGCAGGTCTTCCACGCCCACGTCCGCTTCCACGAGCACAAAGAGAAGCTCCGCGGCACGCCGCTCATCCAGTGTCAGATCCGGCTGCGGACCAGCCACGGGCAGGTCGCCGGCAGCGGCGAGGGCTACGGCGCCGAACACGCCTTCCACGTCGCGCTCGACAAGCTCGAACGCAACGTCCTCGAACTGAAGGGGCTCAACGCAGACGAGAAGTACCAGGGCCAGCTCATCCGGAAGCTCGGCGAGCTATAGGAGAGACCGCGCCCTACAGTTCGACGCCGTCGATCCCGTCGGCCGTGATCTGGAACGTCGTCGACTCGCCGGCCGCCCGCGCCCGGTGTTTTTCGAGCGTCGCCCGACGGTTGCCCCCGCGGAACCGCTCGATCCGGAGGACCGCGCCCGTCCAGTGTTCGAGCGTGTTGCCGCCGAGCGCCCGCGTTCGATCCGAGTCGGGATCGGTGAAGACCTGGTTCGTGATGACTACCGCGAGGTCGTGTTTCCGCGCCAGCGACAGCAGGTGTGTCACCTGTCGCGCGACGCGCCGCAGCGCCTCGCCGTCGTCGCTCTCGCCCGTCCGTTCGAGCCGGTAGAAGCCCGTCGCGCTGTCGAGGACGATCAGCGCTGCGCGCTCTGCGAACTCCGCGGCGTCGCGGACGGCCTCCTCTTGCTCTTCGAAGTCGTGCGCCTCCGAGACGACGATGCGGGAGGTGACCTCCTCGACCGACTGGTCGTCGTCCGCGGCGGCCTCCGCGAGCTGTCGGAACCGGTCGACAGAGAGCCCCTCCGTGTCGATGTAGACGGCCGTCTCGCCCGCGGCGGCCGCGTGGACCGCCGCAGAGAGCGCGACGTTGGTCTTGCCCGCGGCCGGCGGGCCGTAGAGCTGGGTGACGGCGCCGCGCTCGAAGCCGCCCCCCAGCAGCTCGTCGAGCGCGGAACATCCCGTGGTGACTGCGTCGGACACGGCGGTGTCTCGGTCGGCTCCGGCGAAAAACCCCCCGGTCCGTCGCGGGCGGTCGTCACGACATCTTTTATACCGAGACGCCCAACGACGAGACAGTGATCGTCGTCGCGACCGACGACTTCGAGCTCTACCACGACGTCGTCGACGAACTGCGAGACCGCGGGGTGACGTTCACCACCCGGGAGCCGGGCGAGGGACTCCCCGACCGGGCGCGCGTGGTGATCCGTGCTCCCGACGACGACGTCTCTCTCCCGGCGGACGTCGAGGCGGTCGTCGCTGGGGCCGGGGCCGGGGCCGACGCCG
>JBDGUP010000043.1:0-32756 GCA_042215815.1 Haloquadratum sp. | reverse complement strand
CTCCCGGCGGACGTCGAGGCGGTCGTCGCTGGGGCCGGGGCCGGGGCCGACGCCGACGCCGACGCCGACGGGGCGCGCCGGGCCGTCGAGGAGGCGGTCTCGATCCTCCGGGGCGGCGGCGGCCGGACGGTCGTCGGCGTGGACCCGGGGACGCGGCCGGGAATCGCGGTCCTCAAGGGCGAGACCGTCGTCGCCGCGTTCCAGGTGCCGCTGGCGGACGCCGTCGAGACCGTGCGGCGCGAGGTCGCCGACGCGCCGGACCCCCTGGTCCGGATCGGCGACGGCGCGCGGCTCCAGGGCTCACAGCTGGTGAACGACCTCGACGACGTCGCGGTCGAGCTGGTCGACGAGAGCGGCACGACGCCGTATCTCGGCACGGGCGCGCGGGGGATGGGCGACGTGCTCGCCGCGGTCAACATCGCGCGGCTCTCCGGCGAGGAGGTCGGATCCAGGCAGATCGAGCCGACTGCGGGCGAACTCCAGCGCATCAAGGACCGCTCGCGCCGTGCGTCTTCGGACGATCGCACGATCGACGAGGGGCTGGCCCGGCGCGTCGCCGCGGGCGAACTCACCGTGGACGAGGCGCTCGCGACGCACCGCGATCGGGATCTCGATGGGGACGAGCGCGCCGAGACCGACGACGGATAGCCTCGCGTCGCGTCGCGATCGCGCCCCTACTCCGCGTTCCGGACGGCGTCTTCGGCTCGCCGCATCACCTCGCGGACGGCCAGCCCGGTCGCCTCCGCGACCGCGAGCGCGTCGTCGTACTCCGCGCTGTAGTCGTAGGTGTCGCCCCCGGCGTCGGAGGCGACCTTGACCGCGACCTCGTAGGCGTCGCCGTCGATCGAAAGCTCCGCGGTCCGGAACTCGCGGGCGGCGACCCAGCGGTGGCCCGCCCCGTGCTCGCGGATCCCGAGCGTTCCGGTCTCGACCGCGAGGCGGTGGGCGACGCGTTCGGCGTCCTCGGGCTTGACGACGACCTTCAGGAGGTGTCCCGGCCGCGACTTCTTCATCGTCGCGGGCAGGATCGTCACGTCGCGCGCGCCCGCGGCTTCGAGCGTGGACTGGAGGCTCCCCAGGATCTCCGGCGAGGCGTCGTCGAGGTTCGTCTCCAGGACGGTGATCTCCTCGCGGTCGAGTCGTCGGCCGCCGTCGCCGACGATCGCGCGGAGGACGTTCGGCCGGTCGGGGAAGTCGGAGGCGCCGGCGCCGTACCCCGACGCGTCCACCTCGAGGGCGGGCAGCGATTCGGCCCCCGCGGCGAGTTCGGCGAGGATCGCCGCGCCCGTGGGCGTGAGCAGTTCCGCCTCGACGGGACCGCCGCGCAGCGACCAGTCGGCGTCCGCGGCGATCTCGACGACGGCCGGCGCCGGGATCGGATACTCGCCGTGGGCCATAGAGCGGGTGCCGCCGCCGGTCGACAGCGGTGTCGTGACCACCCGCTCTACGTCGAGGTCGGCGAGGAGGCGGCAGACGCCGACGACGTCGGCGATGGCGTCGTCCGCGCCGACCTCGTGGAAGTGCGTCTCGTCGAGGTCGGTGTCGTGGACGGCCGCCTCGGCCTCGCCCAGCCGCCGGAAGATGGCCGTCGCGGTCGCTTCCACCGCCGGGGCGAGTCCCATCGACTCGACGATCTCGATCACCTCGGGGTAGGTGCGGTGGGGACCGTGACCCTCCGCGGGCGTCGCGTCTGCGGGGGCGTCGTGGTCGTGGTCGTGGTCGTGGTCGTGGTCGTGGTCGTGGTCGTGATCGCCCCCCTCGTCGCGCAGCACCCGAACGCGCGTCGACGCGATGCCGTGTTCGTCGACGGTGCTGGTCTCGTATCGGACCTCGAGCGCCTCCTCGACGGGGGCGAGGGCGTCGGGGTCGGCGCCGGCGGCGAGGAGCGCCCCGAGGAGCATATCCCCGCTCGCACCCATCCGACCGTCGAAGGCGAGTGTACGCATACGCGGACACTGGCGCCGGGACGCCAAAGGTCCACGCATCGAGTGGCGGTATGGCACCGGTCCGCGCGCCGGTGGCCCTGTCGGTAACGATTTGTATCCTCGCGGTCAAGGTTGCCATATGATGTCACGGCCAGGAGTGGTCCGCCGGCGCGGCAGGAAAGGACTTAACCTGGGCCGTGACCGACTGGCGGGACGTATCCCCGCGACCCAACTATGAACGAAGTTCAACTCGAAGTGGCGAAGGCGTACCCGAACGACTCGGGCCGCGGCATCGCCCGTCTCGACCCGGACACGCTGCTCCATCTCAAGCTCTCGCCGGGTGACATCATCGAAATCGAGGGCGCAGAGACCACGGCGGCGAAGGTGTGGCGCGCAGACCGGCAGGACTGGAACACCGACACGGTCCGCATCGACGGCTTCACGCGACAGAACGCCGACGTCAGCATCGGCGAGCGCGTGACGATCCGGAAGGCCGAAGAGACGAAAGCCGAGAAGCTGGTGCTCGCGCCGCCGGAGGAAGCGAGCGTCCAGTTCGGCTCGGACGCGGCCGGAATGGTGAAGCGGCAGATCCTCAAGCGGCCGGTCGTCGAGCGCGACATCGTCCCGGTGATGTCCTCGACGAACCATCCGTTTATGCGCTCGCCCGGACAGGCGATCCCGCTCATCGCCGTCGAGACCGAGCCCGATGGCGTCTGTCTCGTGACCGAGGACACCGAGGTCGAACTCCGCGAAGAGCCGATCTCGGGCTTCGAGAAGACCGGCGGCGGGATCACCTACGAAGACATCGGCGGCCTCCAGAGCGAGATCCAGCGGGTGAGAGAGATGGTCGAACTCCCGATGAAGCACCCCCAGATCTTCAAGAAGCTGGGGATCGAGCCGCCGCAGGGCGTCCTCTTACACGGGCCGCCGGGGACGGGCAAGACGCTCCTGGCGAAGGCCGTCGCCAACGAGACCTCCGCGAGTTTCTTCTCCATCGCGGGCCCCGAGATCATCTCCAAGTACTACGGGGAGTCCGAACAGCAGTTGCGCGAGATCTTCGAAGACGCCACCGAGGAGTCGCCCTCTATCATCTTCATCGACGAACTCGACTCGATCGCGCCCAAACGCGAGGACGTGACCGGCGAGGTCGAGCGCCGCGTCGTCGCGCAGTTGCTCACGATGATGGACGGTCTCGAAACCAGAGGGCAGGTCATCGTCATCGCCGCCACGAACCGGGTCGACAGCGTCGATCCCGCGCTGCGGCGGCCGGGCCGATTCGACCGCGAGATCGAGATCGGCGTGCCCGACGAGGTCGGCCGCAAGGAGATCCTCCAGATCCACACGCGGGGGATGCCGCTGTCGGACGACGTCTCGCTCGATCACTTCGCCGACGAGACCCACGGCTTCGTCGGCGCCGACATCGAGTCGCTGACGAAGGAGGCCGCGATGAAGGCCCTCCGGAGATACCTCCCCGAGATCGACCTCGACGAAGAGGACATCCCGCCGAGCCTCATCGACCGGATGATCGTAAAGCGCGAGGACTTCGAGGGGGCGCTCGCCGACGTCGAGCCTTCGGCGATGCGGGAGGTGCTGGTCGAGCTCCCGAAGGTGTCGTGGGACGACGTCGGCGGGCTCGAAGACCCAAAACAGACCGTCAAAGAGAGCGTCGAGTGGCCGCTGCGCGCTCGGGACCGCTTCGACCGGATGGGGATCGACCCCCCGAAGGGCGTCCTCCTCTATGGGCCGCCCGGGACCGGAAAGACCCTCATCGCGAAGGCGGTCGCCAACGAGACGAACGCCAACTTCATCTCCGTCCGCGGGCCGCAACTGCTCTCGAAGTGGGTCGGCGAGTCCGAGAAGGCGATCCGTCAGACGTTCCGGAAGGCCCGACAGGTGAGTCCGACGGTGATCTTCTTCGACGAACTCGACAGCCTCGCACCGAGCCGGGGCGGCGAGTCCGGGAACAACGTCTCCGAGCGGGTGGTCAATCAGCTCCTGACCGAACTCGACGGCCTCGAAGAGAACGGCAACGTGATGGTGATCGGCGCGACCAACCGGCCGGATATGATCGACCCCGCGCTGATCCGCTCGGGGCGGTTCGACCGGCTCGTGCTGATCGGCCAGCCCGACGAGGAGGGCCGCGAACAGATCCTCAAGATCCACACCCGCGACTCCCCGCTCGCGCCCGACGTGAGCCTGCGCGAGATCGCCGAGATCACCGACGGGTACGTCGGCTCCGACCTCGAATCGATCGCCCGCGAGGCCGCCATCGAGGCGCTGCGCGAGGACGAAGACGCCGAGGAGATCGAGATGCAGCACTTCCGGCAGGCGATGGAGTCGGTCCGGCCGACCGTCACCGACGACCTGATGGACTACTACGAACAGATGCGGGACCAGTTCAAGGGCGGCACCCGCGAGGGCATCGGCGAGCGCCGCGACGGGCGGATCGGCTTCCAGTAGGATTCCAGAGCGCGACGGTCGCTACCTGACGATCGTGACCGGCACGGGCGAACGGCGCGCGACGTGCTCGGCGACGCTGCCGAGGAGCAGCCGTGAGACGCCGTGGCGTCCGTGGCTCCCGACGACGATGTGGTCGACGTCGAGGTCGCGGGCCACGTCGACGATGGTCGCCGCGGGCCGGCCGACCTCGATTTCGGTGTCGACCTCGGGCGCCGTCTTCGTTTCTGCTTGGCCCCCGCCGTCGGATCCGGCCGCGGATTCCCTCTCTTCGGCGAGCAGTTCTCGTCCCTCGTCGAGTATTTCTTCGGCTTCCGCCTTGGCCTCCTGGAACCACTCCTCGGAGCCGCTGGGCAGGACGCCGGAGCGGTAGCCCGCCTGCACCGGGTTGATGACGTGCAGCAGCGTGATGGTGGCGTCGTCCCACTCCGAGGCGACGAACCGGAGTGCGTGGCGCGACTGGGGCGACCCGTCGAGCGGGACGAGCACGTGCCTCGGCATACTCGACCGTACAGCACCGGCGTATAAAAAACGCCGTCCGACTGGAAACAGATACTGTCAATCCCCGTGTCTGGTGAGACAGCGGGAGAGCCCGACGAGTTCGACCGGTTCGGAGTTGTCGGGCGAGTAGACGACGCACTGGCCCTTCTCCATATACGGCACCTTGTCTTCCAGTTCGGGCGGGATGTTCACGCTCGAGATCGCGTCCTCGTCGCCGAGGTTGAGCACCATCCGGGTGTTGATCTGTTTGAAGACCGGGTCGGCGACGTCCTGGGGGTCCTGGGTGACCAAGAAGAGACCCAGCCGTTCCTTGCGCCCCTGCTTCGCCGCCTCGGTGAACTTCGAGATCACCTTCCGGGCCTGGACCGTGTCGGCGTCCGCGAGGAAGTTGTGGGCTTCGTCCATCCCCAAGAGGAGGGGCGTCTCCTTGATGCGCTCTGACCCGGGCGCGTTCGAGAGCTTGTCGTCGATGAGGAGACTCGACACCGCGAGGACGAAAAGCTCCTTCGCGCGGCTGGTCGAGAGGTGGTAGGTGGGGATCACCGTGAGGCCCCCGGGGCGGACGAGCTGGTGGTCGAGTTCGGTGATCGGCCGCGCGGACTGGTCGAAGACGCCGTCGGGGACGCCGTGGACGCGACGCTTGACCGCGTCGAAGGTCTTCTCGTGGACGCGTCCGGACTCGTCGAGTTCCTCTCGGAGCGCGGGATCTTCGAGGAACGTCGTGAACTCCGCGTAGGTGCCGTCGTCGCCGTACGCTCCGAAGAAGCGGTCGAGGAGGTGCACGAGGGCGGGATACTGGTTCTCGTTGAGGCTGCTGCCCGCGACGAGCCACGGGCGCTCTGCGGCCATCGAAAAGGGGATCGTGAACTCCAGCTGTTCGGCGCGGTGGGTGTCGCCGCCGTAGGGGACGCCGTCTTCTTTCGGCACCAGGGCGAGGGTGTCGTCGTGACCGCCGTGGACGATGCCCTCGCGCTCGTAGCGTCTGGCGGTGGCGTCGTCCAGCGCGGGGTTGTCGTCGTGCATCTGGGCGTACTCGTCTTGGGGGTCGAACTGGACGACCGCCAGCCGCGCCGACCGGCCGTCGTCCATCTCGTAGCTCCGGTCCGCGGCGAGGAGCTGTCGCAGGACGTTCTTCGTGGCGTGGGTCTTCCCCGAGCCCGTCCCGCCGGCGACGAGGGTGTGGCGGAAGATCAGGGGGTCGCCGTCGCCGTAGTCGTCGCGGAGCCGGTAGTCGATCGTCGGCGGGCTCGCGGCGGTGCGGACCTTCTCGCCGCCGACGGCGAGGTGGCCCAAGAACACGCCGTCGGCGGGGATCTTCAGGCCGGTCTTGATCTGTTCGGGGTCGGTCGCCTCGGCCACCACCGCGCCGGGCTTGGGGACGCGATCGACCATCCGGCGCTTCAACGCCGGTTCCGCGGCGTCGCCGCCGTCGTCCTCGAAGAGGACCGCCACGGGGTCGAGCGACGCGACGAACTTGTAGTCGCGTTCGTCGAACTCCTCGCGCCGCATCGCCCGACGGGCGGAGATCTCCGTGGCGTCGTCGGTCTGGAACTCCTGGGCGTACTCCAAGGCGGTGATCCGACAGAACAGCAGTTCGTCGTCGGGGTAGGGCACGAGGAGGTACGTGCCGAGCCGGACGGCGTCGCGGTTCCCGGTAGTGACGTAGGCCCGCAGCGTGGTGTCGTCGCCGTCCTCGGCGACGCGGAGTCCCTGCGAGACGGCGATGGCGCCGATGCCGCGGTCCGCGCCGACCGGGTCGGCCTCGTAGCGCTCGAAGGCGACGTCCGCGGAGCCGTCCGACCCCTCGGAACTCGCTCCCACTCTTTCTCCCTCGTTCGTCGGCTCGGACGCGCCGTCGGCGTCGCCCGATCCCGGCTCGAAGTCCCCGAGGTCCATCTCGTCTCGCTTCTGTGTCGGCGGCACCTATAATACTGACTGCTCTCCGATAGGGAGTCTCGTCCCTGTTCATCGATTCTCGCCGTCGCGGCCGCCGCCCCGCCGGATTCCTTTTCCCCGGGGCGAGCCTACGAGAGGTATGATACTCGTGCGCGGGCACGCCGCCGGGACGACGCTCACCGGAACCATCTTCGAGCGCGGCGAACGGGCGCCCTCCTACAAGGGCGCGCCCGACGCGGACGCGCCGTACGTCTGGGTGTGCGACGAGTTCTACGAGGTCGAAAGCGGCGGTTCGGAGACGACGATCGGCGGCGAGACAAAGCACGTCGCGTTCGAGTCCCCGATGCCGCGCGGCTTCGAGACGCGCGAGCGCGCGCTCGCCGCGGCCAAAGAACACGTCCGGACGCAGTTCGCCCGCGTCGGCGTCGCCGAGTCCGAGGTGGAGGTCGAAGTGATCAAGGCGGAACCGGGCGCCGAACGCCCGTAGCCGTCGCGTTCGCGCGATGAATCATCCGATTCTGGCGTGAAGGGCCAGAACGTATTTATAGTAGTTCGAACAAACATTCCCGCGTATGTCATCTCGGCGAAGTCGACGAGACGTGCTCAAGGGAATCGGCGCAGCGGGCGCAGTCGGTCTCGCCGGGTGTACCGGCGGCAACGGCGGAACGGCGACGGAAACGGAGGCCAAGACGACCGGTGGCGGTGCGACGACCACCACGAGCGGGGGCGGCGGTGGCAGCGCCCGAACGCTCAGACAGGGGGTTCTTATGCCGCTCACCGGTGGTCTCGGCGACCTCGGGGTCCCGATCAAGAACGCGGCGGTCCTGCCCAAAGAGACGCTGAAGGGCGAGACCGACTTCGGGCTGGACTTCCAGGTCCAGGACACGCAGACGGACCCGAACGCCGGCCAGTCGGCCGCCCAGTCGCTCCGGAACGCCGGCTACCCCGCCGTCACCGGCGCGGCGTCCTCGGAGGTCACCCTCGCCGTCGCGAAGAACGTTTTCATCCCCGCCGGGATGGTGGGCTGTTCGCCCGCCAGCACGTCGCCTGCCATCAGCACTCTGCAGGACAACAACCTCATCTGGCGGACGCCGCCGACCGACAGGCTTCAGGGACAGGTGCTCGCCCAGGTCGCGACAGAGCGCAAGGACGCCTCGAAGGCGTCGACGATGTACGTGAACAACTCCTACGGCCAGCTGCTCTCGGAGGCGTTCGCGAGCGGGTTCAAAGAACGCGGGGGGACGATCACGAACCAGGTCTCCTTCCCGAAGGCGCAGTCGTCGTATACCGCTCGGATCCAGCAGGCGCTCTCTGACAATCCCGACGTGATGGTCGTGATCGGCTACCCCGAGAGCGGCCGGCAGCTGTTCCGGGACTTCTATGCCGACTTCGATTCGAACGTCCCCATCCTCGTCACTGACGGACTCCGGTCTGCGAGCCTCCCGTCCAACGTCGGCAACCCGATGGACAACGTCACGGGCACGGCGCCGCTCGCGGCCGGTCCCGGCAAGGAGTTCTTCGTCAACCAGTACGATCAGGTGTACGGCCTCAAGGACGGAGCCTCGCCCGGCGTGTTCACGGCGCAGGCGTTCGACGCCACCGCCGTCTGTCTGCTCGCCAACGCGGCGGCCGGCGAGAACTCCGGCGCCGCGATCGCCGGCGAGATGATGAACGTCGCCAACCCCGGCGGCGAGAAGGTCACACCCAGCACGCTCGCCGACGGACTCGCGATGGCCGCCGAGGGCACTGAGATCCAGTACCAGGGCGCCTCCAGCGCCGTCGACTTCGACAAGCAGGGCGACCTGAAGGCTGCGACCTACGAGTACTTCGGCTTCAAGAAAGGCGGCGGCATCGAGACGATCGACCGGATCAAATTCAGCGCCTGATCGGCCGTTTCGAGCCGAGACGGCTGCTCAGAGCCCGATTTCGTCTCGAAGTCCGGGATCGCTTGCCTCCGGACGATCACCCCCCGAGGAACTCCTGTCTGACCTCGTCGTCTTCGAGGAGCGCATCGCCGCTGTCCATATACCGGTTCTCGCCCTGGACGAGGACGTAACCGCGGTCGCAGCGGCGCAGCGCCTCCTTGGCGTTCTGTTCGACCATCAGGATCGACGTGCCGTCGTCGTTGATGCGGTCGATCCGGTCGAACATCTCGTCGACGAGGTCGGGCGCGAGCCCCGCCGACGGTTCGTCCAAGAGCAGCAGGTCGGGTTCGAGCATCAGCGCTCGGCCCATCGCGAGCATCTGCTGTTGGCCGCCGGACATCGAGCCGGCGGTCTGTTCGGACCGCTCTTCGAGGATCGGGAACCGGTCGTACACCGCCTGGACGCGGTCTTCGGGGACCTCGTCGAGGATGTACGCGCCCATCTCGAGGTTCTCGCGCACCGACAGCCCCGAGAACACGTTGTCGTTCTGGGGGACGTATCCGATGCCCTCGTAGACGATCTCCTCGGGATCGAGGTGGTGGATCTCCTCGCCGCCGAAGGTGATCGTCCCGCCCATATAGGTGGTGAGTCCGAACACGGACTTCATCACGGTGGACTTGCCCGCGCCGTTCGGCCCGACGACGGTGACGTACTCGCCGTCTCGCACGTCGAGGTCGACCTCCGAGAGGACCTGGAGGTCGCCGTAGCCCGCATCGAGGTCACGGACGGAGAGCAGCCCCGACTCGCCGTCGGGGAGCCGGTTCTCGCGGGAGGCCCGCTGGCTCATCTACACCTCACCCCCGAGGTAGGCCTCGATGACGTCCTCGCTTTCTTTGATCTCTGCCGGCGTCCCTTCCTCTAGGACTCGGCCCTGGTGCATCACGATCACGTGTTCGCAGTTCTCCATAATCAGGTCCATATCGTGCTCGACGAGGAGGAACGTCAGCCCCTCCTCGCGGAGGTCGTGGACGCGGTCGAGGAGTTTCTCCTCTAAGGTCGGGTTCACGCCGGCGAACGGTTCGTCGAGCAGCATCATCTCCGGGTCGATCATCATCGCGCGCGCGAACTCTAAGAGCTTCCGCTGCCCGCCGGAGAGGTTCCCGGCGTACTCGTCGGCGAGGTGGTCGATCTCGAAGAACTCCAGCATCTCCCAGGCCGTCGCGCGGACGTCGCGCTCCTGGGTGACGACGCCGTCGCGGAGGCCCGGCAGCACCGACCGCGTGATCGACTCGCCGGACTGGCCGGTCGGCGCGAGCATCATATTCTCCAGGACGGTCATCTCGCCGAGTTCGCGCGCGATCTGGAACGTGCGCACGAGCCCCTGTTGGGCGATGGCGTGAGGGGGCGCGTCCGTGATGTCGTCGCCCTGGAAGTAGACGGCGCCCTCGTCGACGTCGTGGACGCCCGTGATGCAGTTGAACGTCGTCGACTTCCCCGCGCCGTTCGGCCCGATGAGGCCCGTGAGCGACCCCGCTTCGACCGCGAACGACGCCCCGTCGACGGCCGTGATGCCGCCGAAGGTCTTGCGGAGTCCCTCCACCCGCAACGGCGCGGCGCTCGGCGTCACTTTCGCGTCCCGTTCGACGGCTGAGTCGGCCGATTCGGGTTCCAGCGGCCCGCCTCCGGTCGGCGCGTCGGCCGGCGAGTCGTCGCTACTCATCGGAACCACCTCGGTCGGCCGGCCGCGACGCGGCACTCAGATCCACCGCTGCGGCGGTCTCCTTTCGCGCGCCCAGCAGCCCGTCGGGTCGGCGCTGGACCAGGGCCACGAGCAGGACTCCGATCCCGATGAACCGGAGCGTGTCGATGTTGCTCAGTAGAAAGCCCAAGAGCGGCGCGAGATTCCCGCTCGCGAGCGGGACCAGCGCCTCGATGAGGTTCGCCGGCTGTGCGGACACCTGGAGCGTCTGGGTGGCGAGCGTGCTGACGAGCGGTGGGGCCTCGAACAGCAGGCTGGCGAACACCGCGGCGCCGAGGATGCTGCCGGTGTTGGAGCCCGCGCCGCCGATGATGAGCGCGATGAAGATGTAGAAGGTGAGCTGCGGCCGGAAGTTCGAGGGCGTCACGGTGGACCGCGGCCCCGTCACGAACCACAGCACGCCGGCGAGACCCATCAGGCCGCAGCCGAGCGCGAACGCGCGGATCTTGAAGTCGCGGGTGTCCTTGCCGAGGGACCGCGTGGCCACGTCGTCGTCGCGGATCGCCTTCAGGACGCGGCCGAAGGGCGACTTGGCGGTGCGTTCCAAGAGGTGATACACGAAGAAGACGACGACGAGCGTCCCGACCGTGTAGACGACGTTGATCGCGACGAGCCGCGAGAGGCCGAGCGACTCGGCGAGGCCGAAGACGAACCGGCCGAGCGCGGTGGGCGTCGAGATGATGCTTCCCGGCTCCGACAGCAGCAGCGACCGCACCGGGTTCGTCGGCAGGCTGTCGAAGCCGCTCGCGCCGCCCGTGACGCCGGAGAACGCGCGGGAGTTGAAGGCGAGGCGAATGATCTCCGAGAGCGCGACGGTGACGATGGCGAGGTAGTCGGCCTTGAGTCGGAGCGCGGGCAGCGCGGCGAGCAGGCCGACGACCGTCGCGGCGAGGACGCCGCCGACGATGCCGATCGGGAGCGGGAGACCGAGACCGCTCGGCGTGCCGCCGGTCGGCCCGGAGAGGATGGCGGTCGTGTACGCGCCGATCGCGAGGAAGCCGGCGACGCCGATGTTGAAAAGCCCCGCGTACCCCCAGTGGAGGTTGAGCGCGAGCACGGCCAGCGCATACACCGCCGAGAGGAACGTCACGCGCCGGATCGTCGAGACGATGCCGTTGATCGGGTAGCCGAGTTGAACGCTGAGGAACCAAAACAGGACCCAGATGCCGGCGAACAGCGCCGTCACCTTCACGGCGTCCGGGCGGAACGCGCGGGCGAGGAGTTCGCGGGGGCCGGCGTCCCCCTCGACGGGGGGAGTGACGTCTCGGTCGCTCATGCGGTCTTCACCCCCCCGAAGATGCCGGACGGCCGGAACAGCAGGATGAGGATCATCAGCGCGAACGCCGTCGGCCGCGCGAACGAGGCGAACCCGCCCTGGAGCCAGACCAGCGACAGGCGGCTGGCGAGACCGATGACGAGTCCGCCGGCGATGGCGCCGTAGACGGAGCCGATCCCGCCCATAATGACCGCAGCGAAGATGAGAAGCAGGAGTCGCCACCCCGACGTGAACCCGAGTCCGCTCTGGGAGAGCACGAGCAGGAACCCGGCGGCGCCCGTGAGGCCCGCCCCGAGCATCCACGTCCACCTGATGACGCGCTCGGTCGGGATGCCCGTGATCTGTGCGAGATCGCGGTTGTCGGCCATCGCTCGCATCGCTTTCCCGAGTTTGGTCCGCTGGAGGAGCAGGTGGGCGCCGACCATCAACACCACGGCGGCCACGACGAGGCTGACCTCGTGGGCGTTGATGACCGCTCCACCGATGCTGACAGACGGCAGCTTCGTCGTCGACGTCACGATGCGCCGGCTGTTACCGAACACGAACGCGACGAAGTACCGGAGCGCGAACGCGACGCCGATCGACGCGATGAGCAGGGAGATGCTGCTTTGGCCCCGCATCGGTTTGTAGACGACGCGATCGAGCGCGAGCGCGACGAGCACGGTCGCGAGGACCGCGACGACGAGTCCGACGACGACGCCCACGGGCGAGAGCCAGATGTTGGCTCCGGCCTCGGCGGGCGGCGTCCGGAGGAGAACGAGACTGACGAGATCGGCGGATTCGAGGCGGTACGAGCCGATCCCCAAGAGCAGATACAGGGCCGTCTGGCCGATCCGGCCCGCCCCGCCCAGGCCGGCGATGATGTAGGTCACCGCCCACCCCGAGAACGCGCCGGCGGTGAGGTAGTCGCCGTGGGCGAAGTTCGCGAAGTTGAGAATGCTGTACGTGAGCGAGAGACCGATCCCGGCGAGTCCGATGACCAGCCCGATGACCAGTCCGTTCCAGAGGTAGCCGACGACGCGCGTCGCGGGGATGGCTCCGCCGATCGGTCCCAGATCGACGCCCGCGATCTTCAGTAGCAGGTCGAAGAGCAGATACCCCCCGAAGGCGGCGACGACAGCGGCCCGGGGACGATCTCGCGCGTAGCCGATGCCGCGGTTGACGACGTTGTTCACACCCATAGATTCGTTCTCGGCGGACCTTTCCGCGGGGCGATAAATAAACCCATCCGTGTGGGAACACCCGTCACTCCGCGTCGGGCCACCTGAGGTCGTCGTACCGCTTGACCTCGTCGCTGCCGAGCGTCTCCTCGAACTTCCGCCGGAGCGAGGCCTTCTCTCCGGTGGTGATGCGGGCGAGTTCGTCGGCCTTCGCGACGGCCTCGGGCGGGCCGCGCCGCGCCGCGACCTCACCGACGAACTGTCGAGTGAGCGCCGCTCTGACGTCGTCGTCGCGAGCGAACGCGCGGGGGGTCTCCACGCGGTAGAGGACGTCGGTCCGCGGCTCGTAGATCGCGAAGAAGCACGTCTCGTAGTGGTCGGGGTCGAGGCGGCGATCGACGCCGTAGGCGTCGCCGTCGGCCGCCACGGCGGCGTCGACGCCGCCGCGGGAGACGAACCAGTTCGTGAAGGTCACCTGGTCGGTCCGCCGACCCGCCCGGCCGCTGGCGCGGGCGTCCGTCGCGCTCGCCTCGCCCGGTGTGCCCCCGCGAGCGTCGTCGTCGCGTCGTTCAAGCAGCCGCGTGAAGAAGGCCGCGTCGTCTGTCCACGGGACGTCGATCCCGTCGTCGCGCTCGCGGAGCGCGCGGACGATCCGCTTCGATCCGGGGTTCTTCACGAAGCCACAGAGGGGCACGTCCCGCTCGACGAAGGACTCGACGAGACGGACGTAGTTCTCGACGATCGATTTGGGCTTCAGCTCCTCGGAGAGTTCGCGCAGTTCGGCGTCGCGCTCCCGCCAGTTGAGCAGTTCGACCGGGTACAGCGGGCCGTCGAGGACGAGCAGGTCCGCGACGCTCTCGGCGTGTTCGAGCGCGTGGGAACTCTCTGCGAGATACAGCGCCAGCGCGTGGACGATCCCCTCGGCGTAGCGGTTGATCCGGGGCACCTTCAGCACGCGCCAGCGGCAGTAGCCCTCGTCGGCCTCGCGCCAGGGTTCGTCCAGCGGGACGACGTCGTCGTTGAGGTGGGTCGCCGCCACGATGCTGCGGTGACGGTGGAGGTCGAGGTCCGACGGGACGGCGGCCATCGCGGCCTGCGCGACGTCGAGCACCAGCCCGTTCTTGAACGTCGTGGGGTTGATCGTCCCCGAGTCCAGGCCGTGGACCGTCTCGAAGGGGGCGTCGGCCAACGCGACGTCCTCGGCGTCGGCCGCGCGCAGGCGCTGGGACTCGATCGGTTCCACGACCGCGCGACCGTCGGGACCGTACAGCGGATCCAGGAACTCGTCCCAGATCCGCGCCGCCACGTCGGCGTGGTCCGCGTCGTCGACGTGACGCGCCAGATACGCCGCGAGGTCTGCGATGCTGTCGACGTGGACCGGATCGAGCGTCACGTCACCACCATCGCGCCGCGCCGAGAAAAAACGCCCGAGTGAGAACTGTCAATACGTTCCCGAGCGTAATCGACACCGTGACGATCACCGCGGTCGGCTTCGATCTGGACGGAACGCTCGCCGTCCCGACGCGTGACCGGGCGACGATCCTCGCAGACGCCGCCGAGCTGACTGACGCCCCGGCGCTCTCGCGCGAGGCCTACCTGGACGCGCACAGTCGCCACCTCACCCGCGAGACGCGCACGCCGATCTTCGAGTCGCTGCTGGCCGACCACGACACCGATACCGATCCGGCGGCGGTCGCGACCGCCTACCGCGAAGAGATCGCCGACGCCCTCGTTGCCGTCCCCGGGATCGAGACCGCGCTCGCCCGGCTGCGCGAGGAGTACCGCGTCGGGCTGCTCACGAACGGTCCCCGCCTCGCACAGCGCGACAAGCTGACGACGCTCGGCTGGACGGACGCCTTCGACGCCGCGCTCGTGACCGGCGAACTCGACGCCGGCAAGCCGGACCCGGCCGCGTTCGCGGCGCTCGTGGACGCGCTCGACAGCGACCCCGGCGAGACCGCCTACGTCGGCGACGACGTCGACGCCGACATTCGCGGCGCGGCCGACGCCGGTCTCGTCCCCGTGCAGGTCGTCTCCGCGGACGGGCCCGAGCCGTCGCCGCGGGCGGCCGCGACCGTCCGGCGGGACGACCTGGCGGCGCGGCTCCCCGATCTGCTGTCCGATCTCTGATACTGTCTCTTGTGTCACTCCTCGGCGGCGACCGCCCGGAGCGACGGCAGGATCCGTTTCACCTGGGCGCCGTCCTCGACGAAGACGACCGGGTCCGACGAGGCGTCGGTCTCCCGTCGCACCTCCAGGCCCGCGTCGCGGGCCTTCTCGGCGACGGCGGCGCCGCCCGCCTCGAACGCCACGCGGATCCGCTCGGGGTGGACGAACACCGCGGCGACGCGCTCGCCCGTCTCGGCTTCGACAGACCCGTCGCTCCCGGGGTCGCCCTCCCGTGTGATCGCGTAGGCGAACGCGCCCTCCTCGGCTGGTTCGACGTCCGGATCGGCGTCCGTCACCGAGAGGGCCTCGAGGTCGTCCCCGTGTCCGGTCACCTCGGAGGCGAGAAGCTCCGCGAGGCGCCGGCCGTCGCGCAGGCGCTCTTCGACCATACGACCCGCTTCGGCGCCCGGCGAAAAGAACGCTCCGTTCATAATGACGGGTGTAGTCTCTTCCCAGTGCTCGCCGACACCGGGACGGCGAGCATCGGTACATAGTTACAACCGTCATTATCAGAACGGCTCGTGGCGAGCCCGATATCCCTCCTCGGTCCGTTCGACGTCGTCGACGACCCGGAACCGGATCTCCCGTTCCTGCCGGGTTTTGACGGGGACGTCGTAGTGTTCGGCCTCGTACTCGAAGTCGGTGCCGGCGGCGCGCTCGGCGGCGACGAACTCCCGGTGGGCGTCGAGGCGGTTCGCGACGACGCGGCGGGAGCGCTCTGGGACCGCCTCGACGCGCTCGTCGAGGGCCGTCAGGACGTCGGCGTCGAGTTCGTAGCCGACAGAGTCGCGGCCGGCGACCATCGCCGCGAGCGTGGTCGTGCCGGTTCCGAGGAAGGGATCGAGGACGGTGTCCCCGTAGACCGAGTACATACAGACGAGCCGGTAGGGGATCTCGAACGGGTAGGCGCCCGTGCGCCGGCGCTCGTCGCCGGCGCGGTCTGTCTGCTCCGATGGGCGATCCTGTCTGGCCCCCTGCACGTCGTCCCAGACGTCCGAGAACCACCGGTTGCGCTCCTCCCAGAAGTACGCCGACTCGTAGCGCCGCGTCGATCCGGGCTCGAACGACCGCCGGGAGCCGCCGTTCCGGAAGACGAGAACGTGCTCGTGTTCGAGCGTGACGTAGGCGTTGGGCGGGACCATCCCGCTGCCCATAAACTTCGCTGCGCCGTTGGTCGGCTTCCGCCAGAGGACGTCCGGCAGCGGGTCGAAGCCCCGCTTTTCGAAGGCGTCTGTGATGCGGACGTGGTTCGGATACACCCGGAACTGATCTCCCAGGCTGCGCGTCGCGTCGCCGACGACCACGGCCGCGATCCCGCCCGGGGCGAGGGCGCGTTCCACCTCGGCCCAGACCGCATCGAGGAGCGCGTGCATCGCCTCGAAGGCGCGCTCGCCGTCGCCGTCGTCGAGCGCCGCCGCCACCGCGTCGGACCGGGCGGCGAACTGCTCGTCCCACATCTCGATCATCGGATACGGCGGCGAGGTGACGACGAGGTCGACCGCGTCGTCTGCGAGTGTCGCCATCGCGCTCGCGTCGCCGACGCGGATGCGGTGGCGGGTGTTCACACACTCCCGTGGCGGCGGACGCGTATAGTGACTGGGGTCGACCCGGGCGCCCGGGGCCGCCTCCCGCAACGGCCACAAAACTGATTTTCCGAACGCGTGACAATCGAATTGCAGGTGACGCCGGGACCGGAATCGGAAGGTAGCCCGAGCGATTCCGAGAACTCCGGACCCGACGAAAGACCAGCACCTGCAGAACCGACGAGGCCGAGACCCCCGCTGGCGACGCTCCCCGCCGGGTCGCGTTCACCGAGACCGCCGCTCGGCCGCGGAGCCTGCGCCAGCCGGCGGTGTGGGGTCTCCGTCGCTCCCCCTTCGTTGTGTCGGATGGGAGACCGCCCCCGACCCGTCGCGGCTGCCGGTGGCTATCGCGTTTGAAAATCGGCGGCAGACGTTTTTGTTCACGCGGTCCCGCCTTCTAACAGATGCTCCCAACGGTTCTCGTCGCGGGTGGCTCCGAGTTCGTGCGGGATCGTCGCCAGGAGGTCCCGAGAGCGGACCGAATCGACGGGAGGACGACGCCGGTATGAGAGTCGATATCCAGACGCTGGGCACGTTCAATCAGCTCGCTCGCGAGGGCGCAGAGCGGGCCGCAGCGTCGCTCGAACAGCTCGCCGGGATGTCGCCGGCCGTCGAAGCGACGACCATCGATCTGACGACCGCTCGTGCCGTCGCGGCCGAGTTCCGCGGACGCGATCTCATCGGCGTGACGATCGAATTTAGCGGTCGACTCGACGGGGAGGCGCTCCTCGTCTTGGATCGGGCGGCCGCACGAACGCTCGCGGAGAACGTGCCCGGCGGCGATCCCGAGTCGGCGGCGGCAGTCGCCGCTCGGGTCGAAGAGATCGGGAACATACTGCTGAGTGGGTTCATCGACGGGTGGGCGGACTATCTCGATACGTCGATCGACACCTCGCCGCCGACCGCCGTCACCGGCTCCGGCGTCGACGTGCTCCCCGACGACCTCGCCGTCGACGACACGTCCGAACGAGAGCAGATATTCGCGTTCACGAGCCTGCTCGAAGCGACCGCTGCAGCCGTGGACACGTCCGTCTATCTCTTCCCGGAGCGGGACTCGTTCGAGAAAATCCTCAGCGAGCAACTCGCGACCGGCTCCGCGCCGATCCCGCTCGACAAGCTCCAGGTCTTCAACCGGATGACAGAGCGAGGATCGGAACGAGCCTCGGACAACATCACGACGATGACCGGGATCGAGACGACAGTCGAAGTGAGTCGGCTGCGGTTCCTCCCGGTCGAACAGACCGTCAGTGCACTCTCCGACGGCCGGTATATCGGCGTCGTCGTTGCGTTCGAAGGGCTGCCGAGCGGCTATCTCCTCGTCCTCTTCGATGAACCGTCTGCAGAGACGATCGCAACGCACCTCGGCGGCGGTCCCGCCGAGGACGAATTCGACGCCATCCACCAGAGCGCGATCGAAGAGATCGGCAACATCATCAGCAGCGGGTTCATAGACGGCTGGGCGAACGTGCTGGAGACGACGATCGATCACTCCCCGCCCGAGTTCGTCCACGATTACGCGTCGGCGATACTGGAATCGATCGCCGCCGATCTCGCCACCAAGCAGCAGTACGCGTTCGTGTTCGACTCGGTCATCGAAACGGCCGACCACGCGGTCTCGTGTGAGATCTTCGCGCTGCCGGACGAAGACGAACTCACTCGGGCCCTCTCCAGTTTGGGCCTAGAGACGGACGCGGCCGCCGATACGGAGGCGCTGGACGACGCGATGGACGCCGACCCGGACGATCTGTTCTGATACTGATCGCCGGTCTGGGATTTCCGCTATCGCTCGGCGGCGTGCTTCGAGAGAAGTGCTCGGTCAGGGATTTGAACCCTGGTCCTCGGCTCGAAAGGCCAAGATGATTGGCCGGACTACACCAACCGAGCCCGCATCCGTACGTGGCGGACAGACTCGTTTAAACATTCCGTTACGGGAGCGGTGCGGCACCGTCTCGCGTAGTCGGCCCGGCGCCCGGGAGATCACTGCCCCTCGAATTCGGGCTCGTGATCGCTCGTGAACGCGGTCATCCCCTCCATCATATCGTCGGTGTCGAAGAGCAGGCCGAACGACTGCGCCTCCAGATCGAGTCCGGCGTCGACGTCGTCCCACCCGCGGACCATCGCGCGCTTGGTGTACCGCTGGGCGATTGGCGGCCCCCGGGCCAGTTGTGCGGCCAGCTCGAAGGCGCGCTCGTCGAGTTCGTCGTTCGGCACCACCTCGTTGACGAACCCGTAGTCGGCCATCGTCTCGGCGTCGAAGCGATCGGCGGTGAAGATGATCTCCTTCGCGCGACCCATCCCGACGATGCGCGGGAGCCGAACGGTGCCGCCCCACCCCGGGAGAATACCGAGATCGTGTTCGGGCTGGGCGAACTCCGAGCGCTCGGAGGCGACGCGCAGGTCCGCCCCCATCGAGAGCTCCATCCCGCCGCCGAGGCAGTACCCGTCGACCCCCGCGACGACCGGCAGGTCGGACGCCTCGAATCGCCCGCTGGTCTCCTGTCCTTTCCGGGCCAGGTCGGCGACGTTGTTGACGTCGCCCGCGCTCCCCGCCATCGACTGGATGTCCGCGCCCGCAGAAAAGGCCCGATCCCCCGCACCGGTGAGGAGGATCGCCCGGACCCCGTCGTCCGCTTCGAACCGGTCGACGACCGACCGGAGTTCGTCCAGCGCCTCCTCGGTGAGCGTGTTCATCCGATGCGGCCGGTCGATCTCGACGTGGCCGACCCGCTCGCGGACCGAGACCGAGAGCGTCTCGTAGTCGTCGCTGGCCGCCTCCGAGTCGGTCTCGTCGCCGGAATCCGCCCCGTAGAACCCCTGGTCGGACGCGGCGAGGTCGCGCAGGTACTCGACGGCCTCGTAGCGCTCTTCGCCCGTCTCCTCGTAGCGTTCGTCGAGCGTGTCGAGCAGGTCCGGAACGCCCGCCTCCTCGACCATCGCTGCGGGACCGTCGGCCCAGCGAGCGCCGAGTTCGACCGCCGTGTCGATCGCGTCGGGGTCGGCGACGTCCTCGGCGACGAGACCGGCGACCTCGTTCGCGACGACGGCCAAGAGCCGGTCGGCGACGTCGTCGCGGACCCGATCGGAGGGCACGGTCGCGCCCCCGTCCTCGTAGTCGTAGAAGCCGGCGCCCGTCTTCTTGCCGAGGTCGCCGGCCTCGACCTTGGATTCGAGTAGCGGACAGGGGCGGTAGGCGTCGCCGAGTTCCTCGTGGAGGTACTCGAGGACGTGGTAGCCGACGTCGATACCGACCTGATCGGCGAGTTCGAACGCGCCCATCGGGAGACCGAGACCGTACTTCGCGGTCGAGTCGACCTCCTCGATCGTCGCGTCGCCGGCGTCGACCATCCAGGCCGCCTCGTTCATCAGGGGGACGAGCACGCGGTTCACGACGAAGCCGGGGCTGTCCTTGCGGACGCGAACCGGCGTCTTCCCCATCGCGGTCGCGAGGTCGGAGACGAGTTCCAGCGTCGACTCGCTCGTCTCCGCGCCCGCGACGACCTCGACCAGTTCCATCCGGACGGGAGGATTGAAAAAGTGCATCCCACAGAACTGCGCGGGACGCTCTGTGGCGTCGGCCAGGTCCGTGATCGAGAGGCTGGACGTGTTGGTAGCGAAGATCGTCCGATCGGGCGCCGCGGCCTCCAGTTCCGCGTATACCTCCGTCTTGATCGACAGCTTCTCCGGCACCGCTTCGATGACGACGTCGGCGTCCGCGACGGCGTCGTCCAGGGCCACGAAGGTCTCGATCCGGTCCAGGGTCGCGTCGGCCTCGTCGCGGTCGATCTGGCCCCGCTCGACGAGTTTGTCGAGCGACCACTCGATCTGCTCGTAGCCCTCTTCGACGAACTCCGATTCAACGTCCCGGAGCCGGACCTCGAAGCCGGCGAGGGCGGCGACCTCCGCGATCCCGTGTCCCATGTTCCCCGCGCCGAGAACGGTAACGGCGTTGACGTCGTCGATTTGCATACGCGTCCGTCACTCTCCGGGCGTTTCAACGTTTCCCTCACCTGACGGGGAAACTTTGTGCGGGTTTATTCGATCAGTCGACGACCCGCCAGAGGTAGCGGCTGGCGTAGCTTCGATACGGCCGCCACCGCTCGGCGCGGTCGGTCATCGCCGCCCGCTCGTCGGTCTCGAACCCGTAGAGGCGGTGCATCGCCTTGCGGATACCCAGATCCTCGACGGGGAACACGTCCGGCCGTCCGAGCACGAATATGAGGTACATCTTCGCCGTCCAGACGCCGACGCCCCGCACGTCGGTCAGCGTCTCGACCACCGCCTCGTCGTCCGCGGCAGCGAGCGCACTCGGCGTCAGCGCTCCTTCCTGAAACGCTCTGGCGACGTTGCGGACGTACTCGATTTTCTGCCCCGAGAGGCCGACGTCTCGGAGCGTCGCTTCGTCTGCGTCGCTTAGTCCCGCCGGCGTCACGTCGACGCGGTCGAACAGCCGTTCGCGGATGGCCGACGCCGACGCCACCGACAACTGCTGGTTCACGATAGCGACGACCAGCCGTTCGAAGGCGTCGTCGGCCGTGCCGATGGGGAGGTCGCCGTGTTCGTCGACGAGCGGTCCCAGCTCGGGGTCGGTCCGTACCGGTTCCATCGGTCGCGACTCGGGCGTCCGGAGAGATAGATCCGTCGCTCGAGGCGGCCCGCCGCTCGCCTCGAACCTATCAATAGGGCATTGTTATCAATCCACAACAACTATTTGGTAGCCGACCGACGAGGGCCGTGCCTCGGGTCACCGAAGACCGACGCGCTTGTCGCGTCGTGGCTGGCGGCAGGGGAGTCGCCGGGGCACCGAGGCGGGAGGCACGAATGGTCGAAAACCACCAGGAAGTAGAGATCGACGCACCGCCCGAAGACGTATTCGAGTACATCGCCGACCCGCGAAACCACCTGAAGTTCACCCCGTCGATGATGGACGTCTCCGACGTCGGCGAAAACGACGTCGGAAAGGAGGGTGCGTACAGTTTCAAGATGGTCGGAGTGACCCTGGAGGGGCGGTTCGCGGACGTGACGTTCGACCCGCCGCACCGACGCAGTTACGAACTCAGCGGGGACATCGAGGGAACCGTCACGTGGACGATCGAAGAATCTGACGGCGGCTCGCACGTCGAATACGAGTCGACGCTCGAATTCCCGGCCCCGGACGTCCTCGAAACGATCACTTCGCCCGTCATCGCCCGGTTTAGCCGCAACGAGATCGAGACGCTGCTCGGGAACCTCCAGGTGCTCTTGGAAGAAAGCGACGCCGAAGGAGAGACGTAGGCCGTCTGCGGTCCCCGTTTCTTCCCGATGCGACCATATATCCGTTCGTCGGACGAATCCGACGTATGGAGGATCGGAACGACTCCGAGCGACCGACGGGTCGATCGGCCGGCACCGAGGCGGCCGAGGACGACCCGACCGACTGCGACGCCGTCGACGTCGGGGGAGCCGACGGGCCGTCGATCACGGTCGAACGCCCCGAGATGGACGCGGTCGACGCCCTGGTCGACCTCTGGGTGGCGCTGGCGTCCGACCAGCGGGCCTACGGCTCCCACGTGCTGCCGGCGGCGAACCGCCAGTCGGTCCGCGAGACCCTCGCCCGACAGGTCGTCGGCGGCGGCGTCCGCGTCGCGCGCTGCGACGGGGAACTCGTCGGCTTCGTTTCCTTCGATCTCGAACGCGACTCCTACGAACGAGACGCGACCCGCGGCGTCGTCCGCAACGTCTACGTCGTCGCCGAGTACCGCGGGCGCGGGGTCGGCACCAGGCTGATGGACGCCGCGGAGTCCGCGCTCTGCGAGCGGGGCGCGTCCGTGCTCTCGCTCGAAGCGATGGCAGGGAACGACCGCGCCCGCGAGTTTTACCGGGAGCGCGGGTACAGCCCCCACCGCGTCCAGTTCGAGAGGCCCGTCGAAAACGATACACACTCAAAGGAGGACTGAATAGGTCGAGTCGCGCCAGGGGAGCATGGGCGGTTCATGCACTCGACTTGTAATCGAGACTTCGTGGGTTCGAATCCCACCCCTGGCTCTTCTTCTGTCACCCGAGTCTCGCCCGAGGGGACGGCGGAAATCTCAGAACAAGTATACTGTCGGACGAACGTCCTGATACTCCGGGGAATCCCGGAGGGGGAATGAGGGTCCCAACGGGTTCGTCCGACAGTATACGAGACTGCCGATACTCGCACCTGTCTGGAGGGACCACCGGAGGGCCGTCGGACCTGAAGTGGAGGGGGCGGGCCAGGTCCGGGGAGGGAGGGGGCGTCAGCGGGGAGCAGAAGGCGGCCCAACCGGGGCATCCCTGACTACGGGTGGGAGCAACCTAAAAGCGCCTTTGGCTCAAAGAACTGTTTCACACATCGGGGCGGTCGTCGCACTCGTCCGCTCACCCGCGCCGGGTCTGTCCCCGGGAGGGAAGGAGGATCAACGCCCCCGGGATCGCGAGGGTCGCCAACTGGAGCGGGTTGTCCCGGATGTCGAAGTCCGGATCCAGCGGTTGGCTCTGGACGTCTGTGATCCGCAGCGACGAGTAGTAGACGATCACGTGCGTGACCGCATAGCCGACGGCGAACGGGACCACGAGCGGGAATCGCACGCCGAGGTAGGTCGCGAGGACGTCGAAGACGATGGCCGTCGTCGACGACACGGCGAGGAAGTCACCGACCTGGAGGGTCACGCCGGTGAACGCGGTGATGGCAGAATCGAAGAGCGACGACGTCGTCGGCGTGTAAATGAACGCGGTAAAGACGCTGGTGGCGAGAAGCGCCATTCCAGCAAGGAGCCCCACGACCGGGTACGCGTACTCCATCGGTTTCGTTATGGGTGCGGGAGCGATAAAACCCTACCTCTCCGGTATCAAAATTGAATACGAGGGACCTCGTCCGCCAGCACGCCGAAGGAGGGACTCGCGCTCGATCCAGCCCGTCTCTCGCCCGCTGTACCGGATCGGGGGGCGTTCCCGGCACCGCCGCTCCGGTGCTGGCCACCGCCGGGCCCCGACGCCCTCTCGGTCGCGGTAGAGCCCGTGGACGTGCCGGCGTCCGTCCCCCCAGGGGTCGACGTGCCGGCGTCCGCCCCGCCGCCAGCCGGACTGTGCGGTCCGGACGGCGATCCCTGCCGCCCGGTCGTACCGCTCGGATCGGCCTGCTGTCCGGTCGCGCCGGACGCGCCACCGCCTGCGCTACTCGCGTTTTCCTGGGCTCCGGTCCCGAAGTCGCCGTTTCCCGTCACGGTTGCGGCGGGCCCGGCGCCACCGGGACTACGTTCCCCGCCGGAGGCGGTTGCGTTCCCTCTCGCAGCGGCACCGGGGCGCTCGCCGGGCTGGCCGCCTCGGTGACCGGGCGCGCCCTCGGTCCCGGAGCGGTTGCCGTCCCGCCCGGGTGCGACGCCGCTCCGCCCCGGCGCGTCGCCCGGATCGCCCAGTCCACGGCCGGCGTTCGGCCCTGCGATTCCCCGGGCGATCGCGGCGACTTCGGGGCCCGAGAGGTTGCGCGCCCGCGTCCGAAGGCGATCGATCTCGGAGGCGTTGACGCCGTGGGCCCGGAGCGCCGGCGCCGGTAGCGACGCGGACGTCTCGTTGACGAGGGCGAGCTGTCGCTGGAGCGCGTTGATCTCCGCGTTCAGCTGTGCCATCCGGACCCGATATCGGGCCTCGGAGACGTTTCCGGCCTCGTAGGCACGCCGTAACTCCGAGAGCCGGGTGCGGAGCGTTTCGAGGCGTTCGCGGCTGTCGTTCAGCTCCGTGGCGACGACGGCCGCCTTGCTGCGGTTCGTCGCGGCGGCTGCCACCCGCTGGCCGAAGGCCCGGGCGCCGACCTCGCTCTGGATCGCGGTCCCCTGGACGGCGACGACGGCGGCGAGTTTCGCGCCCGGCGCGAGCGGACTGCCGTCCGACCCGTTCGTCGAGTCCGACCCGTTCGTCGGGGTCGCAGTCTCGTTTTCTTGCACTTGCAGGGCTCCTGCATCGGCGATCGACGGCGTCGACGCGTCCGGCGGCGCGTCGCCCGTCGCCGCGACGGCGCTCCCGGCCAGAGCGGCCGAGACGACGACACCGAACGCGACGAGGAGCACGAATACTGACCTCATCACTCTTCTGTAGACCCCCGGTCCCCATATAGCTCCGACATCCTTACCCCGATTTTGATCGGATTAACTCGGATTTTCCCGGACGGCGCCGGTCATCGTTCGTCGCCGAAGTCGTCGAAGCCGGGGTAATCGTCGAACTCGTCGGGATCGGTGGCGGCGGCGTCGCCGTCGGAGTCGGCGTCGGCACCTTCTCCGAAATCGAAGTGCTCGGGCGGTTGGCCCGCCTCGTCGAGGACGGCGTCCGACACCTCGATCGGGCAGTCGACGCGGACCGCGAGCGCGACGGCGTCGCTCGGGCGCGCGTCGAAGACGAACTGGTGGGGCTCGCCGTCCTCGTAGCGTTCGGCGTCGACCTTCGCGTAGAACGTCCCGTCGGCGACGTCGTCGATCCGCACCTTGTCGATCGCCCCGCCGAACTCCGTGAGTATCTCCACGAGGAGATCGTGCGTCAGGGGCCGCTCGAACGTGTCGCCCGCGAGCGCGAGCTGGATCGCCCGGGCCTGGTCGGCCGTGACGACGATCGGCAGGAACTCCGATCGCGCCGCCACCACGACCGCGGGGATGTTCTCGCCGTCGGCGTCCACGCCGACCGCGACGCCTTCGACCTCGCCCGGATGATTCATACCCCTGCGTAGGACGCCCGGGTACGAATACTTACGGGACGTGGCCGCGACGCGGTCGGGCGCGAGGAACTCTCGCGAGGGTGATCAGTATCACTCCGAAACAACGATCCCGCCGGCTCATATACTGTCGGACGAACGCCCTGCTACTCCTGGGTCTCCCCGCGAGGGGTGCGAGCGTCTCAACGGGTTCGCCCGACAGTATAATGACGGTTGTAACGATGTACCGGTGCTCGCCGCCCCGGTGTCGACGAGCACCGCTAAGAGACGACAACCGTCATTATCACCGCCGACGAGCGTACCAGACGACGAACCACGCGAGCAGCGCCGTCAACCCGCCGAGGAACACGAGGAGACCGGGCGGGACCCCCGAGGCGGCCGATTCGGCCGCGATGCGAGTCGATTCGGTCGACTGCGCGGTGAAGCCGCCGTCTCCGCCGCCGGTCTTCGCGCCGACCGGCAGCCCCGCGATGGCGAACTGCGCGAGGAGGCTCACGAGGCCGACGACGGCGGCGCCCCCGAGCAGGCGTTTGAGCGCCGCGGCGAGACCGACCTGCTCTTCGCCGTCGGTGGCGACGACGACGAGCGGTCGGTCCGCGGGGGCGTAGACGGACATCTCACGTCCCTTCTCGGAGTAGACGGTGTCGACGACCTCGACGGCGCCGGCGGACTCCAGCCGCTCGAGGTGGTACTGGACGTTCTGGAGGGACGTATCGACCGAGTCCGCGAGGGCGGCGGGGTTCGCCGGCTCGTCGTGGAGCGCCGCGAGGATCTCGCGGGCGGTCGACGACGAGAGCGCCGAGAGCAGATCGTCGGCGGCCTCGTCGTCGAGCCCGACGACGCGCGGGGACGGATCGGGCTCGGGTTCGGTCCGGGAGGGCAAGAGGCGGGCCATCGTCGCCCCGTAGGGGACAGGCCGATACAAATCTTGTTCCTCGGGGCGCCGATCCGCCCGGGGAGGCGTCCGGGCCGTCCGACAGGGGTAAAAACCGTGGCGGGGTAGAAGGTCTCAATGAGTCAGGAAGCGGCCGAGGAGGGTCGCGTCCGCGTCGTCGGGACGGCACACGTCTCCGCCGAGAGCGCCCGCGAGGTCGAAGCGACGATCGAATCGGAGCGCCCCGACGTCGTCGCCGTCGAACTCGACGAGGGCCGGTACCGCCAGCTGAAGGGCGGCGAGCCCGAAGACATCGAACCGGGCGATCTGCTTCGAGGCAACACGGTCTTCCAGTTCATCGCCTACTGGATGCTGTCGTACGTCCAGGCGCGGCTCGGCGAGAAGTTCGACGTGACGCCCGGCGCGGATATGCTCTCGGCCGTCGAGACCGCCGAGGACCTCGGGATCGACGTCGCGCTGGTCGACCGGGACATCAACGAGACGATGCGGCGCTTCTGGGCGAAGATGGGCGCCGTCGAGAAACTGCGGATGCTCGGCGGACTGGCTTTCGGGATCGGCGACAGCCGCGGCGTGGGGCTGGCTGCCGGAGCCGTCCTGGGCGTCGTCTTGGGCCCGCTCGTGGCGATCTTCGGCGGTCTCGTCGGTCTCGACCTCCCCGTCCTCTCGCGGATCACGGGCGGCGTGCTCCTGGGAGTCGCGGTCGCCGCCGGGATCTGGTTTCTCGGCTCGCCGCTGCTCGCGGCCGAAGACCGCCTGATCGCGGGCATCGGCGTCGGGGTCGCGGTCGGCGCGATCGGCGGCGTCGGCCTCGGGCTCGCCGCCCCCGTCGTCGACGCGCTCGGCCCCCTGACCGCCCGCATCGTGGGAAGTATGACCGTCGGCGTCCTCGCCGGCCTGGTCGTCGGCGCTGTCGCGGGCCAGTTCGGGGCGACCCTCGGCTACGGCGAGGTCGAAGACGTCGAGGAGTTCGATATGGACGAACTGACCGACACCGACGTCGTGAGCGCGATGATGGAGGAGTTCCGGCAGTTCTCGCCCGGCGGCGCCGCGGCGCTGATCGACGAGCGCGACGCCTTCATCGCGCACAAGCTCCTCGACCTCCGGCGCTCGGGCGCCGACGTGGTCGCCGTCGTCGGCGCTGGCCACCGCGAGGGGATCGAACGCTACCTGGAACACCCCGCAGAACTCCCCCCGATGTCGTCGCTGACGGGGACGACGGGCGGACGCGTCCCCTGGGCGAAGGTCGTCGGAACGGGAATCTCGCTCGTCGTGGTGGGCTTTTTCGTCCTGCTCGCGCTCTCGTCCGCCGGCGACGCCACGCTCGTCCGCCTGTTCGCCGCGTGGTTCCTCGTCAACGGGCTCTTCGCGGCGGGGCTCGCGAAGGCCGCCGGCGCCCGCTGGACGTCGTCGCTCGTCGGCGGCGCGGTGGCGTGGATGACCTCGATCAACCCCTTCCTCGCGCCCGGCTGGTTCACCGGCTACGTCGAACTCCAGTACGATCCGGTGAACATCTCCGACATCGGCACGCTCAACGAACTCCTCGCCGACGAGGAAAAGCCCATCCCGGACCTGGTCGAAGAGCTGTTCGCCGTCCCGCTCTTCCGCCTCATCGTCGTCGTCGCGGCGACGAACGTCGGCAGCGTCATCGCCTCGGCGCTTTTCGTCGCGTACCTGCTTCCCCTCTTCGCGCTCGACCTCGGTGGCGCGGCGGGCGTGACGCGACTGCTCTTCGAGGGCGCCCGGAACGGGTGGGAGATCCTCTGGGGGGCGCTCTGAGATGAGCGGCGCCCGCCGTTCGGCCGGATCTGGAGCCCCGCGCGGACTCTCCTTCAGTTCGCGCGAGTTCCGGGATCTGGCGCTCGCGTGGCTCGCCCTCGGCGTCGCGTTCGCGGTCTTCTTCGCCGGCGGCGGCCAGGAGGCCGTCTCCCGCATCCAGCAGGGCGGCGTGCTCGCGCCGCTGGTCCTCAGTCTCCTCACCGCCGGGTTCGGCTTCCTCTTCCACGAGGTCGCCCACAAGGTCGTCGCCGTGCGCTTCGGTCAGGTCGCGGAGTTCCGGGCCGACTACGGGATGCTCTTTTTGGCGGTGGTGAGCGCGCTCGCCGGGTTCATCTTCGCGGCGCCCGGCGCGGTCCACCACCGCGGACGGCTGTCAGCGCGCGAGCACGGTCTCATCGCGCTGGCCGGCCCGGCGACGAACGCGCTTCTCGCCGTGGTGTTCGCCCCCGTGTTCGTCGTCGGCGTCAGCGCGGGCTCGGAGTTCCTCGCGCTCGCCGGCGCGCGGGGGCTGACGATCAACCTGTTCCTCGCAGCGTTCAATATGCTCCCGTTCGGGTCGCTGGACGGCAACACCGTGCTCGGGTGGAGCAAGGTCGTCTTCGCGGCGTTCTTCGTGCCGGTCGCGCTTCTGACGGTCGGCGCGTTCGCGATCGGGTTCGGGTTCTGATGTCGGTCCGTACCGGTGGTCACGCCGACGGGTCGTGGTCGTGCCCGGCGACGAGCGCAACGCCGTTCAGGCCGAGGAGGGCGGCGAAGAGGAGGGCTTCTCCGCCAGAGAACCCGCCGACGAGCAGCGGGAGGTACACGAAGGGGAGGGCGATCGCCACCCAGAACGTCACGGCCTCCGCGCTGCGGAGCCCGTACCGGACGGCGCGGCCGACGGTGCCGATACGACCGTGGAGGGGGCTTTCTTCGAGGGATCGGGGGACGCTGGACATCTGTGGTTCCTCACTCTCACCTTGGGGCGGCACCCTCATATAACGCGCCGAGCGTTCAGTCGTTTCGCGACCGTTTATCGGCCGACGGCACGTTTCACCGACGTTTCACAACCCACCCAGGTTCGTTTAGAACGTTCATACAGCCATCTAAGGCTGTTTCGATGGTATCGCGGTGGTGCCGTCCGGCCGCGGCGAACACAGGCGATACTGTCGGACGAACGTCCTGCTACTCCCGCGTCTCCCCCGGAGGGGGCGAGAGTATCAACGGTTTCGTCCGCAGGAGAGTCGGCCGACACCCGCAGACCGGACGTATTTTCCGCTCGCGCCGCGGGGGATCTCCTATGAGCGACGACGGTACGGACGGCTCGGAGCGTTCCGACGGAGACTCGATGCCGGACAACGGCGGCGGAGAGGGGTTGACCTACGCCGAATCGGGCGTCGACATCGAAGCGAGCGAGGCCGCGACCGCCGCGCTGATCGGTGCGGTCGGAGAGAGCGAGGGCGACTACGCCGGGCTGCTCGACATCGGCGATCGGTACCTGGCGCTCGCGACCGACGGCGTCGGGACGAAACTGCTGGTCGCGGAGGCGCTCTCGGACTACTCGACGGTCGGCATCGACTGCATCGCGATGAACGCGAACGACCTCGTCGCGGCCGGCGTCCGCCCGGTCGCGTTCGTCGACTACCTCGCGGTGGACGAACCGGACGAGACGTTCGCCGAGCAGGTGGGGGAGGGACTCAGCGCCGGCGCCGCGGAGGCCGACATAGAACTCGTCGGCGGCGAGACGGCGGTGATGCCCGAGGTGATCCGGGGCCTCGACCTCGCGGGCACCTGTGCCGGTCTCGCGGCGAAGGACGCGATCTTCGACGGGGCGGCGGAACCGGGCGACGCGCTCGTCGGCTTTCGCTCGTCGGGGATCCACTCGAACGGTCTCACGCTCGCGCGGACCGCAGTCACCCGCGACCACGAGTACGCCGATCCCTGCCCGTTCGGCGACTACGACACGATCGGCGAGGCGTTGCTCGAACCCACGCGGCTCTACACGCACCTGCTCGATCCGATGCGCGACCACGGCGTCCGCGCGGCCGCGCACGTCACCGGCGGCGGCTGGACGAACCTCGAACGCCTTGGCGCCCACCGGTATGTGATCGACGACCCCTTCGATCCCCAGCCGGTCTTCGAGTTCGTCCAGTCGGAAGGGAACGTCTCCGACGAAGAGATGCACCGGACGTTCAACATGGGGACCGGCTTCGTCTGTGCGCTGGCGCCCGACGACGCGGCGGCGCTCGCGGACGCGACCGAGGGGCGCGTGATCGGCCACGTCGACGAGGGCGAGTCAGTGGCGATCTGCGGTCTCGAGCTCTGATCGAGAGAACACGTTCCGAAAATCCGAGACGCAAGCTACAGGTGTGCGGCCACGTCGGCCTCGGTGACGATCCCGATCGTCTCGCCGCCCTCGACGACGAGGACGGCCGCGTGGTGATCCAAGGCGGCGTCTATCTCTTCGAGCGTCGCCGAGCGCTCGACGGTCGTCACCGACTCGTGCATCACGTCGGCGACCGGGAGCGTGCCGATGTCGTCGTCGTCCTCTTGGGCGTGGCGGATGTCGCTGTTGGAGATGAGTCCCACGGGCCGGCCGTCGCGGATCACGGGCAACTGCGAGAAGCCCTCGTCGAGCATCACGTCCCGGGCGTACCGGACGGAGTCGTCGGGCTGGACGCTCACGACGGCTTCGTTCATCAGGTCCTCCGCGCGCACCACGCCCCCCTCTGCCTCGTCGAGCGCGTTGACGATCCGGCGGAGCGTCGACAGCCGCGGATCGACGTCGCCGCCCTCGATGCGGGCGATGAGCGGCTGCGAGACGCCGGCCATCTCCGCGAGCGCGCTCTGGGTGAGGTCCAACTCCGTGCGACGCTGTCGCAGGTCCTCCGGGGTCGGGAGTTCCATACCCCTAATTACCTGAAGTTATACGAAAGTGTTTCGGGGTCGTCGAAGGCGGCGGAGGGCCTTCGAGGGCCGCCCTCGCGCTGCGGCACTACTGCTCGGCCCGGGTTTCGGAGTCGGCTTCGCCTTCGTCCGCTTCGGTCTCGACGACCTCGATCACCGAGAGGGGAACGTCGCGGAGCGCGCCGCCGACTTCGCTCTTGGCGATGCGGGCGGCGTGCTCTTCGCTGTCGGCGTTGAACACGTCGATTTCCAGAAGGAGACCGACGAGCGCGGTGTTCGCGGCGATGAACGCCGAGTCGAACGGTTCGCCGCAGGCCGGACACGGCGTCGCACCGACTTCGACCTCGACGTACTCCTTGTCCTTCTCGTTGAGTCGCTTGCCGGCCTCGCTGACGGCCACGCCGATGGCGTCGTCGACGTCGTCGACGTCGCGGACCAGCCACGCGGCCTCCATCGCGACGAGATAGTTGCTCATACCCGAACGACGCGCCGTAGGGTTTCGTGTCTTGTGGTTCGATCGTTCGCGTGTGAAGTGGTAACACGCACCAGGTAGCGTCTCCCTCGACAGAACGCGTACGCAACGTCGAAGCCCCGCATAACTTATGCGGACGAACGATGCGGATGACAGCGTTCGTACGGACTGGTGCGGTCCGTTCACAACTGCTCTTGTGCAAGACACAAGTCGGCTTGAATCGGATGACTGCGTCGGGGTCTGTCGCGCACCCGACGAGGAAGATTTATATATTCCCGTGGCCCCTCACCCGCCACGGAATGAAAGCAGACCTATACCGGGGCGTCGCGTTGGTGCTGTACCAGACGGCGCTCCTCCTCGGGATCGTGGCGATGCCGATCGCGCTCGTCGCGCGGCGGCTCGGACTCACGCTCTCTCTCCGCCGCCTCCTCGAGTCCGCGGAGGGGATCTACAGGCGGACCGAGCGGCGCAGCCACCGCTGAGCGTCTCATACTCGTTGTAGTCCCCCCGGTGCTCGCCGGCACCGAGGGTGGCGAGCGCCGGTACAACGGTACAACCGTCAGTACGAGAGGCATCGGTACCTTCCGCTGTGGGTCGCCCGGAGATTCGGTACGGGCAACAGCAGTGGGAAAGGTGGCATTTATCAGCGGCGGGCGTGAACACCGGGTAATGCGTACTCCTACGAGCGACGACGCCTCGGGGCGTCTCGATCCGCTGAACGGTGAGCACTCGGACGTATTCTCGCCCGAACTCGGCGAATTCCCCAACGCCGAACAGCGCGCCGAGGGGATGAGCGACACCGAGACAAAGACGGGGACGACGACCGTGGGTCTGAAGACCGAAGACGGCGTCGTGCTCGCGACGGACATGCGCGCCAGTCTCGGTCGGATGGTCTCCTCGAAGGACGTCCAGAAGGTCGAACAGATCCACCCCAACGCGGCGCTGACCATCGCCGGCTCCGTCTCGGCCGCCCAGTCGCTCATCAGTTCGATCCGCGCCGAGGTGCGCCTCTACGAGTCGCGCCGGGGCGAAGATATGAGTATGCAGGCGCTCTCGACGCTTCTCGGCAACTTCCTCCGCTCGGGGGCGTTCTTCATCGTCCAGCCGATCCTCGGCGGCGTCGACGAGGAGGGCCCGCACATCTACAGCATCGACCCGACGGGGTCGATCCTCGAAGAAAACTACACCGTCACCGGCTCCGGGAGCCAGTACGCCCTCGGCGTCCTCGAACAGGAGTACGACGAGGAACTCTCGATCGAGGAGGCCAAGACCGTCGCGGCCCGGGCGATCAAGAGCGCCGTCGAGCGCGACCTCGCGTCCGGCAACGGGATCAACGTCGCGGTCGTGACCGACGAGGGCGTCGAGATCAGCCAGCACAAGGACTTCGACGAGGTCCTCTAGCGCCGTCGACGCTCCGAGTCTCGTTTCGATCTCTGATTAG
>JBDGUP010000025.1:33523-36212 GCA_042215815.1 Haloquadratum sp. | reverse complement strand
GACAATCGGCGTTGATAATGAAACGCTCCCGAACCTTTCGGGAGGAGATGTCAATCCAAACAGCATCCGACTACTACCAGATCAAACCGGTGGCTTCCAGGTACATAATGTAATTTTGACAGACGATCTCGTTGTGACTGTAGCAGATTCTAGGGTTGTCACTATTGATCGAGACAGCGTGAGGTCTGGTTCACCGAATATGAACGTGAGTCTGGATGTCTCTGATGTAATGACTTCTGGTAATAAAATATACGTTCTTTCAAATGAAGAGATTTATGCTTATGATGGGACGTCCGGAAGCCGACTATGGACGGCCTCGGGATTCAGTAGCTTCACCAAATATGGGGATCACGCTCTTTGTACGCCAACGAAAGTGGGTGGGGCTTCGCAACCGATGCGAACCATCATAGATCTCGACTCGGGAGAACAACTCACACAGATCCGATTGGCATTCGATTTTGATGGTACTGTACAGAGACATATTCCGAGCGAACCTACCGTGACCCATCGGGATACTCTCGTGATTTATAATGACCGACTTGTCGCGGGTTTCAAATGGCCGGCTTTATCAGCGGAGTAGGCCTGTCAGGATTCGTCATATAGAGGATTTCTACGGTTCCAACTCACCAGCAATTCTCGCCACCCCCGTGCCGGCGAACACCGATACGAGACGACAGCCGTCAGTATACTGTCGGACGAAACCGTTGATAATCTCGTACCTCTCCGGGGGATACGCAGGATTATCAGGACTTTCGTCCAACAGTATATGACGTCGCGACACCGGAATCTCCGACCTCGACCCGGGCGCACGCCTCCGGTCGCAGCCCGGTCTGCAAGCTCTCGAACGGGGGACATTGTCATCGGGTCCCACCCGAACCGGTGCCGAAACGCAGGCTTAATTTGCCTCTACATTCGGGTAAATAATAATGAAGACGCAGCGACTGTTCTGGCTCTCTCTCGCGCTCGTCGCCCTCCTCCTCGTGGGCGGGGTCGTGGTGGGGTTCCAGCAGTACAAGACCACGCTCTCTGCACACGAGCGATCGGAGGTCACGCAGACGGCGGCACAGGTCCAGTCCGACCTCAACCGATCTATCACGGGCCTGGAGCGCGCGGTCGAGATCGCGGCGGCGAACCCGGCGCTGACCCGCCACGGGACGACCGCCCAGCGGCGGGCCTTGCGGGCGCTCGTCGAGCGGTCCGCCTTCTCCGGCGCCTCCGTCATCGCCGCCAACGGGACGATGACGAACATCGTGGGAAACGTCTCGGCCGAGCGGCGCCAGCAACTCGTCGGGTCGTCGTTCGAGTCGCGGACCTACTTCCGGCGAGCGATAGCGGGCCGGACCTACGTCAGCGACCCGGTCGCCGCCGAATCGGGGAACTACATCGTGACGGTGAGCGCGCCCGTCCGGCGCGGCGGCCGGATCGTCGCCACGGTCAACGCCGCGCTCTATCTGTCTCACCCGTCGCGACGGGCCTTCTTCGCGCGGTTCAACTCGACGCTCACGTCGCGACAGGGGCTGACGATCTACGCCCGGAACGGAACGCGGATCTACGACGTCGACCCGGCGCCGCCGACGGACCTGATCGTTCGGAACGAGACGGTCCCCGCGACGGGCTGGACCGTCAGCGTCCAGGAGAGCCGCGCGCCGATCCAGTCGGCGATCCGGGCGGTGACCTACCTCCAGGTCGGCGTGGCGTTCGTCGTCCTGGGCGTCGTCCTCGGGTTCGGGTGGTGGGTTTACCGACGCAACATCACCCAACTCGATCGGCTGCGGGAGGGGTTCGACGCGCTGGCCGACGGGGAGTACGGAACGGAACTCTCCCTGGGCGGCGCCGACGAGTGGGAGCGGATCGAAGCGCGGTTCAACGAGTTCAGCGACACGCTCGAAACGGAGATGGCCCGGCGCGAAACGCGCCGACAGGAACTCGAAGAAGAACATCAGAAGTACACCACCCTCGTCGAACAGAGCCAGGACGGCATCGCCATCGTCCGGGAGGGGCGCTTCGCGTTCGCCAACCGGGCGATGGCGGACCTCGTCGGGTGTTCCCCCGCCGAACTCGAAGGGCGAGCGCTGACCGACATCGTCGCGCCGGAGGACCGCGATCTGGTCCGCGAACGGTACGAAAAGCGGGTGGCGGGGGAGAACCCGCCCGATCGATACGACATCGAGATCCTCACCGACGGCGGGGAGCGCCGCCACATCGACCTGCGGGTCTCGCGGATCAGCTACCGGAACGAACCGGCGACGCTCGCCACCTTCACCGACGTGACCGACCGCCGCGAGCGGGAACGGCGGCTCCGCCAGTTCCGAGAGGCGGTCGAGCAGGCCGGCCACGCGGTCTACATCACCGACCCCGACGGCACGATCACCTACGTCAATCCCGCCTTCGAGGAGACGACGGGATACGACGCCTCGGAGGCCCTCGGAGAGACCCCTCGGATCCTGCAGTCGGGCGAGTACGACGACGGGTTCTATGCGGACCTCTGGGAGACGATCACGTCCGGAGAGCGGTGGCACCACGAGATGCACGACGAGACCAGCGAGGGCACAGACGTCATCCTCGACCAGACGATCTCGCCCGTCGAACGCGACGACGGCGAAATCGAGGCCTTCGTCGCGGTCGCCAGGGACGTCACAGAACGCAAGGCGTACGAAAAGCGGCTCGAAGAACAGCGCGACGGCCTGGA
>JBDGUP010000025.1:18816-33423 GCA_042215815.1 Haloquadratum sp. | reverse complement strand
TCACAGAACGCAAGGCGTACGAAAAGCGGCTCGAAGAACAGCGCGACGGCCTGGACCTCCTGAACCAGGTGTTGCGGCACGACATCCGCAACGACCTCCAGGTGGTGACGGGCTACGGTGAGGTCCTCACCGACCACGTCGACGACGAGGGCGCGGACTATCTGGACACCCTGCGGACGAACGCCGAGCACGCGGTCGAACTCACCAGGACCGCCCGGGACCTGGCCGACGTGATGCTCTCGACGGAGGGCGAAAAGCGGGACCGGGTTCCCCTGCGTGAGACGCTCGAAGCCGAGATCGATAAACTCGACGCGGAGTACCCCGCGGCGTGCGTCGCGATCGAGGGGTCGGTGCCGGCGGTCCCGGTCCGGGCCGACGCGATGCTCGACTCCGTGTTCCGCAACCTCCTCACAAACGCCGTCCAGCACAACGACAAGGACGTCCCCGAGATATCGATCGCCGCGACCGCCGACGACGAGCGTGTCACCGTTCGGATCGCGGACAACGGTCCCGGTGTCCCCGACGACCAAAAGGAGACGATCTTCGGCAAGGGCGAGAAAGGACTCGACAGCGAGGGGACCGGGCTTGGCCTTTATCTCGTCCAACACCTGGTCACGCGGTACGGCGGCAGCGTCTGGGTCGAGGACAGCGACCCCACCGGGGCGGTGTTCGTCGTCGAACTCCCGCGGGCCGACGCGGGCGGGATGCGAATCAGGTGAATTACGTGTCGGCGACGAGAGCGGTGCCGTATGAGCGCGGAAGCGGGGATCCTCCCGGTGATCGCGGCGGTGGTCGGTGTCGGCGTCGCAGCGGAAGTCCTGGCGAGCTACCTCCGGATCCCGAGCATTCCGTTCTTGCTTCTCGCGGGGATCGCGCTCGGTCCCGAGGGCGTCGGCGTGCTCTCCGAGGCGACGTTCGCCGGCGGGGCCCTGTCTGCGATCGTCGGCGTGAGCGTTGCGGTCATCGTCTTCGAGGGCGCCTTCGGTCTCGACGTGGCGGCGGTGCGCCGGACCGGAAGCGTGACGCTCAGGCTCGTGAGCGTCGGCGCGGTGGTGACGCTCGTCGGAACGGCCCTCGTGGTCCACCTCGCGCTCGGGGCGTCGTGGGCGGCGGCCGCCCTCGTCGGCTCGCTGCTCGTGGCGACGGGCCCGACGGTCATCGGGCCGGTACTGGACGCCGCCGACGTCGGAGAACGCGTCGGGACCGTCCTCGAAACCGAAGGAATCGTCAACGACGTCACGGCGGCCATCGCGGCGGTGATCGCCTTCGAGGTGCTCACCCTCGACCGGGGACTCGCCGCCGCCGCGACGGCGTTCGTCGGCCGCTTCGCCGTCGGAACGGCGGTCGGCGTCCTCCTGGCCGGCGTCGTGTGGGCGCTGTTCCGGTATGCCGAGCACGCCCCGGAAAACGCCCCGCAGGACGCCCGACTGCTCGTGGTCGCGGGCGCGGTCGTCGCCTACGGCGGCGCCGAACTGATCGTCGGCGAGGCCGGCATCGTCGCGGCCGCGACCGCCGGGGTCCTGCTGGGGAACGTCGGCCTCCCCTACGAGGAACACGTCGCCGAGTTCAAAGACGACGTCACCCGCCTGGTCCTCGCGTTCGTGTTCATCACGCTGGCCTCGCTCGTCGAGTTCGCCGACCTGCTCGCGCTCGGCGTCGGCGGGCTGGTCGTCGTCGTGGCGGTCCTCGCGGTCGTCCGGCCGCTCGCGGTCGCCGTCTCGACGCTGGGGAGCGGGCTGTCCCGGCGCGAACGGGCGTTCCTCTCGTTCGTGGCGCCCCGCGGGATCGTCCCCGCGGCGGTCGCGACGCTTTTCGCGCTCCGACTCGAGGCCTCGCGGCCGGCGGTCGCGACGACGCTCACCGGGACGGTCTTTCTCGTCATCGTCGCCACGGTCGTGGTCGAGGGCGGGACGGCCCGCCACGTCGCCGAGTGGCTCGGCATCGACCGCGGGCGGACGGTCGTCGTCGGGGGCGGCACGCTCGGGCTGGCGCTGGCCCGCCGCTACCGCGAGGGCGGGAGCCGGGTCGACGTCGTCGAGTCGACGCCGGTGGCGACAGAGCGGGCGCGAAACGCCGGATTCACGGTCCACGCCGGCGACGGGACCGACCCGGACGTGTTGCTGGGCGCCGGGATCGCCGACGCGACGCAGGTAGTGGCCGCGACCGACGACGACGAGGTGAACCTGGAGGTGGCCTCGCTCGCGGTCCAGCGCTTCGGTGTGCCGACCGTCGTAGCGCGGCTGAACGACCCCGACAACGGGGGACGCTTCGACGCGCTCGGGGTCCGCACGTTCTCGGGGCCGACGCTTCGGCTGTGGGCGATCGAGACGCTCTTCGACCAGCCGCTCCCGGACTGGCTTTCGGCGTTCGCCCGGGGTGGCGACGTCCGCGAAATCGAGGTCGGGCCTCCGGTCGCGGGCCGGACCGTGCGCGCCGTCGAGGCCGACCTCCCCCACCGCGTGCTGATCGTCGCGCTCGCTCGCGACGGCGAGACGCGGTTCCCCGGATCGGAGACGCGGTTAGAAGCGGGCGATCGGATCTCGCTCCTGGGCGCCCGGGGAGCGATGCCAGAGACGGTCGCGCGGTTCCTCGACGGCCGGTGATCACAATCGACGGGGGTGGTGATCATACCGTCGGACGAACGTCCTGATACTCCTGGGTATCCCCCGGCGAGGGTACGAGATGTCACTCGCCTGCGGCCAGGTCCGACAGCACCGCCTCGAAGCGGTCGCGGACCTCCTCGGCCACGTCGTCGAGCGCCGGGTTCTCGGCGACGCCCACGAGTCGCTCCGGGTCGACGGCCTCGACGGCGACGCCCCCGTCGTCGGTCTCGTAGACGATCACGTTACACGGCAGCAGCGCCCCGAGCGCGAGTTCCGCCTCCAGCGCCTTTCTCGCCAGCGGCGGGTTGCACGCTCCGAGGATGCGGTACCGGCGGAAGTCCGCGTCGAGCTTCTTCCGGAAGGTCTCCCGCACGTCGACCTCACAGAGGACGCCGAACCCCTCGTCGTCGAGACGCGCGATCGTCGCCTCGACCACGTCGTCGAAGTCGCCGTCCACCTCCGTGTGGAGCGTATAGGACATACAGGACAATATCGGCTCGAGACGGAGATAAAGATTGTGTGCCGGCGAGCGATGGAGACGCGCGCCACTTTGGAACCTAAAGTCAGACCGCACCCAAACCCGAAGTATCGAATCAGCAAACGCACTAAGGGAGCATCCCCTAGGGAGGGATACGATGAGCACGCGAACGATCCACCTCGACATCACGGGGATGTCCTGTGCCAACTGTTCGGCGACAGTCGGGGACGCCCTGGAGACCCTCGACGGGGTCGAAGCCGCGAGCGTCAACTTCGCCACCGACGAGGGGGCCGTCGAGTACGACCCGGAGGAGATCTCCCTCGGGAAGCTCGTCGAGACGATCGAGGACGCCGGCTACGGCGTCGTGACCGAGACGATCACCATCGGCATCGCTGATATGTCGTGTGCGAACTGCGCCGACGCCAACCGGGACGCCCTCGAAGCCGTCACCGGCGTCGTCGCGGCCGAGGTCAACTACGCGACCGACGAGGCCCAGGTCGCCTACCTCCCGTCGGCGGTCTCGCCCGACGCCCTCTATGACGCCGTCGAAGAGGCGGGCTACACGCCGATCCGCCCCGACAGCGGCGACGAGGGGGGCGGCGAGCGCGACGCTCGCGACGCGGCCCGCCGGGCCGAAGAACGCCGCCAGCTCCGTCTCACCCTCTTCGGGGCGGTGCTGTCGGCGCCGCTTTTGTTCTTCCTCGTCGAGCGGTTCCTCCTCGGCGGGGGCGTCGTCCCCGAGACGGTCTTCGGCGTCCGGTTCGGCTGGGTCGAGTTCCTGCTCGCCACGCCCGTCCAGGTCGTCCTCGGGTGGCCGTTCTACAGGAACGCCTACCAGGCGCTCGCGAAGAACGGCCGCGCCAATATGGACGTCCTGATCGCGCTGGGGTCGACGACGGCGTACGGCTACTCCGTCGCGGTCCTGCTCGGCGCGATCGCGGGCGGACTCTACTTCGACACCGCCGCGCTCATCCTTTTGTTCATCACCCTCGGTAACTACCTCGAAGCCCGCTCGAAGGGACGGGCGAGCGAGGCGCTGCGGGCGCTCCTGGAGATGGAAGCCGAGACGGCGACCCTCGTCGACGCGGAGGGAGACGAAACGGCGGTCCCGCTCGACGAGGTCGGAGTCGGCGACCGGATGAAAGTCCGGCCCGGCGAGAAGATCCCGACCGACGGGGTCGTCGTCGAGGGACAAAGCGCCGTCGACGAGTCGATGGTCACCGGCGAGTCGGTCCCCGTCGAGAAGGAACCGGGCGACGAGGTCGTCGGCTCGACCCTCAACGAGAACGGCGTCCTCGTCGTCGAGGCGACGAAGGTCGGCGCCGACACCGCGCTCCAGCAGATCGTCCAGACCGTGCGGGAGGCGCAGTCGCGCCAGCCCGACATCCAGAACCTCGCCGACCGCATCTCGGCGTACTTCGTGCCGGCGGTCATCGCGAACGCCCTGCTGTGGGGCGCCGCCTGGCTCTTCTTTCCCGCCGCGCTCGCCGGGTTCGTCGAGTGGCTCCCGCTGTGGGGACTCGTCGCCGGCGGCCCCGCCGTCGCCGGCGGGACGGTGTCGGTCTTCGAGTTCGCGGTCGTCGTCTTCGCGTCGGCGGTCCTGATCGCCTGCCCCTGCGCGCTCGGTCTCGCGACCCCGGCGGCGACGATGGTCGGGACGACGATCGGCGCGCAGAACGGCGTCCTGTTCAAGGGCGGCGACGTGCTCGAACGCGCGAAGGACGTCGACACGGTCGTCTTCGACAAGACCGGGACGCTGACCCGAGGGGAGATGGAACTGACCGACGTGGTCGCGGTCGGGGACGCGCCGTCCTCGTCCGGTTCGCCCGCGACCGACGGCGGTCGACTGGCCGCCCCCGAGACGCTCACCGAAGACGAGGTCCTGCGCCTCGCCGCCGCGGCCGAGAGCGGGAGCGAGCACCCGCTCGCCCAGGCGATCGTCGCCGGCGCGGACGCACGCGGCCTCGACCGCGGGGACGCCGAGGACTTCGAGAACGTCCCGGGCCACGGCGTCCGGGCGACCGTCGACGGGACCGAGGTGCTCGTCGGCAACCGGAAACTGCTGCGCGAGGAGGGGATCGACCCCGCGCCCGCCGCGGAGACGATGGAGCGACTCGAACGCGAGGGCAAGACGGCGATGCTCGTCGCGCGCGTCCCGCCGGGCGCGAGCGAGGGCGAACTCGTCGGCGTCGTCGCGACCGCCGACACGGTGAAAGAAAGCGCCGCGGCGGCCGTCAGTGCGCTCCGGTCCAGGGGGATCGAGGTAATGCTGCTCACGGGCGACAACGAGCGCACCGCCCGCGCCGTCGCCGAGCGCGTCGGCATCGATCCCGCGAACGTCCGCGCGGAGGTCCTCCCCGAGGACAAGTCCGACGCGGTCGAAGCGATCCAGTCGGACGGGCGCACGGCGATGATGGTCGGCGACGGCGTCAACGACGCCCCCGCGCTCGCGGTCGCGTACGTCGGGACCGCGATCGGCTCCGGCACGGACGTCGCCATCGAGGCGGCCGACGTCACGCTGATGCGCGACGACCCGCTCGACGTCGTGAAGGCCGTCCGGATATCCGAGGCCACGCTGCAGAAGATCAAGCAGAACCTCGTGTGGGCGCTCGGGTACAACACCGCGATGATCCCGCTCGCGTCCCTCGGGTTGCTCCAGCCCGTCCTCGCCGCCGGCGCGATGGCGTTCTCGTCGGTCTCGGTGCTGTCGAACAGCCTGCTGTTCCGGCGGTACACGCCCGACCACGACTACGAACTCCTCGGGCGCCTCCGGTAGCGGCGACCTGCCGCCGTCTCTCCGCGCGCGGGACCGGGTCAAGGTATTTGCACCCGCAGTGCGAACGGGAACGCACAGGAACCGACGACGATGACACACACCATCGAGATCAGCGACGAACTCAGAGACCGACTGGAGACCCACCTCGAAGAGGGCGAAACGTACGAGGAACTCATAGAGGAGCTACTCACGCTCTACGAGACGGAGGGGACCTTCCTCCAGGAAGGCTACTCGGAGTGATCTCACGACCCGTCCGACTCGCTCCACCCGCCGGCGTCGACGACCTCGAAGAGCTTCCGCCAGTTCTCGTCGGATTCGCTCTCCGGGAGCGAGTCCCGCAACTGCTGGAAGTCGGATCCGGGGACGAGGTCGTGGACTAGGTCCACGATCACGCGGGCGTGATACGCCGCGTCGGACGGGTCCGTCCCCTCGATGTCGCTGACCCGCTGGACGAACTCCTGCCAGTCGAAGCGCTGGCCGTGTTCGGCCACCGCCCCCGTCGGATACCACTTGATCTCGATCGGCAGCGACGCCGCGAAGTCCTCCGCCTGCTCTTCGGGGAGCCGCTCGCCCAGCGTCTGGAGCGTCGCCCGGATCGCCCGGACCGTCTCGCCGGTGCCGGAGAGACCGAGTCGGTGCTGGATCGTCCCGGTGAACTCGTCGAACTGCATACAGGGACTATCTGTGGGGATCGTTATCAATAATTGGTGTGATACTCCCGTGATACTGTCTATTGTCACTGTGTACCGCTGGTTCGTCACCCCGTTTCGGCGAACCAGCGGTACTGACCGACAGTAGACAGTATGAAACGCCCCGTCGCGTCGATCACTGGAGCGCGTCGACGAACCAGTCGGCCGCGACGGTCGCGACCGCCTCGAGTTCGCCTTCGCCCCCGAAGAGGTGGCCGGCGTCCGCGACGATTCCCGCGGCGTCTTCCGGGACGGCGAGGGTCCCTTCGAGTTCGACGTCGTCGACCGGAATGTGGACGAGCGCTGCCGCCGATCAGCGCTCGGCCGCCCGCGCGAGGAACGCGTCGACGGCGCCGCTCGCCGGGTGGAGGTGACAGTACGTGCCGAGGGTACGGTGTTCGACGAGACCGTCGCGCCCGTCGCAGATGCCGGTCCCCCGGACGACCTCGAACGCGAACCGCGCGTCGTCGCCGACGTCGGCGCTTGAGTAGTGGAACTCGTGGCCGCGTCGGCGCTCTCCCGCCGCGGCCGTCAGCGTCTCCCTCGCGGCCCGCAGTTCGACGTGGTCGAGGGCCTGGTGCCGGTCGTGCATCCGGACGGCCGCCGGCAGGACGCCGGCCATCTCGTGGGTCTCGCCGTCCGTCGTCGTCAGCGACTCCGAGAGCGCCATCAGCCCGCCGCACTCGCCGAGTACGGCCGCGCCGTCGGCCGCGCGCGCCGCGACGGCGTCCATCGTCGAACTCGCTTCGAGGGTCGCGGCGTGGAGTTCGGGATAGCCGCCCGGGAGGTAGACGCCGTCGCAGTCGGGCAGGTCGTCCCCCGCGAGCGGCGAGAAGGCGACGACTTCGCCCCGGTCGCGGAGCCGTTCGAGCGTCGCCGGGTAGACGAAGCAGAACGCCGCGTCGCGCGCGACGGCGACGCGGGGGACGGACCCGCCCTCCCCGGCGTCGCCGTCGACGAGCGTCTCGCCCGCGTCGGCGACCGCGTCCGGCCGCGGGGGCGACCGCGCGGCCTCGAGCAGCCGATCGGTCCGGATCGACTCGGCGGCCGCGTCGAGCGCCGATTCGTCGAGAGCGGCGTCTTCGCCCAGTCGGAGCCCGAGGTGGCGATCCGGGATCTCGAGCGCGGAGCGCGGCGGGATCCGGCCGACGTACGCGATGTCGTCGGGCAGCGCCTCGCGGATCCCCCGCTCGTGTCGGCCGCCGTGTGCCCGCTGGGCCAGGACGCCGACGACGTCGACGTCGCGACCGGCTTCGGTGGCGTACTCGCGGAAGCCGTGCGCCGTGGCGGCGACGCTCTCCATCCCGGCTTCGGCGTCGACGACGAGCACCACCGGGAGATCCAGCGCCTCCGCGACCATCGCGGTACTGGAGCAGTCGCCGTCGTAGAGCCCCATCACGCCCTCGACGACGCAGACGTCGCCCTCGCCGCGGTAGTAGTTGCGGCGGAGGCCCGCACGGCCTTCGAGCCAGACGTCGAGCGTCCGTGAAGGTTCGTCCGCCACGGTCTCGTGGTGGCTCGGATCGATGAAGTCCGGTCCCGCCTTCGCGGGCTGGACGTCGCGACCGCGGGCCTGCAGCGCACGGACGATCGCGAGCGTCGCGACCGTCTTTCCGACGCCCGATCGGGTGCCGCCGACGACGAACCCCTTCATACTGACACCTTGGCTCGCACGACGAGCACGGACAGATCCGAGAACGGCGTCGACTCGGGTCCCGACCCGCCCGACGACGCGCGCAGGTCACCGAGCGCGGTCCGCGTCACTGTCTCGTCCGCGTGCGTCAGTCGCTCGAAGACGAGCGCGTCGCGGGCCGGCTCGGCGCCGGCGTCGACGAGCAGCGCCGCGACGTCGCCGGGCATCCACTCGAAGGGCCGCGGCAGGACGAGCAGGTGCCGGTCGCCGACGGCGTCGACGAGCCGGTCGAGTTCGGCGTCGAGGCTCCCGCTCTTGTGCAGGGTGACGAACGCGGCGTCTTCGATCGGCGTCCGCGCCCGGCTCGCGGCGAGCTGCACCGACGAGACGCCCGGGATCACCGTCACGGGCGAGGCGACGGCCCGTTCGACCTTGCCGAGGAACTGGTAGCCCGAGTGGTTCGGATCGCCCATCAGGACCGCCGTGCCCCGGTCGCCCTCCGCGGTCCGCCGCGCGAAGGCGTCGAGCGTCGCCGCTTCGTCGTCGTAGCCGCAGGTGAGCAGGTCGGCGTCCGTCTCGTCGGCCACGGAGTCCACGACGGTCTCGAAGCCGACGACGACGTCCGCCTCGCGGACGGCCCGCGCTCCGCGTCGGGTGAGGTACTCCGGGTTCCCGGGACCGATCCCGACCGCGTAGACCGGGTCGTCGAGTTCCCCGCGTGGCGGTTCCGCCCCGGCCGCGGCGACGGTCGCCGGGTCCGGCCCGGCGTCGAGGTCGTACTCCTCACGCATCGGTCGGGAGCGTGATCTCGCCGTCGCGCGCGTCGCGAGCGACGTGGACGAGTTCGTTCGTCAGGGCCGCGCCGAGACCGCTGCCGCCGCGCGTGCCGACGTTCGTGACGGCGGGGACGCCGTGTTCGGCGGCGACCGCTCGGATCCGCTCGCGGCTGTCGGCCGCCTTCACGAAGCCCACGGGGGTCGCGACGACCACCGCGGGCCGGGTCCCGTCTTCGATGCAGTCGGCCAGCGCCATCGCGCCGGTCGGGGCGTTCCCGACGACGGCGATCGCCCCGTCGTAGGCCCCCTCGCGGTCGAGTTCGAGGACGGACGCCGCCGTCCGTGTCATCCCCGTCTCGGCCGCCAGGTCCGCGCCGTTCCCGATGGCCTTCCGCACGGGGCAGTCGTGGCCGCGACTCGTGATGCCGGATTTCACCATCGTGACGTCTGTGACGACGGGCCGCTCGTCGAGGACGGCCCGGGCGCCCGCGACGACGGGGTCGTTGTCGAACCGCAGCAGGTGCTGGAACTCGGGGGCGCCGGTCGCGTGGACCGCTTTGGCCCGGATGCGGTCTTCGAGCGTCTCGTCCGGCACGAACGATCGGACGATGTCCATACTCGTCTCCGCGATCTCCATCGCCTCCTGCGTCGTCGCGCCGAGGTCGGCGTAGGCCGCGGATCCGACCCGGTTGCTCCCGTCAGTCATCGGAGACTGCCTCCTCGGGCGCGGTCGCGCCCGCTTCGAGGTCGCCCTCGACGGCGAGGTTGATGTCCCGCAACCGGTCTGCCACGTCGGGATCGGCCGCCCACAGCCCCCGGTCGATGGCCTCTACGAACGTCGCCGTGATGCTTTCGAGGGCCCAGGGGTTCACCTCCCGCAGCCACTCGCGGCGCTCCTCGTCGAACGCGTACGCTTCCGCGAGGTCCGACCAGAGCGCGTCGCTCACGACGCCGGTCGTGGCGTCCCACCCGAGCGCCACGTCGACGGTCGACGACAGGTCGCCCGCTCCCTTGTAGCCGTGGTCTTCCATACTGTCCAGCCACTCCGGGTTGAGGACCCGCGCGCGCAGCGTCTTCCGCACCTTCTCTTCGTTGGTGTAGACGGTCACGTCGTCGGGGTCGCTGGAGTCGCCGACGTAGGAGGCGGGGTCCGACCCGGCGATCTCGCCGACCGCCGAGACGAACCCGCCGTGGAAGGCGTACCAGTCCGAGGAGTCGAACTCGTCTTGCTCGGCCGTGTCTTCGATCTTCACCGTGGCCTCGACCGACCCGAGCCGCCGCTCGAAGCTCTCGTGGGCCTCGGAGACCTCCCCCCGGGACCCGAGGGCGTAGCCGCCCCACTCCACGTAGACGTCGGCGAGGTCGGCGCGGTCGTCCCAGTTGCCCTCGTCGACGGCCTTGTTCGTCCCGGCGCCGTAGCCGCCGGGCTTCGTGGTGAAGACGCGGTGCCGCGCCCGCGCCGCGGCCTCGTCCGGATCCACCCCGTCGGCTTCGAGTTCGGCTGTCGCCGCCTCGACGTGCTTTTTGACGTAGTTCATCTCGTGGGGTTCGTCGCGGTCGACCACCGCGTCCACGGCGTCGTGGATCACGCTCGCCGCCTGCGGGAAGGCGTCGCGGAAGAGCCCCGAGACGCGCGTCGTCACGTCGATCCGGGGCCGTCCGAGTTCGTCGAGCGGGACCGGCTCCACGTCGTCGACGCGGCCCGCGTCGGTCCACACCGGTTCGACCCCCATCAGCGCGAGCACCTGAGCGATGGTCTCGCCGCGCGTCCGCACCGTCGGCGTGCCCCACGCGACGACGCCGATCTCCTCGGGGTACTCCCCCCGCTCGTCGCGGTGGCGCTCGGCGACGCCGTCGGCGACGCGCGCGCCCACGTCCCACGCCGGCCTGGCGGGGACCTTCCGGGGGTCGAGCGTGTAGAAGTTCCGTCCCGTCGGCAGGAGGTCGACGCCGCCCCGGGTCGGCGCGCCGCTCCCGCCCGGCGGGACGTACTCCCCGTTCAGGGCGTCGGCCGTCCGCGGGATCTCCGCGGTCGCGCCCTCGACTCGCGGGGCGGCCTCCTCGCAGACGTACGCGAGGGCCTCGCGGAGCGATTCGTGTGCGCCCGGCTTCGCGCGCGCGTCGCCGAGGGGGTCGAGACCGACGACGAGCAGGTTCATCGTCGTCTCGTCGGCCGGTCCGGCCTCTTCTTCTGACGCCGGGAGGTCGAAGCCGTGCCGCGCGAGTGTTTCGACGAGCGACACCGACTGCTCGTAGACGCGGTCGGCCGCCTCCGAGAGGTACATCCCCAGTTCCTCGTCGTAGGTTCCGGGCTCGTCGAGCATCCGCTCGTAGTCGACGCCGAGGGCGCCGGCGACGCTCTCGCGGAGGCTCGGTGCCCCCGGGTTCGGGAGGCGGGTGAGCGCGACCAGGTACTCCACGAGCCGGTCGCCGTCCGGCGGCTCGCCCATCGTGTGGAGTCCCATCCGAATCTGGGTGGTCTTCACGTCGGTGAGGTACTCGTGGATCCGCTCGAGGAGCGTTTCGAACTCGAGGTCGTCGACGTCGTCGATCCCCAGGTCGGCTTCGAGATCCAGTTCTGCGACGGTCGCTTCGATTCGCTCCCGAAGGTGGTCACCGCTGTCGGTGCGGGCGTCTGCCATCCCCGCTTTGCGGTACTCGCAGACCAGCTCTTCGAGGTCTGCGAGTTCGTCGTAGGTCCCCGCGGCGCGCATCACCGGCGTCAGGTGGTCGACGACGGCCGCGTAGGACCGCCGCTTGGCCTGGGTCCCCTCGCCGGGGTTGTTGATGATGTAGGGATAGACGTTGGGCAGGTCGTCGATCAGTTGATCCGGAGCGCTCTCGCCGTCCAGCCCGACGGTCTTGCCGGGCAGCCACTCCAGGCTCCCGTGCGTGCCGAGGTGGACGACGGCGTCGGCGTCGAACGCCTCGCGGAGCCACGCGTAGAAGGCGTAGTAGTCGTGCGGCGGCTGGAGGTCCGAGTCGTGGTACACCTTCGAGGGGTCCATCCCGAACCCGCGCGGCGGCTGGACCGTCACGAGCACGTTCCCGTACTCGACGCCGGGGATAGCGAAGGGACGATCCGGCGGGTCGCCCCACTCCTCTCTCACGCGCTCGCGGAAGCGGTCGTCGGCGTCGGCGAACCACTCGGCGTACTGCTCGGCCGACACCACGTCGACGGACCGCTCTCGCACGTCCGCGGGCGCGACCCACCGCGAGTCGAGGGTCAACTGCGAGGTGAGGCGATCGATGAGTTTCTCGCCGTCCGCGGGCGGGTCGCCGACGGCGTATCCCCGCTCGTCGAGTTCGTCGAGGAGGTTGACCGTGCTCTCGGGGGTGTCGAGACCGAACGCCGTCCCGATGCCGTCGTCGCTCGGCGGGTAGTTGTGCAGGACCACGGCCACGTCCTTCTCCGCGTTCGGGAGGTGGCGGAGCCGCGCCCAGTTGACGGCCAGCCGGGCGACGTGGTCGATGCGGTCGGCGATGGGGAAGTGCTGTTTCGGCGCGCTCCCGATGTCCGCCTCGTCTTCCATCCGCTCCTTGCCGCTTATGGGGTGGGTGACGACGGCGCCGTCGAACTCCGGGAGCGCCACCGACAGCGCGAGTTCGAACCCCATCACGCCCGTGTCGCTCTCACGGTAGCGGGAGCGCGACCGCATCGTCGTGACGGCCTGGAGCACGGGAACGCCGAGTTCGGTGAGGAAGACCTCCTCGGCGCCGTCGCTCTCGTCGCTCGCCCCGCGACCGCGCTCGCTCATCGACAGCGAGAACATAAACGAACTCACGACGGCATCGACGATGGGACCGTCCTCGTCGCTGAACCAGTTGCGCGCGACCCACTCGGCGTTCTCCTGGCCCGCCTCGTCGGTCGCCGGGTTGCAGAACGCCGGGAGAACGTTCGCGCCCTCGGCCTCCAGTCTCCGGACGAGCGCGTCGACATACCGCGTGTTCGCGTGAGTCCAGTGGGACTCGTAGAACCAGACGCCGACGGTCGGCCTGTCGGGGTCGTGCCTCCCCAGCAGCTCTTCGTACTCCGCGCCGGGATGGTCGGGGTGGTAGACCCCCTCGGTCGGCAGCGACGTGGGCGCCTCGGACGCGACGTCGACGTCGGCGTACTGGTTGGCGAGGAAGCGACAGAGGTTCGCGAGGTTCACCGCGCCGCCCGCGTCGAGATAGTCGTACGCGCGCTCGCGGTCGCGCTCGCCGACCGTCGTGTCCTCGAACGCGAACGCGTCGCCCGTCGACTTGACGATCAGGGGGACGCCCGCCTCGGTGAGGCGGTCGACCGCGTGGTCGTACCCGGGCATACTCTCTTCGGCGCCGTGCAGCCAGAGCACTACCGCGGACGCGGATTCGACCTCGTCGACGAACGCGTCGACGTCGGTCTCGTCGTCGAAGTCGCTCTCGGAGCGGACCGCGAGGTCGATCCCATCGAGCCGTCCCGCGGCCTGCTGTACCGCGCCCAGCTCGTTTTCCGTCGCCGTGTACAGCCCGATCGTCGGCATAACTTGATAAAGCATTATTTGGGTACTACAAGTAAACTTTCATATCTATGGCGCGTCGCCGCACACCGTTTCCGGCCATCGTCGGACAAGAAGAGTTGAAGCGGGCGTTACTGGCCGTCGCCGCGAACGACGCGATCGACGGCTTGCTCGTCCGGGGCGAGAGGGGAACCGCCAAGTCTACCGCGGTTCGCGCGCTGGTGGATCTCCTCCCCGAGCAACGCGTCATCGCGGACTGTCCGTACGGCTGTCCGCCGGGCGACCCCGACCGCCAGTGTGGATCCTGTCGAACGCGGACCGACCCCGAGGTGGCGACGCGTCCGGTCCCCCTCGTGACGCTCCCGCTGGGCGCGACGCGCGAGCGCGTGGTGGGTACCCTGTCGGTCGCCGACGCGCTCGACGGCGACGCCGAGTTCGATCCCGGTCTCCTCGCTCGCGCGAACCGCGGCATCCTCTATGTCGACGAGGTGAACCTCCTCGAGGACCACCTGGTGGACGTCCTCCTGGACGCGGCCGCGAGTGGCGTCAACCGGGTCGAGCGCGACGGCGTGAGCGTCGAACACCCGGCCGAGTTCACCCTCGTGGGGACGATGAACCCCGAAGAAGGTGACCTCCGGCCTCAACTCCGCGACCGCTTCGCGCTGCAGGCGACCGTCGCGGGCTGTGAGGACCTCGACGACCGGGTCGCGGTGCTGGACCGCGCCCTCGACAGAGACGACGACCCGGACGCGTTCGCCGCGGCCTACGAGGACGAGACTGCCGCGCTCTCCGACCGGCTGCGCACCGCCCGGCGACTCGTCGACGAGGTCGACCTCCCCCCGTCGTTCAAGCGCGACATCGCCGAACTCTGTCGAGACGCCGGCGTCGACGGCCACCGGGCCGACATCGCCACCGCGCGCACGGCCGCGACGCTCGCCGCGCTCGACGGCCGAACGAAGGTCACTCGCTCCGACGTCCGCGAGGCGGCGCGGTTCGCGCTCCCCCACCGGCTCCAGCGGCGCCCCTTCGACGACGGCCCGGACCCGGACGACGTCTTGGACGACCACTTCGACGACGAGAGGGGAGAAGGCGAGAGCGACGCCGACGAGTCCGAGAGACCGAGCGGTGGGCGCGAGGGGACCGGAAGCGACACGGGTGGAAACGGAAACGG
>JBDGUP010000025.1:0-18716 GCA_042215815.1 Haloquadratum sp. | reverse complement strand
GGAAACGGAAACGGGACCGGCGAGTCGGGTGACGACGAGCCCGACGGCGGGCCGGACGGCACAGACTCGGACGGCGCCGGATCGGGCGATACCGAGTCGGCCGGCGAGGGCCGCGGCCCCGGCGCAGACGAGAAATCCGGGGACGGCGAGGCCGATACGGAGGCGACGCCGCTCGTCCCCGGACAGGAGCGCGCGGGGGTGGGCGACGCTCGCCGGCCGCCCGTCGACGACGTGGGACTGGAGTCCGAGACCGGCGCTGCCGACGGGTCACGGGCGCGAGTCGAATCTTCCGAAGGCGGCCGCGGCTCGCGGGTGCGAACCGAGCGCGCGACGCCCGACGACGACGTCGACGCCGCGGCGTCGGTGCGGGCGGCCGCCGCCGACGGGCGGACGGAAGTCGGCGCCGGCGACCTCCGGACGTCGGTCCGGAGCGGACGAGCCGGGACGCTCGTCGTCTTCGTCGTCGACGCCAGCGCGTCGATGCGGCCGGCGATGCGCGAGACCAAGGGCACGGTCCTGTCGCTCCTCCGTGACGCATACGAACAGCGCGACGAAGTCGCGTTCGTCGCCGTGGCCGGCGACGATGCCGAGGTCCTGCTCCCGCCGACGAACAGCGTCACGCTCGCGGCCCGGCACCTGAAGGACCTCCCGACAGGTGACAGAACGCCGCTCCCCGACGGCCTCTCCACCGCCCACCGCCTCGTGACGCGGGCCGAGACGGACGCGAGCCTGGTCGTCGTCGTGACCGACGGTCGGGCGAACGTCGCCGACGGCAGTCCGACGCGGGCGACGCGGGCGGCGGCGCGACGGTTGGCGAAGACCGACGCGTCGGTCGTCCTCGTTGACGCCGGCGACGGCGGGGCCGGACTGACAGACGTCATCGAGAGCGAGACCGGCGGGCGACGGATCCCGCTCGCAGCGCTCACGGCCGATCGCGTCGCCGACGCCGCCCGGGCGACGCGGGACGAGTCGTCGTAACCCTGCCGGTTCCCTTATCCGTCCTCTGCGACCGGGAAGGCGTCGTGGAGCGTGTGGTGCGCCTCGGGACCGTCGGCGGAGATGCCGCCGCGGCGTCCCGATCGAGTTCGACGGTACAAAGTCACAACCGTCGGTATCAGTAGTCGTACTTCCGCTCGTAGCCCCGCGGGGTCACCATCCGGCCGTCCCAGACGTACGTCTCGTCGTTCCCGACCAGGATGGTGGTCGTCATATCCACGAGGTCGGTCTCGCCGAGGTCCGGCAGTTCCGCCAGGTCGACGAGTGCTACTTCCTCGTCGTCGCGGGCGGCGCCGTGGACGACGCCGACGGGCGTCTCCGGATCCCGGTGTTCGAGCAGGATCTCACAGCACTTCTGGTAGTTCTCCCGCCGCTTGCGGCTCCAGGGGTTGTAGATGGCGATGGTGAATCCCTCCGTGGCGGCCGCGTGGAGGCGGGACTCGATCGTCGGCATCGGCGTCAGGTGGTCCGAGAGGCTGATGCTGACCGAGTCGTTCACGAGGGGCGCCCCGAGCCGGGCCGCACACGACTGCGCGGCCGGGACGCCGGGAACCACCTCGAAGTCGACCGCGCTGGCCGTGGCGCCCTTGGATTCGAGGATCTCCAGCGCGAGACCGCCGAGCGCGTAGACGTTGGGGTCGCCGCTCCCGACGATCGCGACGTCGTTCCCCGCCAGCGCCCGGTCGACCGCCTCTTCGGTCCGCGACACCTCGCCGCACATCGGCGTCGAGTAGACGTCGTCGGCGCCCTCGACGATCTCACCGGGCAGGAGGTCGATGTAGGTGGTGTAACCGACGAGCTGGTCGACGTCCCGGAGGGCCGCGTCCGCCCGCGCGGTCATCCCGCGCGGCTCGCCCGGCCCCAGCCCGACCGCGAGGAGTCGGCCGGGTTCGGCGTCGAAGTCGTCGGCGGTGGCGTCGATCCGCGCGTCGATGCCGCTCGGCGCGGAGCCGCCGCACGTCGAACTGGAGCCGTCCGCCGCGTCCGATCCGCCGTCTGTGCGCCCGCCGCATCTCGATTCCGCGTCCGCGTCAGTGTGCTCTCTCATTGTCAGAAGTCGTCGACGTCACGCCCGCCGCGCGGGGTGACGAGGTGCGTTTCGTAGTCGTTGCGCCAGGCGTCGGTCTCGTGGGTGCCGATCAGGATGGACGTCCCCATCCCGCCGACGTCCGATTCGTGGGCCTCCGCGTCGCCGAGCGTCGTGACCGTGTACGTCTCGCCGTCGGGACTCCGTCCGGCGTCGCCCCGGCCGGCGTCGGTGAAGATGCCGACCGGCACGTCGTCTGCGCGTTCTTCGCGGACGACGTCGACGGCGCGGGCGTAGTTCCGCCAGCAGTTGTAGAGGACGATGACGAAGTCGCTGACGGCGGCGGCCCGGAGCTTCTCTTCGATCTCTTCCCAGCCGCGCCACTTGTCCGACAGCGACACCGTACAGAAGTCGTTCGACAGGGGCGCGCCCAGCATCGCCGCGCCGCCCAGCGCCGCCGTGACGCCGGGGACGATCTCGATCGGGACGTCCGTCGCGCCCTCGGCCTCGGCCACCGCGAACACGAGATCGGACTTGCCGTAGACGTTCGGGTCGCCGCCGGAGACGTGTGCGACGTCTTCGCCCGCCCGCACGCGATCGAACGCCTCCCGGGTGAGTTCCACCTGCTTGCCCATCGACGACCGGACGATCTCGGGGTCGTCGGCGTCCGATTCGCCCTCCGGCGGGAGCGTCCCGTCTCGCCGCAGGAACGCCTGATAGAGGTCCGAGGCGATGACGCAGTCGGCGCCGGCGACGGCGTCGCGGGCCCGCTGGGTCAGGTGGCCCGGAAGCCCGGGGCCGATGCCCACGACCGAGAGGGTGCCGTACTCGTCGGCCCCGCGGTCGTCGCTCATCGTCCCACCGCCACGGTGACGGCGTCGTCGTGTCGCCGCTTCTCTACGAGGAGTTCGTGGTTCCGGCCCGCGGCGATGGCGCTCGCCTCCGCGATGCCGGGCCAGCCGATGAGTTCTTTCGACTTCGAGGGAGTCGGTCCCTCGTGGTCCGAGAGCGTCTCCCTGTCGAGGTAGGCGACGCCGAGGTCGAACTCCCGTGCGGCCGCGAGCAGGCCCTCCTCGCCTTCCTTCCGGGTCGCGGTCGCGACGAACTCCACGTCGTCCGGCGTCCGATCCGCCTCCTCGAGCGCGGCGGTCCACGCCGTCAGGAACTGCTCTTTCGTCGCGCCGGAGACGCTGCCGGTGCCGACGACGACGCCCGCATCCACGTTCCGCTTGAGGACCGTCACGTCGTCGTCGACGAGGACCGCGCGCGGCCCGTCGAGACGGGCGACCGGCCCCAGTTCGTCGTTCAGGACCGCGAGGTTCGTCGCGACCGTCGAATCGCCGTTGACGACGTGGGCGTCCAGCGCCTTCGCCCGGCTCTCGACGCCACGCTTGCCGGCCGCTTCGGACGCGGTCGTCATCGCCGGGACCGCCCCGAGTTTCGAGAGGTCGTCGGCGACCTGATTCGCGCCGTGGTGGCCGCCGGTGAGTGGGATCGCCCACGTCAGTTCCTCGTCGACCACGACCACGGCCGGGTCGTCCCACTTGTCGTCGAGCAGTGGGGCGGTCTTCCGCATCGCGATGCCGCTCGCCATCAGGCCGACGAAGCAGTCGTACTCGCCCCAGTGCTCCGCGAAGACGTCGCCGTGGTAGTCGAGGACGTCGATCCGGTCGTAGTCGTCTGCGAGTCCGGTCTCGATCTCTTCTGCGGTGTCTAACTTCCGCTCGAAGCTTATCACCGCGATCTCGGCGGCCACGTCGCCGTCGCTGTCCGGTGTGCGACAGTCGTTGTCGCGGGTGTCAGTCATCTGTCGTCGCCTCCGTCGAAGGTCCGTCGTCCCTGTTCGCCCAGTCGCCGTACAGATACGACCGCTCGTAGCCGGACCCGGTCGCCGCCTCGCCGACGACGACAAGTGCCGAGGCGCGATAGCCCGCGTCCGCGACCTTCTCGCCGATCGTTCCGATGGTACCGCGAATCACGTCCTCGTCGGGCCACGACGCGTGGTAGACGACCGCGACGGGCGTGTCGGGGTCGTGGCCGTCGTCGAGGAGGCGGTCCATCGTCTCGGCGACGGCGTGGGTCCCCAGGTAGATGCAGGTCGTCACGTCGCCGCAGCCGACGAAGTCGCTGATGTGGTCTTCCTCCTCGGAGAGCGTCTCGCCGCGCGGTCGGGTGAACGCGACATGGTTGGCCACCCCGTTGAGCGTCAACTGCGTCCGGAGCGTCGCGCTGGCGGCGAACGCCGAGGTGACGCCGGGGACGACGTACGTCGGGACGCCGTTCGCTTCGAGGGCGTCCATCTGTTCCAGCGCGGCCCCGTAGACGGAGGGGTCGCCGCTGTGGAGCCGGACCACCCGCCGGTCGTCCTCGTAGGCCTCCGACATCAGCGACACCAGCTCTTCGAGGTCCTTCCCGACGCTGGAGACCTGCTCGGCGTCCGCGCAGTACTCCGCCAGCAGGGCGCTGTTCACGAGCGACCCCGCGTGGACGACGAGGTCGGCGTCCGCGACCAGTCGCTTGCCGGTCACCGTGAGCAGCCCCGGGTCGCCGGGACCGGCGCCGACGAACGGGACGCCCTCGCGCACGTCGCCCGCGGTGTACTCGGAGGCGGCGTCGCTCACGCCGGAGGCGGCGTCGCTCACGCGGACCCCTCCGGTTCCGCTTCCGTCTCCGGTTCCGCTCCCGCTTCTGCTTCTGTCTCCGATGCCGACGCCTCGAAGGCGGCCGTGGCGACGTCGCGATCGAGACCGTCCCGTTCGGCGTACGCGAGCGTGTAGTAGTCCCGCTCGGCGACGGCCGTCGGATCCGCGGTGACGACCGTCTCGCCCTGCTCCATGAAGAGGCGACGCCCGTACCGGACGTCGTAGCCGGCGGCGGTGAGCCCCTCGTGGGTGGCGACCGCGTCGGTGACCTTGAACAGGACCATCCGGTCCGGTCCGGTCGGGGCCGCGCCGTCGGCGGCCTCCCGGAGCGTGAGCCCCGTCCCGGACTCGACCTCGACGCCGAGCGCCGCCGCGAACGCGGTGACGGCGCTCACGCCGGGGACCACCGCCACGTCGACGGTCGGGTGGAAGGCCGAGAGCGTCCGCCGGAGGTGGCCGAACGTCGAGTAGACGTTGGGATCGCCGAGCGTCGCGAACGCCACGTCCCCGTCGGCCGCCGCGTCGGCGACGACCGCTGCGGCCTCCCGCCACGCCGCCCGGAGTTCCACTGGGTCCCGCGTCATCGGGAAGTCGAGGTCGCCGAGTCGCGATTCGGGGACGTGCGCCTCCGCTACGGACCGGGAGAGCCGACCGGGCGAGTAGACGGTGTCCGCCGATTCGAGCACCCGCCTCCCCCGGACGGTGACGAGGTCGGCCTCGCCGGGGCCGAGACCGACGCCGTAGACGGTCATCCGGCCCCCCCGGCGTCCCGGCGCCCGACGATCACATAGACCGGGTTGTCGGCCCGGAAGCTCGTCGCGCCGGCGAGTTCGTACCCGTGGTTCACCTGGATCTGCAGCGCCTCCGCGAGCAGGTCGCGCTCCCGGAAGGCGTCGATGGCGTCGCCCGCGACCTCGACGCGGGAGGCGTTCATCACGATGCGGTCGACGCCCGTGTCCACGGCGTGATCGAGGACGGCCTCGAAGTTCCGGCTCCCGCCGAGGAACAGCGCGTCCGCGTCGTCCGGCAGCCCCGCCGGCGCCTCCGCCTCGCGTAGCGACACAGCGGCGTCGTACTCGTTCGCGTCGAGGTTCTTCCGGGCCACCTCCAGGCGGTCGGAGTGCCGTTCGAGCGCCGTCACGCGGTCGGCGCGCCGGGCCGCCTCGACGGTGACCGCGCCGGTGCAAGAACCGACCTCCACGACGTGGTCTGTGGGTTGTACGTCCAACTTCCCGAGCGTCACCGCCCGTATCTCCGGCTTCGTCGGGCCGGCCTTCGCGTCGTGTGGCAGCGATACCTGAGACATCACCACTATCGTTTCGGCCGTCCATTAAAACAATTGTGCTTGCTCTACCAAAAGTACGGTTTCACTACTCCCGTGGTCGTCCGGTCCTATACTGTCGGACGAACGTCCTGCTACTCCTGGGAATCCCCGGGAGGGATGGGCGGGTACGACGGTTTCGTCCGACAGTATGATTCGCCCGGCCCGGCCGGACCCGAGGGATCCACAATTCTGGTTTCGTTATAGCAATCGAAATTGTTTTTTGTGGCCGGCGGGATCGAACCGCTACGGAGAGATGTCGACGTGCACATCGTAGAAGGGTTCCTCCCCCCAGTCTGGGCAATTATCTGGACGGTGGTCGCCCTCCCCGTCGTCGGCTACGGCGCCCGCCGGACGGTCTCGACGGTCCGGCAGGACCCCCACACGAAGGCGCTCGTCGCCGTCGCCGCGGCGTTCGTCTTCGTCCTCTCGGCGCTCAAACTCCCGACCGTGGCCGGGAGTTCGTCGCACCCGACCGGGACGGGCGTGCTTGTCGTCCTCTTCGGCCCGTCGATCACCGCGTTCGTCTCCGCGGTCGTCCTCCTCTATCAGGCCGTCCTCCTCGCACACGGGGGGCTGACGACGCTCGGAGCCAACGTCGCCTCGATGGGCGTGGTCGGCCCGTTCGTCGGCTGGATCGCGTACCGACTCGTCCGGTCGCGGCTCACGGTTTCGCGGGCGACGTTCGTCGCCGCGGCGCTCACCGACTGGACGACGTATCTCGTGACGGCACTCCAACTCGGGCTGGCGTTCCCCGCCGGGGACGGCGTCGGCGGCGTCCTGGCCGCGACGCTCGACTTCGCGGCGGTGTTCGCCATCACCCAGCTCCCCATCGGCGTGCTCGAAGGGGTCCTCGCGGCGGCGATGGTGCGGTATCTCCGGCGGATCGAGACGGGCACAGACCGGCGGCTGGGGGTGCCGTCGTGAGACGCGCTGCCGCGGTCGGCGCCGCCGTCGCGGCGGTCGTCTTCCTGCTGGCGGCGGTCGGGGGCGGCCTGCGGGGCACAGACCAGCGGGCGGTCGCGACCATCGACGAGCACGCACCGTCGTACGACCGGTGGGTCTCGCCCGCGTGGGCGCCGGGGGCGACCGCCGAAGCAGCCCTGTTCGCCCTCCAGGGGGGCGTCGGGGCGACCGTCCTGGCGTACGTCCTGGACCAAATGACCGAAGACCAGTGATGCACCGGACGCTCGAAGCCGTACAGGTGGACGCGACGCCCGCCGTCGAGGGACCGCTCAGAGTCTATTTCGTCCTCGCCGCGTTGCTCCTCACGGCGACGACGACAGCACTCGGCGTCTATCTCGTCGCCACCGCGGCCTTCGCCGTCCTCTCGACGCACGCGGCAGGTCGGTCCTACGTCTCTTTCGTCCGGTATCCCCTCTCTTTTCTGCTCCCGAGCCTCGCGCTCGTCGCCGCCGTCACCCCCGGCGACCCCGTGTTCGCGATCTGGGGAGTGACGCTCAGCGACCGGGGCGTCCGGCTCGCGGCGACCGCGGGGCTCCGGACGGTCGCGTCGCTCTCTGTGGTGTCGTTCCTGACACTGACGACGACGGTGCCGCAGCTCGTCGCCGCCCTCGACGACCTCCGTCTGCCGTCCCCGGTCGTCGAACTCCTGCTCTTGGTCTACCGGGGCATCCAGGTGCTCGTCGACCGCGCGGTCCGCCTCCACACCGCCGCGCGGCTGCGCGGGGGCTACCGAACCCGGCGCACCCTCTTCCGCACGACGAAGCTCGTCGCCGCCTCCCTGCTCGTGACCGCCCTCGACAGCGCGGCGGCGTACGGGACCGCGATGGAGGCGCGGAACTACGCCGGTCGGATGCCGGTCTCCGACGACGAGAGCGGCGGATACGCGGTCGCCGGCGCCGTGCTGGTGCTCCTCGTCACAGCGAGGTGGGCGGTATGATCGAGACGGTCGACCTCCACTTCGGCTACGACGACCGATCGGTGCTTCGCGGCGTCGACTTCACGGCCGAGACCGGGGCGGTGACCGTCCTCCTCGGTCGCAACGGGGCTGGCAAGTCGACCCTGCTCGAGCACTTCAACGGGCTCGTCGAGCCCGATCGCGGCCACGTCGTCGTGGACGGCGACCGGGTCGAGTATTCGACGGACGCGCTCCGGGCGCTCCGCCGCCGCGTCGGCTTCGTCTTCCAGCGGCCGGCAGACCAACTCGTGGCCCCGACCGTCGAACAGGACGTCGCGTTCGGTCCCGCCAATCACGACGAGGGAGCGCTCGGAGACGACGGAGGAACCGGAACCGGAACCGGAACCGTCGCGTGGGCGCTCTCCCGGGTCGGTCTCGACGGGTACGGAGACCGGCTCTGCAGCCGCCTGAGCAACGGCGAGCGGAAGCGCGTCGCCCTCGCGGGCGTGCTGGCGATGGACCCGGACTACGTCGTCCTCGACGAGCCGACCGCGGGCCTCGACGGGGACGGCACCCGGGCGCTCGTCGACCTGATCCGGGGACTGGCGGACGACGGGATCACGTTCGTCGTCTCCACGCACTACCCGGGGTTCGCCTCGGCGGTCGGGGACTCGTTCGCGATCCTCGAGGACGGACGACTCGCATACCGCGGGGAGACGCTCGAAGGGATCGACCCCGAGACGTACGGCCTGCGACGATTCAGCATATGAAGGACCCGAAAGACCCACACGACCCGATGAGATTCGTCCTCGTGATCGGCACCACTGCCACCGCAGGCGTCGACGGCATCAGCGCCGCCGGGGCGACCCCGGAGTTGATGGCTCACACCCCGAGTGCCGACGCCGAGATACTCACCTACGGGCGGCCGACCCACGCGCCGGTCGTCCCCGTGAGTCCCTCGGGCTGTCCGACCCCGGCGGTCGTGAGCCGGGCCGCGCGGGAGCTCCTGGGATTCGACGCCCTCGTCGTCGACGCCGGGACGGCGAGTCGGACGACGGCGCCGACGGTCACGCTCCCCGGGAGCGCCGGAGCCGACGTTCGAGAGGCCGAGGCGGTCCCTGCGGCGGACGCGAAGTTCGACGCCGCCCGGGAGTATGCCGCGTCGCTCCCCGACGACGAACTCGTCCTGGCAGAGACGATTCCGGGCGGGACGACCACCGCGATGGGCGTCCTCGCCGCGCTGGGCGAGCGCACCGCCGTGTCCTCGTCGCTTCCGGACAACCCGACGCCGCTCAAGCGAGCGGTCGTCTCCGAGGCGCTCGACGCGAGCGGGCGCTCGCCCGGCGGGGCGGCCGGCGAGCCGATCGCGGCGGTCCGCGCCGTCGGCGACCCCGTCCTCGCCGGACTCGCGGGGCTGACCGTGGGGGCGCTGGAGTCGGGGATGGACGTGACCCTCGGCGGCGGGACGCAGATGAGCGCCGTGGCCGCCCTGGTCCGTCACGCCGGTCTCACCGACCCGCTGACGCAGGCGACGACCCCGTTCGTCGCCGGCGACGACTCCGCGGCCGTTCGCGGCCTCGCCGACGACCTCGACGTCGACCTCCGCGTAACCGATCCCGGGTTCGCGGGCGCGGACCACGCCGCGATGGACGCCTACGTCCGCGGGGAGGCGAAAGAAGGCGTCGGGATGGGCGGCGCGCTGGCGCTCGCGGCCGGCGAGACCGGAGACGGGCCGCCCACGCCTGGGATGGAAGCTCTCCGGGACCGGGTCGTCGCCGTGTACGACCGCCTGCTCGCGGCGGCGCCGCCGGACCACCCCGCGATCGACCGGTCCGGATCGGCCCCCCAGTGACGGTCATAATGACGGTTGTAACTATGTACCGGTGCTCGCCGCCCCGGTGTCGGCGAGCACCGGGAAGAGACGACAACCGTCATTATCAGGCGGTGCGGACGACCGTAACACACTTGCGTTCCGGACGACGTGTTGTGGTATTCGATGTCACTCTCGGACGACCCCGATCTGATCACGCTACAGCCCGACCAGCCGTTCTTCGAGACGGTGTATACGCCGTTCCCGCTGGTGATCGTCGGGACCCGCGAGCCGGACGGCGCCGGGGACCTCGCGCCGAAGCATATGGCGATGCCGCTGGGGTGGTCCGACTACTTCGGGTTCGTCTGCACGCCCGCGCACGCCACCTACCGGAACGCCGAGCGCACGGGCTCTTTCACGGTCAGCTATCCCCGACCCGAGAACGTCCTCGAAGCCAGCCTGGCGGCCGGCCCGCGTGACGAGACGGGCGACAAGCCCTCGCTCACCGAGATCGAGACGGTCGAGGCCGACGCGGTCGACGCGCCCGCAGTGGCCGACGCCTACGCCGTCCTCGAGTGCGAACTCGAAGAGATCGTCGACGGCTTCGGCGAGAACGCGCTGATCGCCGGCGACGTCGTCGGCAAGCACGTCCACGGCGACGCCTACCGGTCGGCCGACGCCGAACCCGAGGCGCTGTTCCAGCGGGCGCCCCCGCTGGCGTACTTCTACCCGGACCGCTTCGCGAGCGTGCGCGAGACGCAGGCGTTCCCGTTCCCGGAGGGCTTCGAGCGATGACGGCGTCCGAACCCGGCGGGACGACCGCCGACGAACCCCAGATCCGCGACTGGGCCGACGCCCACCGCGAGGAGTTGGCCGAGTACCTCCTCGACCTGGTCGAGATCGAGACGCCCAGCGAGGCGCCGGAGACCTTCGACCGGTTCTTCGATCGGCTCGCGGCCGACCTGGAGGCGGTCGGTCTCCGCACGGTGCGCGTTCCCGGCGAGGAGACCGGCGGACGCCTGGAGGCGTGGTCCCCCGACCTGCGCGTCGAGCGGGGCGACGAAACGGACGCCGACGGGGACGCCGAAACGGCCTCGACGACGGCCCCGGAGCCGACAGAAGAGATTCAGCTCCTGCTCGGCCACGCGGACACGGTCTGGCCCCGGGGCACCGTCGACGACGACCCGCCGGAGCGCAGAGACGACGTGCTCGAGGGACCGGGCGCGCTCGATATGAAGGGCGGGCTGGCACAGCTCGTGTTCGCGCTGCGGGCCCTCGACAGCCTGGGACTGGAGCCGTCGCTGCCGGTCTACGCCCTCGTCTCCGGCGACGAGGAGATCGGCAGCCCCGAGTCGAAGCCGCGGATCCGCGAACTCGCCCGCCGCGCCAACCGGGTCTTCGTCCTCGAACCCGCGAGCGGTCCCGAGGGCAAGATCAAGGTCGCCCGCAAGGCGGTCGGTCACTTCACGGTCACGATCGAGGGGAAGGCCGCCCACGCGGGCATCGAACCCGAGGAGGGCGCCAGCGCGACCGAAGAGCTGGGGACGGTCATCCACCAGCTCCACGAACTCACAGACGTCGACGCGGGCGTCACCGTGAACGTCGGGCAGGTGGAGGCGGGGCTCCGCCCGAACGTCGTCGCGCCCGACGCGAAGGCCGAGGTCGACGTGCGCGCGCCGACCGGAGAGGCCGCAGAGCGAGTCGAGCGGCAGATCCGGGAGCTGGAGGCGTCGACGCCGGGGACCGCCCTGACGGTCGAGGGCGGCTTCGGACGCCCGCCGATGGAACAGACGCCCGGCAACCGCCTGTTCTGGGAGCGGGTCCGGGCGATCGGCCGGAAGCTGGATCTCGACCTCGAAGGCACGCGCTCGGGCGGCGCCAGCGACGGCAACGACGCCAGCCAGCACGCGCCCACGATCGACGGCTTCGGCGCGGTCGGTGACGGCGCGCACCAGCCCTTCGAGTACGTCGATCTCGACGCGCTCTGCGACCGCGTCGCGCTGCTCGCGGCCTGTCTGTGCGACGAGCCGCTCCCCGACGATCCCTCGGCAGACGACCTCTCGGCCGACGACTCCGGCGCAACCGTCGACGGCGAGACGGAGGTACGGCGATGAACGCAGACGTCCACGGTTCAGTGACGCGCATCGCCGACCTCGAAGGGCGCGAGTACGAACTCGATCCCCGGTCGCGGTCGGGATGGGAGACGGGCGACTACGTCCTCGCGCGGGTGACCTCGCGGCCCGATCCCGACGCCCGGCTGGAGAACCCCCAGGGCCGCCGCGTCGAACTGATGGAAGGCGAGACCGTCGTCGGCGCCCTGGGCACCCGACGGGCGACCCGCGGCTTCGTCGGCGGGTGGCGCGACGTCGACGACGACGGCCGGATGGACGTCCTGACCGGCGGCGGGGTGCTCGGCCGGGCGACCTCGACGTCCCCGTACAGCCCGACGCCGATCCCGATCGAGTACGAGGGCCACGTCGTGGTCGACGGCGAGGTCGCGCGGATGAGCGACTACGGTCTCGCCTCGTCGGCGTCGACGCTCGACACGCCGGTGGTCCTCGCGCTCGGGACGAGCATGTCGGCCGGGAAGACGCTGAGCGCGCGAGTGATCATCCGCGTCCTGACCGAGGAGGGCTACGACGTCGCGGGCTGCAAACTCACGGGCGCGGGGACCTACCGCGACGCGCTCTCGATGGACGTCGCCGGCGCGGACGCGGTCTATGACTTCGTCGACGCCGGTCTCCCGACGACGGTCGTGCCCGAGTCCACGTTCCGCGCGTCGATCGGGGGGGTGCTGGGACGGATAGAAGAGGGAGACCCCGACGTGATCGTCGCGGAGGTCGGCGCCAGCCCCCTGGAGCCGTACAACGGCGCCGCGGCGGTCGACCTGCTCGAAGACCAGGTGGCGTTCACGCTCCTCTGTGCGTCCGATCCCTACGCGGTCGTCGGGATCGAGGAGGCCTTCGGCCATCCCCCGGACCTGGTGGCGGGCATCGCGACGAACACCGCTGCCGGCGTCGATCTGGTCGAGGAACTCTCCGAGTGTCCGGCGCTGAACCTCCAAGACGAGTCGGCCAAAGCGCCGCTCCGCGAGCTGTTACTGGACGCGCTGCGGTAGTCCGGCGGTGCGGGCCGGTCGCCACGTCGGTGTCCGCTCTTCGGGGCCGGGACGAAAAGACGAAATCCCTCCTCGTCTATGTACTGGCTATGTCGAACGCCCAGACGCTGGTCAGAGACGTGATGTCGACGCCGCTTGTAACGATCGCGCCGACGGCGACGCTCGTCGAGGCGGCCCGCCGAATGCGCGACGAAGACATCAACGCGCTTCTCGTCCCGACGACCGAGCACGCCATCGTCACGAGCACGGACGTCCTCGACGCGGTCGCCGCCGAGCGCGACCCCGGCGAGACGACCGTCGCCGACGTGATGACCGAGTCCGTCGAGACGGTGCCGCCGGACCTCCGGCTCACCGAGGCCGCCGCGATGATGGAGACCTTCGGCATCAGTCACCTGCCGGTCGTCGACGACGACCCGGTCGGGATGGTCTCGTCGACCGACATCACCGCACAGCTCTCCTGAGGTGGTCGCGATGAACATCGTCGACGCACTCCGGGCGCGGGAGGGAACGACGGCCGTGGTGGGAGCGGGCGGCAAGAAGACGACGCTCGCGACGCTCGCCGGCCGGTTGGACCGCGCGGTCGTCACCGCGACGGTCCGCATTCCGATCTTCGACGACTGGGTCGAGCGGGTGGTCGTCACCGATGACCCCGTCCCCGTCGTCGAATCGGCGGACGCGTGGCCCCTCGGGGTCGTGCTGGAGCGAGAGCGGGAGGACCGCTACCGGGGGTACGACCCGGCGGTGATCGATCGCCTCGCAAAGCTTGACATCCCGATCCTGCTGAAGGCCGACGGCGCGCGGATGCGGAAGTTCAAGGCGCCCGACGAACACGAGCCGCGGCTGCCCGAGACGGCGGACACCGTGGTGACGATCGCGAGCGCCCACGTCGTCGGCGAACCGCTCTCTTCGGAGCTGGTCCACCGCGTCGACGAGGTGGCGGCCCTGACCGGGCTCGAACCGGGCGAAGAGATCCGCCCCGAAGACGTGGCGACGGTGCTTTCGAGCGACCGCGGCGGGCGGAAGGGCGTCCCCGACGGCGCGAGGACCGTCCCGCTCTTGAATATGGTCGACGACGACGACCTCGAAGCGACCGCGCGGGCGGTCGCCGCCGAGATCCACGACCGGATCGACGTCCCGCACGTCGTTCTCGCGGAGATGCGGTCGGACGACCCGCTCGTGGCCGTGGTGTGATATGACGGTTGTCGTCTCGAAGCGCCGCGACCGCCCGACTACTCGCTCTGCAACCGTTCGGCGGCGGTCTCCAGTTCCTCCCGCGTGTTGAGGTTCTCGAACGTATCGAGCGAGGCGACGCGTTCGATCTCCTCGCGGTCGACGACGACCTCCTCGAGGTCCGAGAGCGGGGCGACGATCCTGTGCTCGCCGCGTTCGAGCGCCGCGCGGCAGGCGGCGGCCATCGGCTCCGTCCGGTAGACGGCCTGTGTGGTCTGGTACCACTCGTCGGGGCGCGGCACGGCCGCGTCGTGGCCGGCAGCGCGCTCGAAGAGGTACTCGACGAAGTCGGGCGCGACGAACGGCATATCGCAGGCAACGACGAACGCGTACTCCGCGGAGACGGCTTCGAGACCCCGCGCGATGCCGGCCATCGGTCCCTCGTCGGGGTCGCGGTCCACCGCGAACGTCGGGTCGAAGTCGCTCCCCGCGAGCGCGTCGGCGATCGGGTCGACCTGTGCGTCGCGGCAGTTGACGACGAGTTCGTCGACCGCATCCGAGATCCGATCGACGACGCGGCGGATCATCGGCGTCCCCGCGAGGTCTGCGACCGCCTTGTCGCGGTCGCCGAACCGGGTCGACCGGCCGCCGGCGACGACGAGGCCTGCGCGCATACCTCGCCGTAGTCGGTGCGGGAAGAAGAACGTACCGAGACGCGAGACGGCGACCCCGGACGTCCCGATGTCGGGCGATCTCACCACGCGCGTTCGAGAATCTCGGCGATCTCGCCTCTGATCGGGTCGACGACGGCGGGCGTGGTGCCGACGGTCCGGCCGCTCACGAGCATCGCGCGCTCGTGGCCGCGCCGGGCGAGTTCCTCGCCGAGGTCGGCGACGCAGCCGGCCCCCACGACGATCTTTCCGGGCCGGAAGTCGAACGTAAAGTCTTACCCGCCGGTCGGTCCCTTCCGCTATCGGTCGGCCGCCGCTTCGAGTTCGCCGATCGCGTCCGCGAAGGCCTCCCGCGTCGCCTCGTCTCTCGTCTCGTCCGGCCGCTTCTCTCGGAGCGTCGGAAGCACGTCGGGATCACCGAGTCGCCGGAGCACGTCGGCGGCCCACGACGGATAGCCGTTCCCGTAGCCGTGATCGAGGAGGTCGCAGAGTTCTCCTTTCAGCCACGCTCGGGGGACGGTCCCCGGCTCGCTCGCCTCGGCGTAGCCGAGCGCGAACAGGTGATACCGCGGGGTGGGACGGTCCGCGCGGAGCACCTCCCGAAAGCGGTCGGCGTGCGGGACGATCAGGTCGGGGCGATCGCGCGCGACGCGAGCGAGCGCGTCCGCCGCGTACAGGATCGCTCTGAGCGCCGGCGAACCCATCCACTGGACGGGCGCGGGCATCGAGTCGACGTCGTCGGGATACGTCGCCGACGCGTCGAGGATGTCGGCGACGAAGGGAGCGAACAGTTCCGGTCGCTCGTGGAGGTGCTGGAGCGCCTCGGCGGCGTCGACGCGCGTCTCCGTGTCGTCGCTCGACACCAGCGCGACGATCTGGGCCATCTCGTCGCGGGTGAGGCCGTCGGGGTCGTCGTCCGCCCGCGCGGCGAGCCGTTCGGCGAGCGATCGCCGCGACGAGCGGTCCTCGGGGATCGAACCCTCGGAGATCGATCCCGGTGTCGCGTCTGGGTTCTCTGCTGGCATCTCGTCGGTCATACTCACCCCTCCGTTCGCTCGACAGTAAATGTCGTCGGCGACGTCGTCGAACGCCGGCGCCGGAGTCAGCTATTCGATGTGGCCTTCCGCGCGGAGCTGCTCTGCGTCCTGTTCGGAGTAGCGCCACTCGATGTTGGCCTTTTCGTCCTGCCAGTCCCAGGGCTCGACGAGGACGACGTCGCCCTCGTTGATCCAGGTGCGGTATTTCATCCGACCGGGGATCCGTCCCATCCGGTTCTTGCCGTCCGCACAGCGGACGCGGACGTGGTTCCCGCCGTTGTGTTCGACGACGGTCGCAAACAGCTCGTCTCCGTGGGGCATTCGAAGGTTTCGACGCCCCTGTTCTTCAGTCACACCTCCGCTAGGTCGGGAGGGAAGATAAGTGACCGGTTTGGCTACAGGCGGAGCGGGCCGAGGCGGTTCACTGCTGTGTGGCCAGTTCCTCGTAGGGCTGGACGACGACGAACCCCCTCGAACCCTCGAAGGTCATCTGATACCGCTCGCCGGACTCCTGGCCGACCATATCGGAGAGGCTGCGGTTCACAGAGACGTCGGGCGAGGTGTCGCTCCAGGCGACGGTCGCGCTGGGATCGGTCGAGACGGGCGGCTCCAACACCAGCGGGTCGCCGTGCGTCGTGAGCGCGACGTATCCCGGTCCCTGGAGGTAGACGTTGGTGAACCCGCCGGCGAGCGAACCGGCGAGGCTGTCGATGGTGCTGATCTCGTAGGAGACGTCCGATTCGAACGCCAGGACGTCCTCGCCGTTGGCCGTGATCGAGTCCTCCGGGCCGAGTTCGAGAAGCTGGACTTTCTTCTCGCTGTCGGCGAGGTAGACGTGGCCGTCGCCCTCGACGCGCATCACGGGCGTCCCTTCACCCGTCGCGGCCTGCTTGAGAAAGCCCGTGATGCCGCCCTCGGCGGAGGCCTGTCCCGTGAAGGACAGGTCGCCGCTGTAGGCGACCATCGATCCCGCTTTCGCCAGGATCGTGTCGTCGACCGTGACGTCGAGCGTGTAGCTGTTTTCCAGTTGGAACGGGTCCGTCGATTCGTCGGGGACGTGTTCGGATTTGAACGCTTCCATATCCATCGAATCACAGAGCCAGGGCGGCTCTGTCGACGGTAACGACGCCCCGGATCAAGAAGGTACGGATCGCTCGTCGGGGCGGCGTCGCCGACGGGGCGACCCCCGAAACTATAGGCCCAAAAAATAATATATATTATATATAAATATAAAATATAAATTTACGTTGTTGGTTATAGCGTCATCGGACCAAATAGTCGATAGAGGCCGGTACACTGGGATCGGATCCGTTCGACCGAACGAGCGATCCAAGAACGCGGCGGCGGCTTCGGAGAAATGCGGAAAGCGAGAGAGCATATGAAAAGCCTGCAACACGGACGAGCGACGATCAGGCTCTCGGACAGAAGAAACATCAGAAATACTTTATGAGAGGACACCCGTATAATTTCAAACTATTCAGTGGTGCCGCACCGACTACGTGGTGTCGGGCCCGCGGCGAGCGCGAGCGAGAACGACACCTCCGAGCATTCCGGACCGATAGCCGAAGAGGGGGATCGGGCGGGTCGTATCAGGCGAGCCGTGTCAGGCGAGCCGTTCGCGACGCCACGCTTCGAGGTCCGCGGTCTGATTGAACGTGTAGACGTGGATGCCGCGGATCTTGTAGGTCTCGTCGTCGACGTAGGGTGCCAGCCCGTCGATCAGCTCGTCGGGTTCGTAGGTGCCGCGGGAGCCGATCAGTTGCTTGAGGAAGCCCACGATTCCCGTGGTCTTCCGGAGGAAGCTGATCGAGTCGCCGACGCCGACCTTCTGGGAGATCTGGAGCAGCCGCTGGTAGTTCATCACGCCGGGAATGCCCACCTCGACGGGGAGATCGACCCCCCGCGAGCGGATCTCTTCGATCCACTCCAGGATCGTATCGGGGTTGTAACACAGCTGCGTGACGATGTACGTCGCGTACGGGGCCTTCTTCTCCATCGCCTCGGCCAGCGTCTCGTCGCTCAGGAAGTCGTGTCCCTCCGGATAGCCGGTGATCCCGACCTCCTCGAAGGAGTAGGGGAGATCCTCGAGGGCGACAAGCAGGTCGTGGGCGGACTCGAACTCGCCGGCCGGCTCTTCCCTGTCGCCGCCGGGGACGAAGATGTCCGTGATCCCGACCTCCCTGAGCCGGCGGGCGATCTCGTCGAGCTGGTCGCGGTCTTCGACGTACCGCGCGGCCACGTGGGGGATGACCTCGTAGCCGGCCTCGGCCGCCTGCTCTGACTTCTCGATGGTCCGTTCGATCCCGAGCTGGGGAGAGGTGGTGATCGCGATGCTCGTCCCCTCCGGGAGTTCTTCGATCTCGTCGTCGAAGCTCTCGAAGGGCATCAGCTCGAACCGCGCCTCGCTCAGGAGGAACTCCACGCCGTCGCTGTCACTGCGCTGTCCGGTGAGAGACATCCGTTGTTCGATCAATCCTCCCTCCGGTATTGAGTATTGTGGTCGAAAACTCGACCGGTCAGTCGAGATCACTTTCCGGGTATCTCGGATCGGGAATCGCGGCGGCCCGAGCGAAACTAACAAATGTACCGACGTTACCCGGTCGACCGACCAGTATCCAGATATATGAACACATTCAGATATAAACCGTATCTCGAAACACAATATATTTACTTTTTTACTATATTTGAATGGATATTCGAAGGCGGTCCAAAACGAGTTGGAACGCGGAAGACAGCGGGTTTAGCCGACGATCTCGCCGCTCCCAGTTAGCTGACTGCTTCGAAGTCGGGAGTGAGTGATCTCGTCGCGGATCGGGTGTATACTCGGTCGTCTACCGAAGATTCGGCATTGTCGCACGACGACGCTCGGATCCGCTTCGAACAGTAATTTTGGCAATCATTCAGTGGATACACAGCTGTCACTTCGGCGCGATCGTACTGATTACTCTCGTCTCTTCCCGCCGAGTGTCGCGCCGTAGGGCGCTCGGCGGTACACAGCGAGAGTACTCATACTGTCGGACGAACGTCCTGCTACTCCTGGGTATCCCCCGGAGGGGGGACGAG
>JBDGUP010000069.1:0-36410 GCA_042215815.1 Haloquadratum sp. | reverse complement strand
CATACCGACTGGAGGGCGGCGACGCCTAAAAGGCCCGCGAGTCCATCGGAGCCACGCATAAATTACATATCGGTATATCAAAACGGTCAGTGAGCAATGCAGCGCTGATCCAGAGATGATCTTTAGGCGGCGCGAAAAATTATTCGTATTCCGATAAGTTTTAAGAGATTCCCGAACAGAGTAACGAACGCGATGAGCACCCAAGAGACCGTCCGCCGTCAGGCTGGAACCGTCGGTGAAAACCCGGTACGACTCGACGAAGAGAAGGTCGAACAGATCGTCGAGGCACTGAATACCGACCTCGCAGACGCGTACGTGCTGTTCCACCAGCTTCACAAGCACCACTGGAACGTCGAAGGGGCCGAGCACCGCGACATCCACGTCTTCCTCCAGGAGGCCTACGAGGCCGTCGAAGCGGCGGCCGACGCGATCGCCGAACGGATTCAGGCACTCGGGGGCGTCCCGCACGCGAGTATGCCCGCGCTCACCGAGGCCGCCACGGTCGACCCCGAGACCGAGGACGTCTACGACATTCGGACGTCACTCGCCAACGACCTCGAAATGTACGGGGACGTCATCGAGAGTTACCGCGACCACATCGAACTCGTCGAGGGGCTCGGCGACTACGCCACCGGGGAGATGCTCCGCCAACAACTCGAGGACCTCGAAGAGCACGCACACGTCATCGACCACTACCTCGAAGACGACACCCTCGTTCTCGAATCTGCGACGAACTGAGCCTAGCGCCGGCCTAGATATCTGGCGCGTTCGCGTCGGCCCGACCCGGGAGTTCCAGTTCGATCTCGATACTCCTCTTCGCGATCACGTCCCCTTCGGACGGTCAACGAGTCACCTTCACCGTTAGATCACTCGCGATCCACCCGTCGGTGTTTCCCGATTCGAGGAACACTGACGTTCCCGGAGCGCCCTCACAGAGGGATATCTCGGGACTATCGCGCGTCGTTGGGTCCGAAGTCGTCTCGGGGCGGGATCGGCTGCCAGCTGCCATCGTGATCATTTAGGTATGCCTAAAATAATAAAGGGTCCGGTTCGGTTACTGGCGGGGTCGTGTCGGCCGGTTCGCCCGAATACGACGTTGCCTCGGCGGGGAAAGCCGTCCCCCGTCGTGTGGGATGCATTCCCGGCGTTTCCGGCGTTGCAGCCGGCGAGTCCGACTGAACTCCGGGTCGGGAGAGAAGGCCTCGATCGGACGAAACTGCTTTGCCCGCAGAGGCGTAGCGTCGGGTATGAGTGGCGACGACGCCGGGCCGCTGGCCGACCGCGAGTGGCGACTCGTCCGCGAGGAGGCCCGCGACGGCCCGATGCAGATGGCGTTAGACGAGGTTGCAGCGGAGACGGCCGCGAGCGGGGGTCCGCGGACGGTCAGAGTGTACCGGTGGGACCCGAGCACGCTGTCGCTCGGCTACGGACAGGACCCCGAGACGATCGACTGGGAGCACTGCGCGGACGCCGGCGTCTCGGTCACGCGGCGCCAGACCGGCGGCGGCGGCATCTACCACGACGTCGACGGCGACGTCTCCTACTCGATCGTCGCCCCGAAGGAGGAACTCCCCGGCGACCTCCTGGAGGCCTACCACCTGCTCTGTGCGCCCGTTCTGGACGCGTTCGACCGGCTGGGGATCGACGCGGACTACGTCTCGGAGCCGGTGTCGGAGATCTGGTCGCCCGCGTGCTACCTCCGGGCGTTACACCCCGCACACGACGTCGTCGCCGGCGGCCGGAAGATCAGCGGGAACGCACAGTACCGACAGCGCGACGCGGTGATCCAGCACGGCTCGCTCACGTACTCGGTGCGGGCGGCCGATCACCTGGCCGTCTTCGACGGGCACGACCTCACGCCCGAGGAGTTCCGCGAGCGCGTCGTCGGCGCGGACGAACTCGCCGGCGTCTCGCGGACGGAGATGGTCGCCGCAGTCGAAGCGGCGCTGTCCGCGTGGGCCGACGCCGAAGCGGGCGAGTGGACCGACGCGGAGCTGGAACGGGCCCGCGAGATCGCGGCCGAGAAGTACGCCGCCGACGAGTGGGTCAGGCGGCGCCCCGACGACCAATAGCTATGCGGGTCGGCGCACACGAGTCCGTCGCGGGCGGCGTCGCGAACGCGGTGGACAGACAGCTCGACGACGGCGGGAACTGCGGTCAGATCTTCACCCACTCGCCGCAGGTCTGGCAGGACCCCGCCATCGATCCCGACGACGCCGCGGCGTTCCGAGAGCGGTCCGCCGAGCACGACGTCGGGCCGTGGGTGATCCACTCGTCGTACCTCGTGAACCTCTGTACGCCGAGAGACGGCCTCCGCGCGAAGTCGATCGACTCGATGCAGAAGGAGGTCGACGCCGCCGCGCAGTTGGACGTCTCCTATGTGAACGTCCACCTCGGTGCGCACACGGGCGCCGGCGTGCAACAGGGGCTCGACAACGCCGTCTCGGCGCTCGACGAACTCGACGTCCCCGACGGCGTGACGGTCCTCGTCGAGTCCGACGCCGGGGCCGGCACGAAACTCGGCGACGAGTTCGCCCACCTGGGCTACGTGCTCGAAGAGAGCGTCCACGACCTCGAGGTCTGTCTCGACACGGCCCACGCGTTCGCGGCGGGCTACGACCTCTCGACGCCGGTCGGGGTCGACGAGACGTTCGAGGCGCTGGACGCCGAAGTGGGGGTGGAGAATCTGGCCTGCGTCCACCTGAACGACTCCAAACACGCGTGCGGTTCCAACAAGGACGAACACGCCCACGTCGGCGAGGGACTGATCGGCGAGGCCGGGATGCGCGCGGTCGTCACCCATCCGGCGGTCGAGGGCGTGCCGCTCGTCGTCGAGACGCCGACCGAAGACGGCAGGGGCTTCGCCTGGAACATCCAGCGCGTCCGCGACCTCGGCGCGGAGTGATATACTGTCGGGCCTCCGTCCGACGGTGTGACCGGAACCGACCCGTTTTTGATCGCACCGCGAGTATCCCCTCGCGTGCGGAAGTTCTCCCCGGAGTACCTGCATCGGACGCGCGAGGGGATGTGGGAGGGATCCCGCGAGGCGCTGGCGCCGCTGTCTCTCGGCACCCGCGAGCGGATCCTCGACGCGGGCGCCGGTACCGGCGAACTCGCCCGCGTGCTGGACGAGGAGTCGCCCGGCGACGTCGTCTGCCTCGACGCCGACCGGGACCTCCTGGGCGTCGCGCGCGAGACGACGGGACTCGACGCCGTCGTCGGCGACGCGACGCGGCCGCCCTTCGTCGCGGACGCGTTCGACCTCGTCGTCTGTCAGGCGCTCTTGGTCAATCTGACCGATCCGGTCGACGCCCTCCGGGCCTTCGCCCGACTCTCGACGGACCGCGTGGCCGCCATCGAACCCGACAACGCCGACGTCGGCGTCGACTCCACCGTCGAGCGGGAGGTCGACCTGGAACGCCGCCTCCGGGAGGCCTACATCGAAGGGATCGAGACGGACGTCGCGCTCGGCGACCGACTGGTGTCGCTGTTCCGCGACGCGGGGTTCGAGGCGATCGAGACGCGTCGGTACTACCACGAGAAGCGCGTCGACCCCCCGTACGGCGAGGGGGCGCTGACCGCGGCGGCACGGAAGGCGAGGGGGACGGCGCTGGCCGACCACGAGCGGGAGCTGCGCCGGAGCCTCTCGGCGGCGGAGTACGACGCGCTCGTCGACCAGTGGCGCGAGATGGGTCGCGAGGTGGTCGACGCGATGCGGGACGGGACCTACCGCCGCGTCGAGGTCGTCCCGTTCGACGTGGTCGTCGGACGCGTCGGCGCGGACCGATAACGATTGTACTGTCGGACAGAACGACGAAACGTCGACCGACGAGAGCCCCGGTCAGACCACGTCGCCGCGGACGGTCCGGCCGGACTGCGACGTTCGGGTCTCTCGGATGGCGTCGGCGGCCGTCGCGGCCGTGTCGTCGTCGACGCCGAGCATCGTCAGCGCCGCTTCGAGCGTGGGGAAGGCGAGTTCGCCCCCGCGGAGTTTCGACATCGCCGACGCCGAACGCTGGCCCTCGGCGTACAGACAGACTCCGCGGGGGTCGATGATCTCCTCGTAGGCGTCGCGGTCGAGCGCGGCCCGCAACCGCTGGCCGACGTTGTCCTCGAACGACGCGTTGCACACCTCCAGGTGGACGGGCGCGTCCTCCGGAACGAGGTGTGCGGCGAGGCACTTCTCCGGCGCGGCGTGGCCGCTGGCGTTCGTGCGGATCAGTTCCGGGTGCGCTGTGGCCCACTCGGCAGAGACCGTCCGGCCGACCCCTTTGACTCCGTGTTCGGCCTCGAACTCGTCGGCGGCCTCCCGGTCGCCGTCCAAGAGGAGGTCCTTGGTGACGTACACGTCGAGGCGCTCTATCGGGTCGAGACCGAGCGCGACGTCGCCGTAGACCCAGAGTTCTCTCACGGGGACCGGCAGCGGCTCGGAGTCGACCGCGTCGAGGATCGCCTCGATCCGATCGAGCGCAGCGTCGCGTTCCATACCGGCCGTGAGGGGCGCCGCGGCCGAAGGCGTTTCGACCCGCGGGGCGACAGCGTCGAGGGGCGTCGCTGCACCACAGTTCCGGAGGTATTTTCAGCCTCGTGTTCATAGCCTCGACCGGCACCTCGGGGATGTCGATCGACCGGTCATCGCGACGGTGGCCACTCGGGGCAACGTACCTCGGGGTGCCTTCCCCCATCCCCCTCTCTCCCCCCTCGATCGCGCGTTCCCCGATCCCCCTCGATTTTTCTCCCCCTCGACCCGCCGAGACGAAACCCGTATCCCCCCTCGTCGTCAACGCGCCGGTGATGGAGTGCGACAAGTGCGGCCGCGACGCCGTGATGCACGCCGGGTACTCCGGCTCTCACCTCTGTGAGGAGCACCTCTGCGCCTCGGTCGAAAAGCGGACTCGCCGGCGGATCAGACGGGACGGGCTCGTTCCGGACGACGCCGACCCGGACGATCCCGAGCGGTGGGTGATCGGGCTCTCGGGCGGCAAAGACAGCGTCGTGCTCGCGCAGATCCTCGACGAGACGTTCGGCCGCGACCCCCGGATCGAACTCGTCGCGCTGACGATCCACGAGGGCATCGAGGGCTACCGCGACGAGAGCGTCGACGCCTGCGTCGAACTCGCATCGGACCTCGATCTCCGCCACGAGGTCGTCTCCTACGAGGCGGAGTTCGGCGTCCGGATGGACGACGTCGTCGAGGACGACCCGGAGGGGATGGCCGCGTGTGCGTACTGTGGCGTCTTCCGTCGCGACCTCCTCGAATCCTACGCGGAGGAGTTCGACGCGGACCTGCTCTTGACCGGGCACAACCTCGACGACGAGGCCCAGACGGCGCTGATGAACGTCCTCGAAGGCGACGTCGAACAGATGGCAAAGCACTTCGACGCCAGTCTCGGCCCCCTCGACGAGCGGACCGACGCCGCGCACTTCGTCCCGCGGGCGAAGCCCCTCCGGGACGTCCCAGAGAAGGAAGTCGCCCTGTATGCCCGCCTGCGGGACCTCCCGGCGCACATCACCGAGTGTCCTCACGCCTCGGAGGCGTTCCGCGGCGAGATCCGGGACCTGCTACTGCGCCTCGAGGACGACCACCCGGGGACGCGACACTCGATCGTCTCGGGCTACGAGGAGTTGGCGGCGATGGCGGCCGAGCGCTACCGCGGCGAATCGACGCCCGAGATGCGCGAGTGCGAGCGGTGCGGCTCGCAGACGACGGGCGACGTCTGCCGGAAGTGTCAGTTGTTGGCGTCGCTGGAAGCCTGAGAGTGATTACTCTCGTCTCTTCCCGCCGAACGCCGTCACCGGGGGTGGCGTTCGGCGGTACACAGTGAGAGTAACCACTACCAGTACCTCCGAATTGGGATCGACAAGATCGTCGTAACTGGTGAACGAGAGCGTCGGTGTGGAATCCACCGCGTCGCCCCGTTCGAGCGCCTCGGTCCCGTCGGTGACATCGTCGTGGAACTCATACTGTCGGACAGAACGATGTGACGCGTCTCGGCACCCCGAGGTGCCGATCTGATTCACGAACTTCTGTCCGACAGTATCACTGGACGACTTCACGGGTACGACGAGGGTTGATACACTGTCGGGCGGTTCTTTCGAACGGCGAAAAGCGAAAAACGCGGACCGCATCCAACGCGACGGACTGGAGACAGCGTCCCCGAGCGCCGGTGGTCAAATCGGCGTCCCCTAACGGGGCCGGGAACGGAAACCGACGTCCGCGGCTCTGGCTATCTGATGACGTCGAGTCCGTGTTGCGTTTCGCGCTGGTCTTTGCCGCCGTCGGACTGCCAGGAGCCGCCCGTGGCGGTCGATTCTGTCGGGGTCGATTCTGTCGGGGTCGATTCGGAACCGGAGGCGCCCTGCGCGAACTCGACGTTCTCGCTGGCGTCGAACTCCGAAGACTCGATGCTCTGTCTGGATTTGTCGGCCTGCTTCTTCGTCGACGGGCCCAGCACCTGTGCGGACTGGACGCCCGTCATGATGGCCATCACGCGGACCTTCCCCTTGTACTCGTCTTGGATGCGCGCGCCCCAGATGACGTTCGCACGCGCTTCCAGACGCTCTGTGATGTTGTTGGCGATCCCCTCTGCCTCTTTGAGCGTGAGGTCCGGGCCGCCCGTGATGTGGACGAGCCCCCCGGAGGCGCCGCGGTAGTCGACGTCCAAGAGGGGGTGGTTCATCGCGTTGTTGACGACCTCCTGGGTCTTGTTCTTGTCTTGGGTCTCTCCGACGAGCATCACCGCCACGCCGCCCTGGTCCATAATCGTGGACATGTCCGCGTAGTCCAGATTGATGAGCGAGGGCTGGGTGATGGTCTCGGAGATGCCCTTGACCGTCTCGGCGATGATCTGGTCCATCACGGAGAAGGCCTTGCCGATGGGCAGGTTCGGGACGTAGTCGAGCAGGCGGTTGTTGTCGAGGACGATGATCGAGTCGGCCTCGTTGCGGAGCTTCTCCAGCCCCTCTTCGGCCTTGACCGTCCGCGCGCGCTCGACGTTGAACGGCGTCGAGACCATCCCGACGACGATCGCGCCCTGCTCTTTGGCGATCTTCGAGATGACGGGCGCGGCGCCGGTGCCGGTGCCGCCGCCCATCCCCGCGGTGACGAAGACGAGGTCGGCCCCGTCGAGGACCTCCTTGATCGTCCCCTGGGCCATCTCGGTCGCCCGCGCCCCCATCGAGGGGTCGCCGCCGGCACCGAGCCCCTGCGTGAGGGACTTGCCGACGAGGATCTTCGTGTCCGCCTCGATCATCTTGAGGTGCTGCTTGTCGGTGTTGATCGCCACCGTGTCAGCCCCGTCGACGCCGATGTTGTAGAGCCGGTTGACCGTGTTGTTGCCCGCTCCGCCGGCGCCGACGATGACGATTCGGGGACTCCCGAACTCCTCGTCGTCTGCGGCCTCGGTGTTCACGTCGCGCTCTTCCTCGTCGCGCTGCATCGCCTCTCTGACAATGTCCTGCATCGTTTACACCTTGGCCCAGTGTTTGGTCGCCGAGTCACGCCCCTCGGCCTGCTGTTCGTTGAGCATTTCACGCACAGCCGAGCGGATCGCCTCCGACCGGTTCGGGAACTCCCCGGTCTCGACCATCCGTTCGACCTCCTCGATCTGCTGCTTCGGAATTCGTAGTGTCACACGCTCCATTGTTGCATTCCCCCGGTAAGACGGCGCGCACTCCCGTGCGATTGTCTTACACCCCCGGAATCGGGAGACAGCGGGTCTCTCTCCTGCGACCGGGGCATCTGTAAGACGACCGTCTTACGCGGGAATTACCACAGAGCGATAGCTTATAAATGTAACGGAGGTCGTAAGACAATACGTCCGATACCCGCGTTTGCGCTCACTTCATAGGTGTTTACGTGCGTTCTAGCACATCGGCGGCAGACGTCCGACGGCCACAGCTGGGACAGAACGCCCAGTCGGACCGGAGCTCGTCACCGCACTCACAGAACACCCGGTGAGACGTCTTCTCCCCGCAGTTCGGACAGTAGACGTGATCCGCATCGACGGTCTCGCCGCACTTGTCGCAGACCTTCTCGCCTGCGGTGTCGCCCGCCGGCTCGCCGCCGGATCCGGTCTGCGTCTTACGCCCGGACCGACCCGTCGCTGTGGGTTCGCGTCCCACGGTCTCGGCCGTTTGAGCCGACGTGACGCCGTCGACGGTGACGTTGACGTTCAGGTCCCGCGACCGGTCCGCGGAGGCGACCCCCTCGCCCCGGTCGAGGCGGTCCGCGACGAGTTCGTCGACGCGCTCCCGGACGAGGTCGTCGATGGAGCCGGTGTCCGCGTTCGCTAAGTCGCCGTCAGACGGGGTGCCGACCGAGTCGGACGTCCCCTCACGATCCGCGCCGTCGAGATACGCGCGCAGCGCGTCGCGCATCGCCTCGCTCTTCGAGGCGTCGAGCGACTCCAATCGCTCGACGAGTTCGTCGTCGGCGCGGAACGTGATCTTGCTCATCGGCGCTATGTACGACACCCGGCACTTTCAATCTTCCCACGTGTCTGACGCGTGTCTGTCGCCGGATCCGTCGAGCGGCCGAACGGGGTCTCCGGCAAATTCAAGTTCGCTTTCACCGACCCACTCCTCGTGGCAGAGTTCGATTCCGACGGCGCGACTCCCTCGGCTGATCGCCCAGCCGATCCGGCAGGAGCGGCGGCGAAGAGCGCGGACAGAGGGGATGCGGCGTGCCGCTGACCGCCGCTGTCGCGCTGGCTGTCGCCGCCGGACTCGACGTCGCTGTCGCCGAGCCACCGGCACGCCTCCATCCGGTTGCGGGCTTCGGCCGCGTCGTCGGTCGGGTCGAAGACGGCTGGAACGAGCGGCGCCCCTCGACGGCGTCGGAAGCGCTCGGCGCCCGCGACGCGCCGACCCGGATGGCCGGCGTGCTGGCGGCGCTCTCCCTCCCGATCGGGTTCGCGGGTGCCGCCGCCGCGGTGGTCGCGCTCGGCGCACGTCTCGACCTCCGGGTCGGCGTCGCGCTCGCCGCTGGCGTGCTCTTTTCGACGACGAGCGCCCGCCTGCTTCTGGACAGCGCAGAGGACGTGATCCGCGAGAGCGACGCAGATCTCGATGCCGCGCGGCGAGACCTCCGCTCGCTCGCCGGTCGCGACCCCGACGCCCTGGACGCGCCGCACCTGCGCTCGGCCGCGGTCGAGAGCCTCGCAGAGAACCTCGCCGACGGGCTCGTCGCGCCGCTCGTCGCGTTCGCCGTCGTCGCGGCAGTCGGCGGCTCCCTCGTCGAGGGGACGCCTGGAGCGGCGCCCCTCCCGCTGGCTGCGGGTGCGGGCGCGGCCGCGTGGGTGAAAGGCGTCAACACGATGGATTCGATGTGGGGCTACCGCTCGAAGCCGATCGGGTGGGCGGCCGCCCGCCTCGACGACGCCGTGATGTGGGTTCCCGCGCGACTCACCGCGGCGCTCCTCGCCGTCGCGGCGGGGGCGCCGACGCTTCCCGCCCGCCGCCGGGTTCGGCGCTTCGCCGGGCGCCCCTCGTCGCCGAACTCCGGGTGGCCGATGGCGGCGATGGCGGCGCTGCTGTCCGCGCGACTCCACAAGCCGGGCGCGTACGATCTGGCGCCGGTCGCGGCGGGCGACGAGACGACCGCGGCCGCGGGCGAATCAGCCGGCGCACCGCTCCCGGACGTCGCCGCAGCGACGCGCGCGGTCCGCGTGACCCGGCGTGCGGCCGCGCTCGCTGTCGCGTTCGCGGGGGTGGTCGCGTGGTTCTGAGCCCGGGTCCGGGGGACGGAAGGTTCCCGACGGCGCTGCGCGGGGCCGTCGGCTTTCTCACGCGACTCCCCGTCGGCGGCGACGACGCGTCCTGGGAGGCGTTCCGCCGGACTCCCGTCGCCGTTCCGCTCGTCGGCTACGTGGTCGGCGCGCTCGCGGCGGTCCCGTTCCTCGTCTCGATCCCGGCGCCGAGCGCGGCCGCGCTGTACCTCGTCGCGCTCGTGGGACTCACGGGCGTGACCCACGCCGACGGACTGGCCGACCTCGGCGACGCCGCGGCGGTCCACGGCGGCGTCGACGCCGGCCGCCGGCGCGACGTGCTCAAGGACGCCCAGACCGGCGTCGGGGGAACGCTCGCGCTCTCGATCGCGGTCGTGACGCTCGGACTCGGCGCCCTCGCGCTCGCGGAGGCGGGGTCGCGATCCGCCGTCGCCCTCGCGCTCGCGGCCGAGGTCGGGGGGAAAGCCGGGATCGCACTACTCGTCTGTACGCGGGAGGCCGCCCACGAGGGACTCGGCTCGGCGCTGACCGGGCCCGCCACCGCTCGCGACCTCGCGCCTGTCGCCGTCTCGGTCCTCCCGGCCGTCGCGCTCGCGGCCGTCGCGGGCGTGGGCGTCGCGAGTGTGCTCGCCGCGCTCCTCGCGCCGCCCGCGGTCGCGTGGCTGGTCGGTCGCCGGGCGAGCACCGCGCTCGGCGGCATCAACGGCGACGTGCTGGGGGCGGCGAACGAACTCGGCCGCGTCGCGGGCGTGCACGCGGGGGTGATCGTGTGGACGCTCTCGTGATGTGCGGCGGGAGGGGAACCCGCCTGCGCGGCGAGGCCGACGGCGACGCCGGCGTCCGAGACGACCTCGACGGCGGTCGAGAGGTCGAGAAACCGCTCGTCGAGGTTTGCGGCGACCCGATGCTCGACCGCGTCGTCGCCGCGCTCGACGCGGGCCGCCTCGGGGAGGGGAGTACCGTCTACGCGGCCGTCTCCCCCCACGCGCCGGCGACGGCCGATCGCGCGCGCGACCTCCCGGTCTCGGTCGTCGAGACCGGCGGCGACGGCTACGTGGCCGATCTGACCGCCGCGCTCGATGCGATCGGCCGACCGGCGCTGACCGTCCCCGCCGATCTGCCGCTTCTGTCCTCGGAACACGTCGAGTACGCGGTCGAACGGGCCGGGGTCGAAGCTCCGGGTTCGTCGGGCAACACGGAACCGGACGCGGGACCGACACCCACCGCCGCGCCCGACGTCGGGGTCGACGAGCGAGCGACGTCGCTCACCGTCTGTGTCCCCGCCGCGCTGAAACGCCGGCTCGGTGCGTCCGTCGACACGACGTTCGAGCGCGACGGGAGAACGATCGCCCCGACGGGGCTGAACGTCGTCGCGGGCGACGGCGACACCGTAGTGTTGACGTACGACGCTCGCCTCGCTGTCAACGTGAACCGGCCCGAGGACGTGGCGGTCGCGGAGGCGCTATGCACGCGGTCGTAGCGAGGGACGGCGGCGCCCGACCGGCGACGGGGGGTGACCGGGATGGACCCTGACAGCGCGTCCGACGTCGAGCGCGTCCCGCACGGCGGCAGCGACGACGCCGACCTGTTGGACTTCAGCGCGAACACGAACCCGGTGCGCCCCGCAGGCGTCGCCGACGTCTACGAGGCCGCGCTCGCCGACGCGACGCGGTACGTCGACGGCGCCCCCGCATTCCGGGCGGCCGCGGCGGAGTACGTCGACTGCGACCCCGACGCCGTGGTCCCGACGGCCGGCGGGATGGCAGCGCTCCGGCTCGCGTTCGGCGTCACCGTCGCACCGGGCGACCGCGTGCTCGTCCCCGAACCGAGCTTCGGGGAGTACGCCCGCGAGATCCGGCTCCAGGGCGGCGACCCGGTCGGCGTCGCCCACGACGAGGTGCTCGGGGAAGCTCCCGCGGACTACGCCGCCGCGGTCGTCTGCACGCCGAACAACCCGACCGGCGAACTCGCAGACCCCGACGCGCTCTCGGAGTTCGCCGCCGACTGCCGCGCGGCCGGGACGCCGCTCGTCGTCGACGAGGCGTTCCTCGATTTCACCGAGGCGCCGAGCCTCGCCGGCGCGCCGGGGGCGATCGTCGCGCGCTCGCTCACCAAGATGTTCGGGCTGCCGGGGATCCGCGCGGGCTTCGCCGTCGCGACCGGCGAGCTGGGCGATCGGCTCCGGGCGGCCCGCCGGCCGTGGGCGATCTCGACGCCCGCCGCGGCCGTGGGGCGGCACTGTCTCGAGCGGACCACGTTCGTCGAGCGCACGCGCGAGCGAGTCGAGCGCGAGCGCGCGCGAATTCGCGGGGCGCTCGCGACCGAGTTCGACGTCTTCCCGTCGGACGCGCCCTTCCTGCTTGTGGACGTCGCCGACGCCGACGTCGGGGCCGGCGCGGGCAGTGCGGCCGGCGACCCCGTCGACGCGGTGCTCGCTCGGGCGCGCGAGGGCGGCGTCGCGATCCGGGACGCGCGGACGTTCGCCCGACTCGACTCGCACGTGCGCGTGGCCGTGCGCCGCCCGCACGAGAACGACCAGTTGCTCGACGCGCTCTTCGATCGCGACCGATGACGGCGGACGCGCCCGGCGGCCCCGTCTTCACGGCGACCGTCCGCGACGAAGTCTGCCGGCTCCGCCGGCCGGGGACCCGCTGGCTCTCGACCGGCCACGACGGCGGCGAGTCGCGCGCGGACGGGGCCTACCTCCTCTCGGTCCCGGAGGGGTGGAACGACGTCGACGTGACCGCGTACGTGGACGAGCGGCTGGCGGCCGCGGGCTTCGACGCGGGGCGCGAGCGCCCCGCCTTGCTGACCGGCGTCTCGATGCGGCACGCCCACCGGGCCCGTCGTGGGCCGGTCGAGGCCGTCGTCACGGCGGGGCTGAGTAACCCGGCGGCGCTGCCGGTCCCGGAGGGGGACGACGCCGCGGCCGCTCCCGGGAGCGCCGAACCGGGCGACGGAGCCGACAGCACCAGCGACCGACCGCCCATCGGCACCGTCAACGTCGTCGTCGGCACGACCCGCGCGCTCGCGCCGGGGGCGCTCGCGAACCTCGTCGCCGTCGCGGCGGAGGCGAAAGCGACGACGCTGCTCGAACGGACGGGCGTGCCCGGCACGACGTCCGACGCGGTCGTCGTCGGCTGCGATCCGGACGGCGAGACCGCCCGCTTCTCCGGGAGCGCGACGGCGGTCGGTTCGGCCGCGCGCGTCTGTGTCCGCGACGCGCTCCTCGCGGCGCTGGCGTCGCGCTATGCGGAAGACGAGCCGCCTCCGTCGGTCGCGGCGGCCGACTACGGCGTCGTGGGCGACGAACGCGCCCGAACGGAACCGATCGGAGGAGAGCCGTTCCGGGGGTGAAATCGTGAACAGGAACGATTTAACCGATGGCGGCGTCGATACGGGTGTAATGACGACGGACGCGGTCCCCTCGGATCTCCCGGGCGTCGTCCTCGCGGGGACGGCCTCGGGCGTGGGGAAGACCGTCGCGACGCTCGCCGTCTGCCGCGCGCTCGAACGCGCCGGTCGGACGCCCGTCGCGGCCAAGGCGGGCCCGGACTTCATCGATCCGAGCCACCACGCCGCCGTCCTCGATCGGCCGTCGCGGACGCTGGACCCGTGGCTGGCGGGGGACGCCGGCGTCCGACGCACGTACGCCCGCGGGGCCGCCGACGGCGACGTCTGCGTCGTCGAGGGGACGATGGGACTCTACGACAGCGACGTGAGCACCGCCGCCGTCGCCGACGCGCTCGATCTCCCGGTGGTCCTCGTCGTCGACGCCGCCGCGGGGATGGAGAGCGTGGCCGCGACCGCGCTCGGCTTCCAGCAGTACGCCGACCGCGCGGGCTACGACGCCGACGTCGTCGGTCTCCTCGCCGCTCGCGCCCGCGGCGGCAGACACGAGCGCGGGATCCGCGACGCGGTCGAAGGACTGCGGTACGTCGGGCGGACGCCCCCGCTCGACGGGCTAGAGATCCCCGACCGGCACCTCGGCCGTCGCTTCGGCGAGGAGGCCCCCGTGGCGGACGACGCGCTCGACGCGGCCGCGCGACAGATCCGCACAGACGCGGTCCTCGACATCGCCCGCCCGCCCGGCTTCGACACCGCGCCCTCGCTCCGCGCCGCCGACGAGACCGGCGTTCGGGTCGCGATCGCGTCCGACGACGCCTTCCGGTTCGTCTATCCGAGCACTCGCGACCGCCTCGCCGCGCGGGCGTCCGTCGAGGCCTTCTCCCCCCTCGCGGGCGATCCCGTCCCCGAGTGCGACGTCGTCTACCTCCCGGGCGGGTATCCGGAACGGCACGCGGAGACGCTCTCTTCGGCCGGAACGCTCGACGAACTCGCGGCGCTGGCGGCCGAGGGCCGCCCGGTGTTCGGCGAGTGCGGCGGGATGATGGTCCTCGGCGAGTCGCTCACGACGCGGGCGGGCGACGAATACGAGATGGCCGGTGTGCTCCCCGTCGAGACGCGGATGAAAGACCGTCCCGTGGGGCAGGATCACGTCGGCGTCCGCGCGCGTGAGGACACCCTCATCGCCCCGGCCGGCGAGACGCGACGCGGCCACGAGTTTCACTTCTCCTCGGCGACGGCCGCGCCCGACGCCCGGTACGCCCTCGAGATGGTCCGCGGCGCCGGTCTCGACGGCGCCAACGAGGGGCTCGTGGAGTACGAGACGCTCGGGACCTACGCGCACTTCCACGTCGGGTCGGGCGCGTTCGACTACCTGCTGGAGGCGCTGTGATACTGTCTATCCTCACTGTCGGCGTCTCGTCCCGGTGTTCATACTGTCGGACAGAACGATGTGACGCGTCTCGGCACCCCGAGGTGCCGAGCTTTCACGAACGTCTGTCCGACAGTATCGCGACCCGGCCGAGCCCATCTCGCAGGGTTTATGCCGCCGCCGCGGGTACGTCGCGGTACTATGGCCGAACAGAAGGCGCGAAAGACCGGCAGTGCTGGTCGCTTCGGCGCGCGGTACGGGCGCGTCGCCCGCCGCCGCGTGAAAGAGATCGAAGAGGAGATGCGGAACGCGACCGTCGACGGCGACGACGTCACCCGGGTCGAACCGGGCATCTGGAAGAACGAAGAGACCGGCGACGTGTTCACCGGCGGCACCTATCGCCCGCAGACCCCCGGCGGCAAGCAAGTCCGTCGCTCGATCCGAGCGGCGCTCTCCGGCGACGAGGAGTGACCTCGAGTTCCCCACTCCCGACGTCGGGACGAAAGACCCAACACACCCGAACCCCACTCTCCCATCGATGAGCTACAAGTGTTCCCGGTGCAAGCGCGACGTCGAACTGGACGAGTACGGCGGCGTCCGCTGTCCGTACTGCGGACACCGCGTCCTCCTGAAGGAGCGCTCGCCGGACGTCAAGGAAGTCTCGGTCGAGTAACCCTCTTTTGATGGCGAGCCGACGCGGACCGTCCACCGCGGACGCCGCCCACGAGGCCGCCGTCGAGTTCGCGTATCCCGACGAGCGGCGCGCTCGCACCGTCGCCGAGAGCGTGCGCGTCGAGGTCGACGAGATCGCCGACGAGCGGTCCCGGGCGACCGTCACGCGCGAGGGCAGGGTCGTCCGCGTCGAGGTCACCGCGGCGGATCTGGTCGCGCTCCGTGCGGGGCTGAACACCTGGATCCGGCTCGTTCGCGTCGCAGAAGACGCCGCAGGAGCGGGCGCCGGCGGCGGGACGGCGGCTCAGATGCCCGGCGGCGCCGACGAGCAGTGACCGACGGAGAGAGACGGGGACCGTCGAACAGAAGTCGAGAATACGGGCCTTTTTCAGTCAGGGACTCCTCGCTCCGGGTATGCAGGGCAATCTGCCGCCGGAAGCACAGGAAAAACTCGAAGAGCTGCAGGACCTCCAGGAGACGGCCCAGAAGGTGTCCGCACAGAAAGAGCAGGCCCAGACGACGCTCAACGAGTCCGAGACCGCGCTCGAAGCGCTCGAAGACATCGACGAGGACACGACGATGTACCGCGAGGTCGGCGAACTCCTCGTCGAGACCGACTACGAGAGCGCCCACGAGGAGCTGTCGGACACGGTCGATAGCCTCGAGATCCGCGTCGAGCAGCTCAAAAAGAAAGAGAACCAGGTCGAAGAGCAGTTCGAGAGCCTCCAGCAGGAACTCCAGCAGATGCTCCAGGGCGGCGCTGGCGGCCCCGGCGGCGGCCCGATGGGCCCCGGTGGCGCCGGCGGCGCGTAGGCCGATGCCGACCGACGAGGAGGTCGTCGAGACGGCCTCAGAGGCCGCAGAGGGCGTGATTCTCGACCACTACAAGCAGTCGGAACTGGTCGACTTCGACGTGACCGTGATGTTCAACGAGGGCGTCCTCGACGTCGACGTCTACGTCAACGCCCCCGAGGACGCCGAGTCGAACGCCGACGCCGTGGCCGAGGAGGCCGCACAGACCGCTCGCGACGCCGTCGACGAACTGTTCGAGAGCGACGGCGGCGACGACGCAACGTCGTAGCGACGGCGGCGACGACACAACGTCGTAGCGACGGCGGCGACGACACAACGTCGTGGCGGCGGCGGCCGCGGCGCGACGGCCACAGCCGTCGGCTACGCGAAGAGGAAGACGAGGACGCTGACGGCCGTCGCACCGAGGATGAGCGAGAGCGCGAACGCGCCGCCCATCGCGACGACCGCGTTCGCGTGGCTCGCGAGCGTCTCAGTGCGGTCGTTACCGAAGACCGTCACCTCGGCGCGTTCGACCGCGGCGCCGGCCTCGACGGGTTCGCAGTCTCGCCGCGCCGCGTCGGCCAGGTCACAGACGAGCGCTTCGAGGTCGGTCCACTCGATCGCGGCGCCGACCTGGTTGTCGGCCTCGACGGTGTTGACGATGTGGGTGTCTGTCGTCATCACTTCTGCCTCGTCGACCGGCCCTTCGGCGACGAGCGCGTCGACGAGTTCGCCGCGCAGCCCCGGTTCCATATTGTTGCCGTCGACGAGGACGTAGGCCGTCTCCTGGCCGTCGACCGCGACGACGGCGACGCGGACGCCGAGCGGGCCGATGCCGTCGGTGGCGTCCCACGGCGTCTCGTCCCAGGCGACGCCGAGTTCGAGGTCGTGCCGGTCTGCGATCGAGAGCCGCTCGCCGGAGAGAGCGGCGGCGCCGATCATATCGAACGCGCGCTTCGAGCCGGGGGTGACGTGGCCGAGGTCCGGCCCGCTCAGGCCGTCGTTGGAGTTGTGCGCGTCGACGAGGACGACGTCGTCGAGGCCGCTCGCCCGGGCTTCGGCGGCCGCAGAGAGTCCGACGCCGTACTCGACGTCGTCGGCGAAGCCGGGGGCGAACGTCGAGACGAGAAGCGCGTCGTCGCCGAAGGCCTGCCCGAGCATCGACGCCTCGCCGGATTCGGTACGGACGCTCCGCGTCGCGGCGGCGCCGTAGTCGATCCGGTCTGCGGCCGTCCGTGCGGCCTCCAGGATCGTGTCGACCTCGCGCTCGGTCACGAGGTTGAAGTCGTGGCCGGCGGTCGCGTGCGGCGGGAAGGCGAGGCCGTCGCAGTCGGTGGCGACGCGTTCGGGGAAGTTGCCGCCGCCGATCTCGCCCATCGGACCGGGGTGGATCATCGGGAGGACGAACCGGGCCTTCTCGTCGCCGTCGGCCGTCCGGAACGCCAGGACGGAGACGGGCACGATCGCCTCCTCGCCCAGTTGCTGGAAGAACTCCTCGAGTTCCCGCGACCCCTCGGCGACGTGGCCGACGAAGCCGCGGACGAAATCGAGCACGGAGACGCCGAGGCTCCGCCGCCAGGGGCGATCGACCGCGACGAGGAACGCGTAGACGGCGAGCGCGTAGACCCCACAGGTGATCCCGAGCAGCAGGAAGTGCTTCGCGGAGACGACAGCGAGCGCCGCGGGGGCGCTCTCCGAGCGGGCGAGATACGGCATCAGATAGACGTCGAGCAGGGGGCCGCCGACAGAGAGGTACCGGAGCGTCCCGCTGTAGACGAAGAGGAGGACGGCCGCGGCGGCGGTCTGGAGGCTCGCGGGGACGGCGGCGACGAGCAGCGACGAGCGCGAGACGGCCATCACGACCAGCAGCCGGAAGGCGAAGATCGACGCGAGTCCCACGACCAGCGCGTCGAAGACGAACCGCTGGTCGAGCCCAGAGACCACCGAGACGATCCCCGCGACGGTCACGATCGCGACGAGGATGACCTCAGAGATCAGCGCGAGCAGCGACGAGCGGTTGTGCGTGAGTTTGCCGCCGACGAGGTGGTCGACCCCCGTCGTCCCGAACGCGGCCACGACGGTCGGGATGCCGATGAAGAAGATGCCCTCCCACGCGTCGCGGCCGAAGAAGAACAGCCCGCGCCACGTCTGGGCGTACTCGCCGGAGTCGAAGGCGGCGACGCCCGCGACCGCGGCGATCAGGAGAGCGAACGCGAGGCTGGTGTACCACCGCGGCGCGCGGAAGATGAAGCGAGACAGGTCCGCCAGATCGCTTTGGGTCGATGTCATCGGAACGTGGATGGAGGGGTCGTGGATGGAGCGTCGTAGAGTTCGGTGAGAGACGAGCCGGTGCGGTCCGCCGGCGCGGCCGCTACTCGCAGATCGCGACGAAGTTCCGGAAGACCTCCTCGCCGCGTTCGGTGTGGGCGACCTCCGGGTGCCACTGGACGCCGTAGAGGTCGCGGTCGGGATCGCTCATCGCCTCGACCTCGCAGACGTCGGACGTCGCGGTGCGGACGAACCCCTCGGGGACCTCTTTCACCTCGTCGGCGTGGCTCGCCCACACGCGCGTCTCGGGCGCGAGCGACCCGACGAGCGGGTCGTCGGGATCGAGGATTTCGACGTCGACGTCGGCGTAGCCGCCGTAGTCGCCGGCGCCGACAGAGCCGCCGAGTTCGGCCGCGAGGATCTGCATTCCGAGGCAGATCCCGAAGACCGGAACGTCGAGGTCGATGTACTCCGGAGCGTTGCCGATGCGGTCCATATCCGGGCCGCCCGAGAGGACGATCCCGTCGGCGTCGATCTCTGCGGCCGGGGTCGTGTTGTCGACGAGGTCGACGTCCACGCCGAGGTCGCGGAGCGTGCGGCGTTCGAGGTGAGTGAACTGGCCGTGGTTGTCGATGACGGCGATGCGAGTCATCAGTTAGAGGTCATACAGCGAACGGAGGCAAAAAGCGCCCGGTCTGGCGGCGTCGCGGGGACGATCGCCGGCGGTCCGCTACTCGCCGGAGTCGCGCCGCTCGCGCGCCGTGGTGAAGTCGAACTCGGTCTGTTCTTTCGCGCGGCGTTCCTCGCGAGCGGCGACGGCCTCCGGGTCGGGCGCGGCGTCGTCGTCGATCCGGGCGAACGAGCGGTGGATCTTCGCGTGACACCACCGACAGAGCGCGACCGTGATCTCGTGGGACGGCTCCCCGTCGGGGGGCTTTTCGTCCTCGCCCGACCCGGTGGTCGTCCCGGTCTCCGTCCCGTACGAGAGGTGATGCTCCTCGAGGAGCGGGCGCGACCGGTCGTGAGCCATCCGGACCGATTCGAGCCCGCAGCGGACGCACTCGCGGCCGTCGGTCGTAGCGCGGTAGTGCGGGCAGGTTCGGAACGTTCTGTCGTCGTCGGCCGCGACGCAGTCGTAGTCGGCGGCGCGGCGGGCGGCGACGAACTCGGCGCCCACACCACCGGCGCTCGCGTCTGGCTGGCAGACGGGCGCGTCGCTTCCGCGAACGCCGCCGGCGCGGTCCAGCGCGACCCGGCACCGACCGTCGTCGGTCAGGTGGTCGCAGACGCCCGCGTGCTCGTAGGGGTCGTCGACGCCGACGGGGGTCCCGGTTGGTGTCTCCTCCATACGGACGCGAAGAACGGCCGCGGAGTTGATATACTGTCGGACGAACGTCCTGATAATCACTGTAATCGGTATCACGAGATTTATGCGGCGGGGCGGCGAGCGGCACCTGTGCGAGTCGAACACCGAGGGGAGGGGACGGCGCGGACGCTCGCGACGGACGTCGAGGTGGCGGACACGTTCGTCGCGAAGGCGCGCGGGCTGATGTTTCGGCGGTCGGTCCCGGACGACTACGCGCTGGTGTTCCCGTTCGAGGAGGTCGGACGGCACGACCTCCATATGATCTTCGTCCCCTTCGACATCGACGCGCTGTGGCTGGTCGGCGGCGAGGTCGTCCAGAAAAAGCGGCTTCGCGCGTGGCGCGGGCGGGGGGTCGCGCGGGCGGAGACGATCCTGGAACTGCCCGCGGGCGCGGCAGACGGCGTCGAGGAGGGCGACACCGTCCGCGTGGTCGAAGACTAATAATGACGGTTGTAACCATTTACCGGTGCTCGCCGCCCCCGGTGTCGGCGAGCACAGGTAAGAGACTACAACCGTCATTATAAGGGGAAGTGAGATCGGCCCCGCACACAGATCCGGGAGAGTTTCACTTAAGTAGCTGCGCGACCACGGTCGGAGTGAGTGTATGACTCGTGGTCGATTTATTCGGGGGTAACCCCGACGAACCCCTCGCATCCATCCTGGATTCCGGCGACTCCGTACAGCTTCTTGATACGACGCTCCGCGACGGCGAGCAGGCCCCCGGCGTCTCGCTCACGCCCGACGAGAAGGCCGACATCGCCCGCGCGCTGGACGCGGCGGACATCGAGTTCATCGAGGCCGGCAGCGCCTGCACCGGCGAGGGCGAGCGCGAGACCATCCGGCAGGTGACCGCGCTCGACCTCGACGCGACGGTGACGAGCTTCGCCCGCGGCGTCCAAAACGACATCGACCTCGCGCTCGACTGCGGCGTCGACGGCGTCACGATCGTCGTGCCCGGCAGCGACAAGCACATCGAGCGCAAGGTGGGAACCACCCACGACGAGGTGGTCGAGAACACGGGCGAGTTGGTCGCCTACGCCAAAGACCACGGCCTCTGGGTCGAGGTCATCGGCGAGGACGGGTCCCGCGCGGACCTCGACTTCCTCGAACGGCTGATGCGCGAGGCGCTCGACGCGGGCGCCGATCGGTCGTGTTACGCCGACACGGTGGGCCACGCCACGCCGGAGACGACCTACGAGTACGTCTCGCGGCTGGCCGACCTCGGGCCGGTGTCGACTCACACCCACGACGACCTCGGGCTCGGAATGACGAACGTCTGGGCCAGCCTCGCGGCCGGCGCGGACCTCGTCCACGGCACGATCAACGGCATCGGCGAGCGCGCGGGCAACGTCGCGCTCGAAGAGGTCGCCATCGCCCTGGCGCACGGCTACGACGTCGAGACGATGGACCTCGAACGGGTGTACGACCTCGCCCAGAAGGTCTCTCACGCCACGGGCGTGCCGCTGCCGCCGAACAAGGCGGTCGTCGGCGAGAACGCCTTCACCCACGAGAGCGGCATCCACACCGACGGCACGCTCAAAGACGACACGATGTACGAGCCGTACCCGCCCGAGACGGTGGGCCGCGAACGCCGGCTCGTCCTCGGCAAGCACGCCGGGCGGGCGGGCGTCCGCGCCGCCCTGGAGGAACACGACGTCGACGTCTCCGAGGAGGAACTCGCCGCCATCGTCGAGCGCGTCAAGCGCCTCGGCGACCGCGACAAGCGGGTCACCGACGCCGACCTGCTGGCGATCGCCGAGGACGTCCAGGGGCGCGAACGCGACCGGCACGTCGAACTCCTGGATCTGACCGCCGCCTCGGGCGGCGGCACTCCCACGGCGTCGGTCCGCCTCCGCGTCGGCGACGACGAGCGCGTCGCCTCCGGGACCGGCAGCGGTCCCGTCGACGCCGCCGTCGAAGCCGTGCGGGCCGCGCTCGGGTCGGACGCGGACGCCCAGCTCGACTCCTACCACGTCGACGCGATCACCGGCGGCACCGACGCCGTCGTCACCGTCGAAGTGGAGATGTCGAAGGGCGATCGGACCGTCACCGTCGCCACCTCCGATTCGGACATCACCCGCTGCAGCGTCGAGGCGATGGTCGAGGCGCTGGACCGCCTCCTCGCGACGGAGATCACAGACGGTGACGAAGCCGAGCGCGAAGACGCCACGATCGCGGACGACTGACCAGTATCAGACGTCCGTCCGACAGTATATGAGAGCGGTCAGTTGGCGTTCTCGGGCGCTTCGAGGAGGTAGATCCGGCCCCCGCGCCGTTCGAATCGGACGTCGCCACCGGCCGTGCGGTCCGCCGCGAACTCGGTGACCTCCGCGGTGGCGACGTGGGTAAGCCAGCCAAGCGGAGTGAAAGTGAAATCGGTGGACGGAACGCGGCGCTCGCCGGGACGGGCCGAGCGCGGTCGAGAGGAAACAGCGCCGAGGGTGAGATTTGAACTCACGTGTCCGAAGCGGACAGCAGATCTCGAATCTGCCGCCTTGGCCGGGCTAGGCTACCTCGGCTACAGTCACTACTGGTCGACGGGGCGTTTAATCGGTTTCGATTTCGCAACACGCTCCCGCCGACGGCGGAGTCGCTCCCGTCCGTATTCCAGACCGCCTGGAATAGTATCCGACCGGTTCAAAATTCCTGTCAAGATAAGTGAAAGTTGAAGTGCCAGCGGGGACGAGAGTGATCCGTCCCCAGATGTGGCCGTGAAGGGCATCGTGGGGACCGGACCCACCGCGTGTTCGCGTGTGCCGGGGCAAGCGATCGCCGCCCGTTCCCCTCTCTTTGGCCCTCGCGCTCGAATCACAGAACACAGATCAGGGGCTGGACCCCGCCGATCCGGCCGACGAACGACGCACCGCTGGGTTTAGGCCACTCCACGGCGATGTCCCGGTATGGCTGACGGCCCCGCCGCGCCGTCCGTCGTCGGCTTCGTGACGAGTTCGACGACACGAGAGGCTGTCGTACGCGAACTCGACGGGGAGACGCTGACGACGCAGGCGCTGTGTGATCGGATCGACGCGAGCGAATCCGGCGTGTACGCCGCGACGAGCGCGCTCCAGTCCAGGGGCGTGATCGCGATCGACGCCGACACCGACCGGGAGTGTCGGCTCACCGGCGTCGGCGCGATCGTCGCCGACGCGGTGGGGCGGCGCCGGGCGCTGGAGACGCTCGTCCAGTCGGCGGAGACCTACTGGCAGCGGCACGACCCGACGGCGCTTCCCGGTCCGTTTCGGAGTCGTCTCCACGCGCTCGCCGACGCCGAGGTCTACCGGGCCGACGAGACCGACCCGTCCGGGGTTCTGAGACGGATTCGTGCCGGTCTCGAAGCCGCCGAACGGGTGGCCGTGGTCACGCCGGTTCATCTGCCGGAGCTGGGCGAGACCCTCCGAGAGACCTGTTCGGACAGCGACGGGCGGCTGATCGTCACCGAGGCAGTGATCGAGCACGTTCGCCAGCACGAGGGCGGCGTGGTGCCGCTGCCAGAGCGGCTCTCGGTGCGCGTCGCCGACGTGGACTACGCCCTCGCCGTCGCCGACGAGATCTTCCTCTCCTTGCCGCTGCTCGACGGCGGCTACGACCCCCAGACAGAACTGATCGGCCGCGATGCGGACGTCCGTCGGTGGGGTCGGAACCTCTTCGAGTGGACCTGGCGACGGGCCGAACCGCTCTCCGAACGCGGCGTGCCCACGGAGCCGCTGTGAATCTGACTGTGGGGATCACTCACACTGCCCCGGGAATCGGAGTGTCACCGCCGTTCGCTCGGCGTCGGTCGATCCGGCGTCGGTCGGGTCGGCGCCCTCGGGTGGGTCCTCCGCGAAGTCGAGTTCGCCGCCGTTCTCGGTCACACACCAGTACGCGAGCCAGAGTCCGAGGCCCTCCGCGTGTCGGAGCGGCGTCTCCGACCCGGCGGCGAGCGCGTCCCGGTCGACCGCCGGAATCCGGAGGTCGTTCGACGCGAGACGGACGACGACGACGTCGTCGTCGCACTCGACGCTGATCCGGAGCGTGGCGTCGTCCGGGGTCCGGCGTTCGTCGCCGGGTCCGTTCCCCGCGACGAAGAGTTCGATCAGTTCCTCGATCGCCGTCGCGAGCGATCCGGCGTCGGCGAGTCGCGCCGCGGCGTGCTGGCTTCCGTCGAGGGGAAACGACACGTCGGGGTACTTCTGTCTGGCCTGGTGGGTCGCGCCGGCGACGACGGCAGCGACGTCGTGCACGTCTGTGGCCTGCGCGTGCGGATCGTCCAGTTCCGATACCTTCCGCGCCTTGTCACCGACGGCGATGAGGTCGTCGGTCCGTTCGAGGATCGACCGCGCGGCCCCTTCGACCTCGTCGGCCGAGCCCGAAGCCACGAGTTCGGCGTATCCCCGGACCACGTTCATATCGTTCCGGAGGTTGTGGCGGAGGACGCGGTTGGCGACTTCGAGCCGCTGTTCGTACCGGTGCCGGCCCGTGACGTCGCGCAGGGCCAGCGCGTACCCGATCTCGTCGCCGAAGTCGTCGGTCAGTTCGGCGATTCGAACGTCGTAAGCGCGGTTGTTCGCGTCCGTCACGGTCGTCCCGTGGAGCGTGTCGAACGACCGGTCGGGAAAGACCGTCTCGATAGAGCGGCCGACCTCCGGCGGCGGATCGAGGACGCGACTGGCGACGTCGTCGACGTCGACGACGACGCGGTCTGCGTCCAGCACGACGAGTCCGTCGCCCATCGCCTGCAGAGCGCGCCGGCGTGCGATCGGGACGCGCTCCAGCAGGTCGAAGTGGTACAGTCCCGAAATCAAGAGCGCGCCCGTGATCGGAAAGAAGAACGACGTCAGATCGACCCCCGGGACCGGGCTGACGTCCAGGAGGTACGCGAGGTGCGCGAGGAACGGCGGGATCGGCGCGACCGCCAGGAGCGCCACCTGCTTCCAGTAGACGAGCGACCAGCGGATGCCGACGAGCAGAATCCACGCCGTCCCCATCGAGATGAGGAGGTACGCGAAGGCGACGTGGGCGTAATACAGCGGACCGAACGCGAGCTGGAGGGCGGTCGCCGGTCCGGCGAGGCCGTCCGAGGCCACAGTCCAGACGAGGTGGTGTGACGGGTTCGTGAGGGTCGCCGCCGCCAGGACCAGCGGTTCGAGCGCGAGCAGCGCCGCCCGCCGCCGCGTGAGCCACGCCGACCGCGTGACGTACTGTGCGACAAGCACCAGCCACAGGACGGGCACGGCGGTCGAGAGCGCGAACGTGACCCGCCACCAGGCTCGCTGAGGGCCGACCGCGCCGAACCCGAGTTGGACCGCGTAGGTGCAGACCGAGAGCCCGACGGCGACGTGGAGCGCCGTTATCTCGGGACCGCACCGCGACTCCCGGTGCCGCCAGCCGACGAACGCCAGCCCCGCGTGAACGGCCGCGACGGCGAACCCGGCGGCGGCGATCGCTGTGAGTTCCCACGGCATACAGAGCGATCTCGTGTGGGTCCGACGAGGTCCGGATACATCAAACCACCAGTCGAGCGACGAGTCCCGAACCGAGAGACCGCACCGACCGGTACGGGGAATGCGCCCGGATATGTTATCTCATTTATACATAGACGATCGGTCCGATCAGACGGCCCGGAGAACCGCCGTGGCGGTGGTCGATTCCGCGGGCGAGACCACCCGGACGCGCACCGCAGCGGCGACCACGGTCGTCTCGCCCGCCCGCGACTGCACGACGACGCCGCCGATCGCCCGGCAGAGACCGAACCGTCGACCCCGACCGCGGGGGCAGTGCTCCCGCGCCCACCGCCGCGCCGACGCGTTGTCGAACGCCACCGTCAGGGCGCGGCTCTCGTCGGCATAGACCCGCTCCAGTCGGTCGGCGTCGGCCGAGACGGCGCCGCGAACGCGGGCGGCGGCGACCGACCGCTCGGTCCAGGCGTACCGGCCTGCGGTATCGGACGCGGCGACCTGAAGGGACGCCGAGAGGCTGTGCTGGATGCCGGCCATCGACGCGACGTCGACGGCGCCCGCCCCCTCGCGGTCGGCGTCGTAGCCGAGCTGCGCGTACGCGAGCGCCATCGAGAGGAGGGCGATCGCGACGACCGCGGCAGCGACGAGGACGATCTGTCCGCGGCCGCCTCTCATACGGTCCATTGTCACCGTGTACCGCCGCTTCGCCGCCCCGTTCCGGCGAACCGGCGGTACTGACTGACGGTAGACAGTATCACACGTACCACACCCGGAGCGTGACGACACAGCGGGCCGTCGGGAGCGTCGCCCGGCCGGTCGGGACGCCGTTCGGTCTCGGCGGACCGACCGTCCCGTACGGCGTCCGGAGACGACCGAAGGTCCCGGCGGGGAGCACCGCATCGAGGCGAGACGCGAGCGCGTCGCGTTCGACCGCGAAGGCGTCCCGCGAGCGGCAGAGCGCCGTGAGCCGACTCCGACCCCGTCCGACCGGCGGTTCGGCGTCGAGGACCGCGAGCGCGTCCCCCGCGGCGCGGTCCAGTTCCGCCGCGGTCCGGTCCGCGTCGGCCGGGATCCAGAGGAAGCCGGCGACGACAGACAGCACCACGAGCGCGCCGACGACGGCCTCGACCAGCGACGTCGCGAGCTGCGCGCGCGCCGCGCCGTCAGGCACCGACGACCACCACCAGTCGCTCGACGGTCGCCGTCGTCGCGTTCCAGGCGACGGTCGCCGTCCCGGCGTTTCCGGCTCGCGGCGCGACCGTGCCCCGGGACTCGAACGCGACCACGAGCGGGCGCGTGGGGGGCGCCGCGAACGCGTAGCGGCCGGCGAGCCCGGACCGGTCATAGAGGACGACCCGCCCCCCTGCGCGGACGGTCGTGACGCGCCGGCCGCGGCCCGGGTCGATTCGCACCGCCACCCGGCCCGCCGGATCGGCGAGCGACACCCGGCTCGATTCCCCGAGGGCGACCCGGACCGTCCGGAGGTGTGTCCGCTCGACGCGAACGCGGCGTTCGATCCGCACGCGCCGGTCGGACACAGAGAGAGCCGAGCCGGCGCGGTCGCCGCGGCTGCCGGAAACGCGTTCGACGACGACGGCCGCGCCCAGGCGGACGCGAACCGGGCGCCCCCGGATCGACGGCACGGCGTCGTCGAGGTCGGCTGCGGTGAGATTCGCGACGGAGGCGCCGCGGAGGACGTTCCGGTCGCGCGTGTGTGCCGCGTCGGCGGCGACGAGGTGTGCCGCGAGGCGCTCGGCGGCATAGGCTCGCACGGGCTGGCGGTCCGCGTCGTGCAGGGCGTCGTTCGCCAGCGCCGTCCCCGCCACCGTCACCGCCGTCACGACGACGACGGCCACGGCGAAGCCGACGAGGTTCGCCTGCGCCCGCGAGGTCACGAGGGAACCTCCGATACCAGCGTCCGCGCCGGTTCGGTGGCGCGCGTTCGAGCCGAGTCCGGAGAGCGGTCCCCGTCGACGAGGGCCACCGTGACACGAGTTCCCCCCTCGACAGCGCGAGCGCGAACCCGGACGCGCGAGGGCGACGTGCTCGTCCACGACCCGCGTATCGAGGCGCCGTCGGGGAGCGCGAGGCGGATCCGTCCGTCGACCGCGCCGTTCGGATGGCGGAGGGCGAGCGTCGCCCCCGCGTCGCTCTGGGTCGCGACGATCCGATACGGCTCGCCGCGGATCTCGGGCGGGAGCCTGACTGCCACCTCGCGTTCGAGTCGGAGGTCTCTCCCACCCGTCGGCGGGAGCGCGGCGTCGATCCGCGTCGCGGCCGCGGCGAGCGTCCGATCGCCGAGTTCGGCGCCGACGGCGGCGTGATACGCCGGAGCGACGCCGCCGAAGAGCGTCGCGGTCAGCAGGGCGACGAAGAGCACGCCGACGCCGAGTTCGAGCGTCTTGCCGACGACCGGCGAGAGAGCGCGGTCGGCGGGCGCGGTGTCGCGGCCGACGGCACCGCCCGACCGGGGTCCCCGGATGACGCCCCAGAGTCCCGCCGCAGCGGAGTCCGTCCGACGGGTCATCGCCCCACCGCCACGTCGAGTCGGACGTCGTGCACGAGGAGCGAGACGGTCCGTCGACCCGGGAACGTCGCGACGACGCTGGGGATCCCGTCGCCGTCGACGTCCCTGCGAGTGGTCGTCGCGCCGCGCGCCCGGAGGTGCCGCTCCCAGGCGGCCGGCGTCGGCGTCTCGACGCCGATCCGGTAGTCGGCGGCGGGGAGGTCCGTCCGCGTCGTTTCCGCGTCGGTCCGAAGCACGACGGCGAGACGGTGGCCGCCCGTCGTGATCCCGTCGGCTCCGCTCGCGTTCAGCACCGGAACGCCCACATAGAGCGTCCCGTTCGCGGGCGCGATGCGGCTCGGTGCGACGACGCGGCTCTCCCGTCCGTCGCTCCGCACGACGGCCCCCGCGAACCCGGTGACGCGCTGGTCGCCGTCCGCGTACGTGATCGCGCCGGCGTGACCCGCCCAGACGACCCCGCCCTCGTCGAGGAGCCAGACGGTGCGGTTGGTCACGCGGATCCGCCCCGACGCCAGCGCGACGGTCGTCTCGCGGCCGCCCGCACCGGGAGCGAGCGCCGCTTCGAGGTCGTCGGCGACGCGCGTGGCGGCCGCCGACGCCGCGCCTTCGGAGACGATCGACCCCGCCGTCGCGGTCAGGCCGCCGACGGCGAGGACGGTCAGGCCCAGGAGGATCGCGACGCCGACGACGGTGGCCTGCGCGCGCCTGTCGGTCGCGCTCACACCAGTCCCGCCCCCGTGAAGACGACGTGACAGACGGCGACGAGACAGCCGGAGTGGAGGAGTGCCTCATACCGGCCGCGGCTCGCGACCCCGGCGAACCACCCGGAGGCGAGCATCGTGGCCTGCGTGGCGATGTAGACCCGGTACTGGTCCCGCACGAGGTCGATCGCGCCGGGATCGACCGCGACGCCCGAGAGCCCAGACATCGTCGAGAGCCGATCGAACCCCGCGAAGACGTGCGCGCTCGTCGCGACGCTGATCCCGATCACGAGGAGCGCGGTCGTCCACCCGACGGCGACGTAGACGAGCATCCCCGAGCGGAGCGACCGCTTTTCGTGATACAGCCGGCCGACCTCGCCCTGGAGCGTCTCGAAGACGACGCCCGTGTCGCTGCCGGCATCGAGCGCGCCGATCACCAGCCCGACCGTCTGTTCGGCCATCGGCGTCCCCACCCGGTCGACGAACCGGTCGAGCGCGGCCGTCCGGAGGTCGGTCTCCGCGCGTTCGGTCGGCGTCGTGAGGTGGAGGTTCAACGAGAGGTCCGCGACGTCGGGGTTCAGAGGACCGAGGTCCACGTCTCGTGCCACGTGTTCGACCGCCGCAGAGAACGGTCGGCCCAGGTTGACGTGGCCGGAGACGGCGTGGACGAAGTCCTTGAGTTCGTGGTCCTTCGCGTCGTCGAGCCGTGACCGGCGGACGGCGACGAGCCCCACCGGAACCGCGAACCCGACGTAGCCGACGAGCAGCGACACGGCGGCGTCGACACCCAGCAGGAGCGACGCGACGGCGCCGGCGATCCCGAGCGGCGCGAACGCGACGGCGGCACTCGCGGGGTTGCGCGTCGCGGTGCGGAGCGTCCGGACCAGCGTATCGGGCCGTCGATAGACCACCTGCTGGTCGGGCGGCCGCAGGCGCGCGACGAGCGCGGCCGTCCCGATCCCGACCGCGAGGATGAACGCGGCGCTCCCATAGACGACGAGCGCGCGGAGCGTGACCGTGCCGAGCGGCGTGTCGACGGGCGCGGCGAGTCCGGGAGAGATGATGCTCATCACGGTGAGGACGATCACGAGGAGCGCGGGGACGACGAGCAGGACGACGAACAGTTCGGCCAGCAGTTCGAGGAACCCCTCCGCCTGTCTGCGGTCCCGGTCCTGCTGGTGTCTGAGCATCCGGCTCTCCATCGCGAGGTACTCCCGGAGGGCGTCCGACCCCTGGTCGGCGTGCTCGCGGAACTTCAAGAGGAACGGCGACAGCGTGTCCTGTGCGGGGGTGTCACGAGCCACGCGTCGCAGCCCCTCGTCGACGTTGCCCGTCATCGCCGCCGTGGTGAGCGCCTTCCGGAGCGCGACGGCGGTCTCGCCGTACGCGTCGGTGTCGGCGACGCGACGGAGCATCGCGCGACGGCCGTCGCTGCCCGAGGCCAGCACGTTCAGGTACCGGACCGCGCTCGGGAGCGTCCGGGCGATGTTCGCGCGCCGCGCCGCCGTCGTCCAGCGGAGGTGCCGACCGCCGGCGTAGACGACGCCGAGGTGGACGACCGCGGCGCTCGCCGTCCCGGCGACTCCGGCGAGGAGCGCGACCGTTCGCTCCGGGACGACGACGCGCCCCGAAGCGACGCCCAGGAACCGCCCGTCGCCGATTGCCGCGAGCCGGGCGAACAGGCTCGTCGCGACCTCGCCGACGACTCCGGGCGGCAACGCGAGACCGACGGCGAGGACGCCGGCGCCGACGACGAACGCGAGCATCCACGAGAGCGCGTAGACGCGCGCGAGGTACAGGTCGAACGCGACCGTCAGGTTCGTCCCGCGGTAGGCGCGGCGGTCGCGCTCGTGGCGGCGTGCGTCCGCCCGGGTCGCGAACAGCGCGTACGCGGCGCGGTCCACCGGGCCGAGCGAGCGGCGGGCGGCGCCGGACGACGACCGATTGACAGGGTCGGGGGGTGAGCGATCGGCGACCCCCGACGACGGCCCGGTCGCATCGGACGGGCCGCTCATAGCTCGTCGCCCTCGCCGTGGCCGGACTGCGTTCGGTCTCCGGTGTCGGCCGCGCGGCTCGCGCGCCGCCGTCTGACACGCTCGACGGTCGCGGCCTCGTCGGTCCGGAGGTCCGCGAGGAAGCCGAACAGCCGATCGACGTCGGTGACGCCCTCCTGGGCGAGGTACTCGACGTACTCCTGCTTGCGACGGAACTCGCGTTCGACGGCCTCGACGTCGCGGTCGGTGGCGGCGGCGACGCGATCGAAGACGCGGAGCGCGCGACGGTGGGTCTCTCCCGCGGTCGCGGCGTCGTCGCCGCCGAGCCGGGGGTGGTCGTACGCCATCGCGAACGACCCGTCGGTCTCGCGCCACAGCACCGTGTTGTAGTAGAGCGTCGTCCCGTTCTTCTCGACGACGCCGGTGCGGGCGGACGCCGGAAGTTCCTCGTGGGCGGCCGCGGAGACGAGTTCGACGACCGATCCGACGTACCGCTCGCCGTCGACCCGACGGGGGAAGACCACCAAGTCGAGTTCGCGGAGGAGGTACATCGGGAGCCCCTGCTCGACGACGCGGTTCACGAGCGTCTCGATGTCTTCTGCGTGTGTGGTTCCCACGACCCCATGGCCCGTATTCAACACCTCAGCGAACGTCTCGAAGGACTCGGGGGTGTTGACCTCGGCGATGACCTCGACGTCGGGGTTGAGGTAGTTGGCCTCGGTCATCAGATCGGCCATCGTGACGCGCTTGTACTCGTTCTCGTGATCGCGCGTCGTGAGCGAGACGCCGGTCTCGTGGGGCAGATACACCTCGCGGGACCCCTCGTCGATGCTGATCGGTCGGTGGTCGTAGGGGATGAACGGCATATGGGCGTTCATCAGCGTCGTCTTCCCCGCCCCGGTCGGTCCCGAGAAGAGGACGACCCGGTGGTGTTCGTACAGGAGCCAAAGCAGCGTCACCAGTTCGGTCGGGATCGACCCGAACCCGACGAGATCGATCGGCGTCAGCGGCGAGGCCGCCTGCTTGCGGATGGAGACGTGCGGCCCGTCCTCGGAGATGACGGGGAGCGCGACCGCACACCGGATCGTCTCGCCGTGTCCGGTCGCGTCGGGCGCGACGCCCGCCGGCCGGAGGTTCACCTTCGCCGAGGGCTGACTCGCGCTGAGTTCGACGCCGTCGGCCGCCGCGAGTTGCGTCACGACGTTGACGAAGCTCGTCTCGTCGGGGAACGCGAGGTTCGTGGGGACGCGTTCGCCCGCCCGGACGACGTCGGCCCGCGGCACCACCTTCACCCGCTCGCCGACGCGGTTGGCCTCGATGTCTTCGAGGTGGGGGTCCCGGATCGGGATCGTGAGGACGCCCTCACCGACGTAGTCGCGGAGGACGTAGTAGATCAGGTCGTCGAGCCGGTCCTGTGCGTAGCGGCGGTCGACCGGCGGCACTCCGAGGCCGTAGGCGGCGAGCGCGTCGCGGACGCGGTACCGCGTCGCTTCGAGCCACGCGCGGGTGTTCCGTGCGGTGAGCCGGCGCGAGAGGAACGTGCCGGCGCGCTCGCGGATGAACGCCGTCCGGTCGTCGACGATCGAGTCGACGTTGGCCTCCCAGATCCGCTCTTTGCACTCGGCGACGAGTTCCTCGTCGCCCGGGAGCAGGTCGGGTTCGAGCACCGCGTACTTCGCCTCGAAGCGATCGTCGCCGAGGAGCCGATCGCGGTGGACGACCACTTCGACGTCGAAGTCGGCAAAGGAGACCGTGTAGTGCCGGAGCCGTTCGCCGGCGACGCGAGCGGCGAAGGGGGCGTCCGCGCGGAACGGCGTGACCGCGGGCGCGTAGGTATCGGTGTGGACGACGAGCGCGCCGTCGGTCTCGCCCTGCAGGTCGACCACGTCGACGCGGTCGTCGAGCGCGATCGGCGTCACCGACCCGAGGAGCCGGAGGTCGCACATCGCGTAGTACTCGATCCGGCGCCGCGCGGCCGGGGACACCTCGAGCAGTCTGTCGAGCACGCGTTCGTACTTCGGGGGGAGCCCCGCCGCGGCGCGTTCGGCCGTCCCCTGCCGGGTGAGCGGCCGCCGGACCTCCACGTTCGAGAAGTAGTCCGCGATCGACGCCAGGTCCCGTTCCGAACTCGCACGCAACGCCGGCTCTCGAATCTGGTACGCGAATCCGCCCGCCGCGGGCGCGTCCCGGATCGTCGTCACCACGCCCGGGACGACTTCGTACTGCGCGCGGACCGCCGGCGCGTACCACGCGTCGGCGCTGTCCGGCGGTTCCGGCGCCGGGACGACCGGCACAGCCTCCGTTCTGCCCTCACGCCTCGCCGAACTCATCCCGCCTCCGGGACGGCGCCTCGATCGTTCATACGATCGCTTCCCTCCCCATCACGTATAAATCCCTCCCCCCTGTGATCGGCAGTCTGTGAGTACGTACACCTACCGACCCGAGATGACCGTCCGGTTTCGCGACGTCGACGCCTACGGACAGGTCCACAACGCGGTGTTCCTGATCTACGTCGAGGAGGCGCGCGTCCGCTACTTCCGGGACGTGCTCGGCGAGGATTTCACCGAACTGAACGGCGCCATCGTCCGCCAGGACGTCGAGTACGCGAGTCCGATCACGCTCGAAGACAGCGTGATCGTCCCGCATCGCGTCGCGCACCTGGGCGAGACGAGTCTCACGATGGAGTTCGAGGTACGGACGACCTCGGGATCTGGCGACGAGAGCCTCGCGGCGGAGGGATCGGTCACGCACGTCGTGCTCGATGCGGACGACGCTCCCCGTCCCGTGCCGGACGCCTGGCGCGAGGCGATCTGTGACTTCGAGGACGCGCCCGTCGAGGGCGTGGAGTAGCGGCCGTCCGGTCCGACGCGCGCGGGTCGCTATCGACCGTCCGCGTCGCCGTCGTGGGAATCCGTCCCGTCGAGTTGGTCCGTCAGCCCCCACTCGTCTGCGCGGGCCTGCGCCTCCGCGCGGGCCTCTTCGCGGATCTCCTGAATGCGGTCTGCGTCCGCCAGAAACGCCTCGACCGCGCTCGGATCGGCGACCTCGGCGAGCCGGTCGTCGGGCGCGAGCCGGCGCGTCCGCTCGACGAGGGCCTCGTCGTCCGCGAGCCGTCTCGCGGGGCCGGTGGGGGCGACGCGGAGCGCCTCGACGCGGTGGGCCGCCGCGAGCGCCGCCGGCGGGAGTTCGTACACGTCGGCGTGGAACAGCTCGCCGCTCAGCGCGTCGAGCGCGTCGTCGCCGCCGACGTCCGTCGCGGGGTGATACGCCAGCACCGGGACCCCGTCCTCGAAGGTGAGGACCGCGCGCTCGTCGTCGCCGAAGAGGATCGACCCCTGCGGCTCGAAGACGACGTAGCCGGTGAGTTCGCGATCGAGCACCGCCGCGAGCGTCTCGCCGGCGTCGGCGTCGGTCCGAGAGCGACACAGTTCCCCCTCGGGGATGCGGCCGTCGGCCAGCATCGTCACGGGCGGTCGGGGACGACGGCGCTCCGGAAGCGATCCGCCACGCCCGCGGCGTCGCCCGCGCGCACCTCGAGCGTCGTCGCCGCCTCGTGGAAGGCGTCCGCGGCGGGACCGGTCGGCGCGTGGGCGAGCAGCGGTTCGCCGGCGCGGCGGGCCGCGCGCACGGCGTCGCTCTCGGGGACGCTCGCGAGCGCCGTCCCGCCGAAGTACCGGGCGGCCTGCGCTGCGATCGCGTCGACGTCCTCGTCGGGGCGGACGCGGTTGAAAAGCACTCCCGCCGTCTCGGTGCCGTACGAGCGGGCGTACTCCTGGACCTTCAGGCCGTCCGACAGCGACGGAACCGTCGGCTGGAGGACGACGACGATCCGATCGGCGAGGACGATGGGCAGCACGGCGCTCTTCGAGCCGAGCGCCGCGGGCGAGTCGAGCAGCAGCACGTCGGCGTCGGCGGCGAGTTCGGCGACGACGTCCCGCAGCCGGCCCGGGTCGGCGTCTTCGAACGCGGCGAGACTGGTGCCGCAGGGGACGACCGACATCCCGAAGCGCTCATAGACCGCGTCCTCGACCGCCACGTCGCGGTCCTCGATCAGGAGGTCGTGCAGCGTCACGTCGGCGTCGTCGAGTCCGGCGTGAAAGAGGAGGTTCGCCATCCCGGTGTCGGCGTCGATGACGGTGACGTCGTACCGCTCGGCGAGCGCCATCCCGAGCGCCAGCGTGCTCGTCGTCTTTCCGGTGCCGCCCTTGCCGCTCGCGACGGCGAACGCCTCGACCATACTGTCCAGTCGCGGTCCCCCCTCATAGTGATTACTCTCGTCTCTTCCCGCCGAACGCCGTCACCAGGGGTGGCGTTCGGCGGGAAACAGGGAGGTATACTGTCGGACGAAAGTTCTGATATACTGTCGGACAGGAGTTCGTGAATCAGTTCGGCACCCCGGGATGCCGAGACGCGTCATTATCACAGAGTTCTGTCCGACAGTATAACCACTATCAAAAGTCTTCGAGTCCGATACGCTGTGTCGAGACCGGGATGCGGCCTACGGCCGGGCCGACGGACAGAGCGCGTCGAGCGGAACGGGATCGACGAGCGCAGCGGCGCGGGCGTAGGGGTCCGCGTCCCCGTCCGCGCCCGCGCCACCGTCCTCGTCCTCGGTCGGTCCGCTCGGCGTCGATCCGTCCCCCGGCAGCGACACTCCCGCAGCGGCGGCGACGGCGTCGACGAACGCGTCTCGGGCCGTCTCGTTCTCGAAGAGACCGTGGAGGTAGGTGCCGAGCGCGTCGCCCGCGGCGGCCCCGAGGGCGACGGGATCGCGGTCCGGCGCCGAGAACGGCGTCTCGATCACGCCCGACGTCGGCGTCTCGGCTCCCCCCAGCGGCCGGGTCTCGCCGGCGTGGATCTCGTAGCCCTCGACGGGGCCCGTCGCGCCCGTCAGCGGCCCCCGTCCCGTGAGGTGCCACCTCACGGGCGCGACGCGCTTCTCCGTCGAGAACGTCGTCTCGACCGGGAGGAGACCGAGTCCCTCGGTGATCGCCTCGTCGCCCACACCTTCGACGTCCGCGTCGACGAGTCGTTCGCCGAGGAGCTGATAGCCGCCGCAGATCCCGACCACGGGCCCGTCGAAGCCACGGAGACGCTCGCGGAGACCCGCCGCGCGGACGGCCCGGAGGTCGTCGGCGGTGTTCTTCGTGCCCGTCAGGAGGACCGCGTCGGCGTCGTCGAGCGACGCGTCGAGGGGGACGAACGCCACGCGGACGCCCGGTACGGCCGCGAGCGGGTCGACGTCGGCGGTGTTCGACGCGCGCGGGAGCCGCGGGACCGCGACGGTGACGGTCCGAGAGGCGGGCGCGCCGTCGTCGCCGCGGACCCCCCGCTCGCCTTCGGCCGGGAGCGAGACGCTGTCTTCTTCGGGGAGCCCGGGGTCGTCGTAGGGGAGGACGGCGAGCACGGGCACGCCGGTCCGCGCTTCGATCGTCTCGATCCCGGGATCGAGCAGCGAGCGGTCGCCCCGGAACTTCGTGACGACGACGCCGACGACCCGCTCGCGGACGTCCTCGGGGAGCAGTTCCAGGGTTCCGAGGACCGAGGCGAACGCCCCGCCGCGTTCGATGTCGGCGACGAGGAGGATCCGCGCGTCGGCGAACCGTGCGGTCTCGAGGTTCGCCAGGTCGCGGTCGTGGAGGTTGATCTCGGCGATCGAGCCGGCGCCCTCGGCGACGACGACCTCGTGGTCGGCCGCGAGTCGGGCGTGGGCCGCCTCGGCGGCCGCGCGGGCGTCCGCCCAGTGCTCGTCGTAGTACTCGCCCGCCGCGTAGTGGCCGACCGCGACGCCGTCGATCACGAGCTGTGACTCGCCCGCGCCGCGGGGCTTCAAGAGCACGGGGTTGTGATCGGTCGTCGGGTGTACCCGGGCCGCGCGCGCCTGAACGAACTGCGAGACGCCGATCTCTCCGAACGCCGACCTGTCGTCGTCGGGGCCGGGAGGCTCGGGCGGGGCGGAGCCGGGCCCGCGAGCCACGCCCGAGGCGCCAGCCTCCTCCCGCACCGCGTCGGGCCGGACGACGGCCCGCGCCTCGTTGCTCATATTCTGCGCCTTGAACGGCGCGACGTCGACGCCGGCGTCCGCGAGCCTGCGGCAAAGTCCGGCCGCGACGGTGCTCTTGCCGACGTGACTGGCCGTGCCGGCGACGAGGATCGTCTCCGCGGTGCCCGCGTCGAGTATCGTCTCCGCGGTGCCCGCGTCGTCGG
>JBDGUP010000064.1:28798-37662 GCA_042215815.1 Haloquadratum sp. | reverse complement strand
GACGGTTGTATACTGTCGGACGAACGTCCTGATACTGTCGGACAGAACGATGTGAAGCGTCTCGGCACCCCGAGGTGCCGATCTGATTCACGAACGTCTGTCCGACAGTATCAATCAGAACCCGCCCCAGCGGATGTAGACCATAATCGCGACGATGCTGAGTTGGAAGAGACCCTGCAGCCCGCTCAGCTTCGCGTTGCGCATCCCGATCGCGCCGATGAGGTCGGCGTCGGGATCGTCGGAGGTCATCTCCAGGTACATCCGGGCCTCGCCCGGTAGCAACACGCCGAACCCGAGGATCGTGAGCAGGCTGACGATGACGAGCGCGGCGAGGATCGCCGGGCCGGGCATCGCGAACGAGCCGAGGTTCGCCGCGAGCGAGGCGGCGCCGCCGCCGACGATGACGACGAAGAGCGCCAGCCAGCGCCAGTCCGCGAACGAGTCGAACTGGTAGCCGGCAGCCAGGAGCGCCGGTCCCATCGCCGCGACGGAGAAGACGCCGCCCCACGCCGCGAGCCCGGAGAGCAAGCCGAGTTCGCTCGCCAGGATCATCCCTCCGAAGATGGTGGTGAAAGCGAGCGTCGGCATCAGGAACGTCATCTTGGGCGTGAACCGCTGGAAGACCGCGGCACGCTTTTCCACGTCGAGACCCCCGAGCACGGGACCGAGCACTATCGCCATAAACAGGTCGATGCCGGTCCAGAGCACGCCGGCCATCACGTGGACGTACGTCAACTGCTCTGTCGTCCCGAACAGGACCGCCGCGACGAACAGCACCACCGGAACGAGCACGGCCCCGGCGCCGAACGCCGGGTTCGCCCGATCCGCCATCCCGCGAATCGTGTCAGTGATAGAGACGCTCACATCCATAGGCGGCGGATCGGACACAAATATCTTCGCGAAGGCGACAGACGGACCGGTAGTGGGACCGATGTGACTGTCGGGCGGAACTTCCGAGTAAAATCGCGGATCGGACGTCGTCGACAGACGACGGTGCGAGCCGGATCAGACGCGGACGACGTTCGTCGCGCGGGGGCCCTTGGGGGCCTGTTCGATCTCGAATTCGATCTCGGTGCCTTCGGTGAGGTCCTCGCCGCCGACGTCTTCCATGTGGAAGAACACGTCTTCGTCCGCGTCCTCAGTGTCGATGAAACCGTAACCGCCTGTGTCGTTGAAGAAATCAACCGTACCGGATGCCATTGCAACCGCGTAGATGCTCACTACACGGATAAGTCTTCTGAAACCGTTTCACATCCGCTCGGATCGGTAGTTATCCCGTCTCCGGGCGCGAGTCGGTCGGCGCCCCGATCACTCGCCGCGCGGGAAGTGCTCGATCGTGTCCGCGCGGAAGGCGTCCTCGTCGAACGCGTAGTCTCCTTCGAAGAACTCGAGGATCGTCTCGGTGTCGCGCATCGCGTTCTTGAGGCTGGTCGAAGCGCCGGGCGAGGGCGTGATGTTGAAGACGATGTCGTCGCCGACGATCTTGGCCTCGCCCATGTCCAGGGACTTCGCGCTCGTGTCGACGATCTGCGGGCGGACGCCGCCGTAGCCCGTCGCGCGCTCGATGTCGTCGAGTTCCATCGTCGGGACGACCTTCTGGACCTCCGGGAGGAACGCGCGCGCACCGAGTTCCGGCACGTCGTAGAGCAGGTTACGCAGGACGTAGGGAAGCAGGATTCGATCGGCGAGGATGTTGGCGTAGCTGAGGAACGACGCCGCGTTCAGCCCGAAGACGTCGAGGAAGTCGCCGACCGTCGAGAGGCGCCCGCGTTCGAGCGTGGGCACGAGCTTCGCGGTCGGGCCGAAGCGGGTGATGCCCCCGTCGTGGACGTCGGCGTCGCCGTGGACGGCGGCGAACGGCAGTCTCTTCATCTGCAGCGTGTAGACCTTGCCGTTCAGCGGGCCGTCCTCGGCGAGGAAGAAGCTCCCCGCGACCGGGAGCAGCGCCATATCCTCGCCGTAGCCCAGTTCCTTCGCGATCTGGAGGCTGTGGGAGCCGGCGGCGACGACCGCGACCTCGCAGTCGAACGGTCCCCGCGGCGTCGTCATCGTGTAGCCCTCGGTCGTCTTGGTGACGTCTTCGACCGCCGTGCCGGTGTACACGTCGACGTTCGACTCCTCGCGCGCGAGTTCCACCATCGACTTGGCCGTCTCGCCGTAGTCGACGACGTAGCCGTCCGGGGTCTGCAGCGCGAGCATCTCCACGTCGGGATCGCGCCCCTCGACGACTTTCGGTTCGATCTCTTCGATCTCCTCGCGGCCGATCGGCCGGAGCTTCGGGTACAGGTCCCCGAAGCCCTCGTCGTGGTAGCGCGCCTCCAGTTTCTCGACCTCCTCTTTGCCGACGCCGAGCACCATCTTGCTGCGCTTTGCGTGCATCTCGCGGTCGGGATCGTGGTTCTCCAGGTAGCCCGCCAAAAGCTCGGCGCCCGTCTTTACGCCCTCTGCCTTCTCCAAGGTGTAGTTGGTCTCGATGTCGCCGAAGTGCAGCGTCTGTGAGTTGTTGGTGTGATGGGAGTTGATCGCCGCGATCTCCGGTTCCTTCTCGATCAGCGCGATCGAGTCGATATCGGTGAACTTCGCCGTCGTGTACAGGAGCGATGCGCCGCTGATGCCGCCGCCGACGATGACGAGATCGTATTTGCCAGACATTGTCGTCCTCTGTAGGTCGGTCTATCTCGACGAGCGCACTCCAGGGAAATAACTCCCTATTTTTCCGATCGGGTTTTCGACGGTCGACGAACTTCGTTTCGACGGGGACCGACCGCGTCTGATCCGGCAACAATCGCCTCGTTACTGCCGATCGCGGGGGAAGCCGTGTGCCGGGCGACGTTCGACCGGCGAGCCGAAACGCCAATTCCGCTCCGTTCGACCGTTCGTCTTCGACAGTCGACGTCCCGGAGTCGAGCGCGGTACACGGTCCGACGCGCCAGGACGCCGAAACGTTCAGGTGAGTGGTGCCGCGACGTGTGCGGGATGGCAGAACCGTCGGTGCGCTGGCAGGACGACCGGGGCGACGTATCGGCCCCGATCGCGGGAGAATCGAACGTCTACGCCGCCGCAGAGCGCGGTCTCGTCGCGTACGACCCAGCCGAGGGCGACGTGGTCTGGGAGGCGGAGACGGCCGTCGACGAGGCGCCCTCGGTCGCATACGGCCGCGGCTGTGTCCTCTGTAGTGCGGACACGGCCGACGACCGACACGCGTCGCGGCTGCGGCTCTTCACGGCCGAGGACGGCGTAGAGCGGTGGTCGATCACCATCGACGGGACGCTCCCGACGACCGAAGTCGCGTTCCTGGACGCGGACGCGATCGCGGCGGTCGTCTTCGACGCCGACGCCGGCCGCTCCATCCAGGCGTTCGACGTCGCGAGCGGCGACCGGATGTCTTGGGTCCCGATCGCGGACGCCACGAAGGTCCGGATGGCCGGGGAGACGATCCGGGGGACGGCCGACGACCTGGTCTTCGCGGCCCCGGACACCGAGAGCCTGGTCGCCATCGACGTCACCGCGGGCGAGCGCGTCTGGGAGTACGGCGGCTCGCCCGGCGATCCCCCGCCGTTCGCCGCCGCACCGACGTTCGACACCGCGGCCGACAGGGTCTTCGTGGGGAGCGCGACCGGTCTCGACGTGCTTCGACGCGCGACCGGCGAGGTGGTCGCGAGCGATCCCGACGGCGAGCGCCGGCCCGCGACCCGCGTCGCGGGGGGACCGGGGTCGGTGTACGTCGCGATGGACGGCCGCCACGGCAACGGCCCGGACGACCCCGCTCGACTGACAGCCTACGACGCGCACGGGAACCGGGAGTGGGAGACGACGCTCCGCCCGCCGGAGACCGTCCGGTCGCTCGCCGCCTGCGACGACGACACCGTGCTGCTCCAGACGTACGACGGGGACGCGAGACAGACGTCCCTCCGCTCTGTCGACGCCGCCGGAGGGACGGTGAACTGGACTGTCACCGACGACGACCGGGCGACGCTGGTGTCGCGCTTCGCTCACGACGCGACCCGGCGGCGGCCCGGCGACGGGCTCTCTCTCCTCACCGAGAGCCACGGTGGCCTCGTCGGCGTCGTCGACGGCGAGAAAGCCTGGCGGACGACGGACGAGTGGACCGGACTCCACGAACAGCGGTTGGCGACCGTCGGCGAGGCGGCGTTCGTCGCGACCGACGACGGCGTCCTGCACGCGCTCGAACGACCTGGCCTCGCGTCCCGGGTGAGGAGTCGCTTCGGTTGACCCCGGCGGGCACGAGTCGGGAGGGGACGCCCCCGCCCTCGCCGCCCGTCGCCGTATGTCACCGCCTGTCGCCCGGCGATCCTTCCGTGTGTTTCTTCTATCCCGATCGGAATCGGCGGGTATGGGCTTCGGTAGCTACGACGAGTCCGAACAGCAAGACGCGACCGCAGATGCCGACGCCGACGACACCGACGCGGTCAACGTCCACGAACACGACCACGACGGCGACGTGAACGTCGAGTCCGACGTCGGTACCGACGCGCTCGTCGACCGGCTCGGCGAGATGCGCGACGACGAGGAGTAGGCGCGCAGGACGGCGGCGACGCAGGACGGCTACGCGGTATCGTTTTCGGGGACTCCCTCGACGAGATCGACGCCCGACGACGACCCGATGCGGTCGGCGCCGGCGTCCAGCATCGCCTTCGCGTCCGCGTAGGAGCCGATACCGCCGCTGGCCTTGACGGGAAGGTACTCCGAGAGGAGTTCGACGTCTTCGACCGTCGCGCCGCCGTCGGCGAAGCCGGTCGAGGTCTTCGCGAAGTCGGCGCCCGCGTCCACCGCGGCCTCGCAGGCGCGGCGCTTTTCGGCGTCGGTCAGGAGCGCCGTCTCGACGATGACCTTCACGGGGATCGGAACCGCGGCGACGACTTCCATCACGTCCTTCGTGACCGCCTCGTCGTCGCCCGCTTTCAGCCGACCGACGTTGAGGACCACATCCAGCTCGTCGGCGCCGGTCTGCCAGGCGTCGACCGCCTCGCCGTGCTTCGCGGCGGTCGAGTGCTGGCCGTGCGGGAACCCGACCACGGTCACGAGCGTCACGTCCGGCGCGTACTCGGTCGCCTCGGCGAGGTAACACGGCGGGATACAGGCGTTCATCCCGTGTTCGACCGCGTCGTCGAGCACCTGCTCGACATCCCTCAGTGTCGTCGTCGGGCCGAGCACGGTGTGGTCGATCCGCGCGGCGAACTCGGTTCTGTCCATACCCGCCCTCTCTCGGTCGGGAGCGAAAAAACCGACGGCGCCGGCGGCGTCCGGGCTCGCTGTCGGCGCGCCGACCGCGGTTCCGCCCCCCTCGCCGCGCTTCGGTAGCGTTTTGCCCCCGGCTCGGGACCACCGGGTATGGCGATACTCCCGGAGGGGTTCGCGCTGCCGCCGCCGACCTACCTCGCGGCGCTCCTCGTCGCGGCGGGTCTCGTCGGCTGGGCCGCTGTCCGCCGCCGGCCGGCCGTCACGGCCGACCGGGTCCTCGCGTTCGCGCCGTGGATGGTCCTCGGTTCCGCGCTGCACGTGCTCTACGTCGTCGACGCCCTCCCCGCGCTCGTCCGCCCGCTCGCCGGGACCCCCGCGGTGTATCTCACCGTCGGGACCGTCGCGGTCGGGGCGTTGCTGGCGGCCGACGCGCTGTTCGCGTCGTCGGTCTCCGAGACGACTCCCGACGCGGCGGGCCTCGACGCCGTGACGGTCCCGGCGGCGCTCGCGACCGCCGGCTCGGGTCTCGCGTTGGTCGCCGTCGTCGCCGTGCTGGCCCGCGGGGCGACGGCGGGGACGCTCTCGCCGGTCGTCCCGCTCGCGGCGCTCGTCGCGTCGGTCGTCGTCGCCGCCGTGGTCTGGGCCGCGCTCTGCCGGGCCGTCCCGGCGATCGGCGCGACCGGGCGGCTCGGCGCGTTCGCGGTGTTCGCACACGTCCTCGACGGCGTCTCGACCGCGGCCGGCGTCGACCTCCTCGGGTTCGCCGAGCGGACGCCGCTGTCGCGACTCATTATGGAGTTCGCGGCCGGACTGCCGACCGCGCCGGTGCTGGGCAGCGGGTGGCTGTTCGTCGTCGTGAAGGTCGCGGTGGCGTCGGTCCTCGTGTGGCTCTTCGCCGACCTGGTCGAGGAGGACCCGACCCAGTCGCGGCTGCTCCTCGGCGTCGTCGCCGCCGTCGGACTCGGCCCCGCCGCGCACAACCTCCTGCTCTTTACGATCACGACGCCCGCTTGACCCCCTCTCGCCGCCACGGCGTCCGCGCTCTCCGGTCGGGGCGCCCGCGAGACGTCGACCGAGCGCTTTTGTGACCGTCGACCCTCGGTTCGAGCGATGCCCCGAGTCGTCTGCGCCGGTCACCTGAACTGGGACATAACGCTCCGCGTCGACGCGCTGCCGGACCCCGACGCCGAGGTCCGGGTGAACGAGCGACGGGCCGGCGGCGGCGGCAGCGCCGCGAACGTGGCGAAGGGGCTGGCCGACCTCGACGTCGACGCGACCCTCCTCGGCTGTGTCGGCGACGACGAGGAGGGGCGGACGGCCCGCGAGGAACTGTCGGACGCCGGCGTCGACGTCGGCCCGGTCCTCACGAGCAGCGAGCAGCCGACGACGACGAAGTACCTCGCCGTCGACCCGTCGGGCGAGGTGATGGTGCTGGGCTGTCCCGGCGCGAACGAGGGCTTCGCGGCCGAGGACCTCCCGGCGGCGACGCTCGCGGCGGCGGACCACCTCCACCTGACGAGCCAGCGCCCCGAGACGGCGGCGCGACTCGCCGAACGCGCCCGCGATCGCGGGGTTCCGGTCAGTTTCGACCCCGGCCGCCGGCTCGGCGACCGCGGGTACGGACCGGTGCTCACCTCCGTCGAGTACCTCTTCTTGAACGACCGGGAGGCCGCCCTCGCGCTCGACGCCTTCGACCTGGGCGGGCAGACGCTCGTGCTCAAACACGGCCCCGAGGGCGCCGAGATCAGAGACGGCGCCGAGCGGACCGCCCACCCGGGGTACCCGATCGACGCCGTCGACACGACCGGCGCGGGCGACGCCTTCGCGGCGGGCTTCATCGCCGCCCGGGTCGACGGGGCGGACGACCGCCGCGCGCTGGCGGTCGCGAACGCCTGCGGCGCGCTCGCCGCGAACGCGCCCGGCGCGCGCACCTCGCTCTCCTGGGACGACGTCGAGGCGTTCATCGGCCGGGACGGGTGACCGCGTCGCTTTTTACCCCGTCACCCGAGAGACCCAGTGTGACTACGCAGCCGCACCTGCTCGTCGGACCGGGCGACGTCAACGAGATCGCGCTCTTGCCGGGCGATCCGGGCCGCGTCGACCGGATCGCCTCCCACTGCGAGAACGCCCAGACGGTCGCAGAGAACCGCGAGTACAAGGTCGTGAACGCGACCTACGAGGGAGTCCCGCTCACGATCTGTTCGACCGGGATCGGCTGTCCGTCCGCCGCGATCGCCGTCGAGGAACTCGCCGCGGTCGGCGTCGAGACCCTGATCCGCGTCGGCACGACCGGCGCGCTCCAGCGCGGGATGGAGATCGGCGATATGGTCGTCGCGACCGGGGCCGCGAAGGAAGAGGGCACCACGAAGCGCTACGAGGCCGACGTGATCCCGGCCGTTCCCGACTACGGGGTCCTCTCCGCGCTCGTCGACGCCGCCGAGGCCAACGACGAGGACGTCCACGTCGGGCCGGTCGTCTCCGACGACGCCTTCTACAACGAGACCGACGCCTACGTCGACGAGTGGGAGGCCGCGCGCCTGCTCGCCGTGGAGATGGAGGCCGCGGCGATATTCTCGCTGGCCCGGCGTAAAGACTTAGCCGCCGGGGCGATCTGTACCGTCGACGGGAACCTCATAGCGGGGACACAGAAGGGTGTCGACACCGACACGCAGGAACTCCCGGAGAAGGCCTACGACAATGTCGAACGAGCGATCGGACTCGGCCTCGACGCCGTCGCCGCACTCGCGTAGGCGATGATGGGGGGCCTCGTCGATGCGGCCCTCGATCGCGTCGCCGCCGTCCGGAACCGGATCCGCCGGATCCAGCGGCGAGAGGTGTCTGAATTCCGCCGCTGGGTCCAGAACACGGAGAACCTGCTTCACCTCTCGATCGTCCTCTTCGTGCCGGTCGTCATCGGCTTGGTCACCTACCTCTCGAACCACGTCCAGACGCTGTCGTTCCTGCTCTTCCCGCCGCTCGCGTCGGGGACGTTCACGCTCTTTTCGGACCCGGAGAGCGAGTACGCCAACCCGACCCGGTTCGTCGCGAGTCTCAGCGCGGGCGCGATCTGCGGGCTGGTCGCCTACACGATCGCTCGATTGGCCTACGGCGCGGTCGGAGCCGGGATCGTCCACCCCGAGAGCGCGGCGCTGGCGATTTTCCTCACCGGACTGGTGACGTGGGCCGGACGGATCGAGGCGCCCTCGGCGTTTTCGACCGCGCTGCTCGCGCTCGTGACCGGCGAGGTCGATCCGGTCACCTACGTCGTCAGCGTCTTCCTGGCGTCGTCTGTCGTCGCCGCCGCCTTCGTCCTCTGGCGCGAGCAGTTCTACGCGAAGCGCGCGACCTACCTCTACGAGACGGTCCAGGGCGACGATCACGTCCTCGTCCCGATGCGCGGTGAGACGGCCGAGAAGACGGCGATCTTCGGCGCCCAACTGGCGGCCGCCCACGAGGCCGGGAAGGTCGTCCTCTTCGACGTGGTCGCCGGGGTAGAAGAGACGAACAACCCCGATGCCGTCTTTCAGGAGGAACTCGACGCCGAGGGCGAGACGGGCGCCGCCGACCTCGACGAGGCAGACGAGACGGGCGAAGACGGCGCCGGTGCCGCCGAGGTCGAGACCGACGCCGACACCGAAGACGAGGCCGACGCCGACGCCGAA
>JBDGUP010000064.1:16963-28698 GCA_042215815.1 Haloquadratum sp. | reverse complement strand
CGCCGACACCGAAGACGAGGCCGACGCCGACGCCGAAGACGAAGCGGACCTGTCGGGCGCGGCGAGCGAGGCGGTCGAGCGGCTCGAACGGTGCGCGTCGACGATCCGCACGAGAGTCGGCGTCCCGTGTGAGGTCGTCGTCGTGGAGGGCGACCCCGTCCCGGCGACGATCGAGGCGGCCCGAAACGCCAACTGCGACCTCGTCGTGACGCCCTACGAAGAGCACCACGGGACGCTCTCGGAGTACGTCCGCGGCATCTTCGGCGGACCGCTCGACGCGGTCGCGTTCCGCTCCGGGACGGACCGCCGCCGCTGGAAGCGCGTGCTGGTGCTGGTGGCGCGACCGGGCGACACCGCCCACGGGATGGTCGACTTCGCGACCCGGCTCGCCGGCGACCGCGGGACGGTGAGCGTCACCACCTGCATCGGCAACGAGGTCGAACGCCGGCGCGCGGAGACACAACTCGACCACCTGGTCGACACCGCCGAGGGGAACATCGAAACGCGCGTCTCGCGGGCGTCGGTCGACCAGTTCATCGCCTCGAACGCGGAACACTACGATCTCCTCGTGATCGGATCGAGCGGCGAGCGCTCGCCCGCCTCGCGGTTCGTCTCGCCGCCGACGTTCCACCGCATCCAGGACGTCGACTGCGACGTCGCCGTGTTCGACCGCGGGCATCCCCGATAGGGATCGATCCGCTATCCCTCGCGGTCGTCGGCGTCCCGCGTGTCGTCTGCGGCCTCCTCGACCGCGACGGCCGCGGCCTCCAGATCCTCGTCGCCCCGAGTCCCGAGCAGCCGCTCTTCGATCGTCTCGATCCCGTGGCCGCCGAGCGCCGACTCCGCGAGGAAGTGCGCGCCGAGCGTCGTCGGGCTGATCACCGTGTCGGCGCCGGCGCGCTTCAGTTTGTTCACGTTCTCCCGCTGGGTCGCGGCGGCGACGATCGTGACCTCGGGGTTGAGCTGCCGGGCCGTCAGGATCGCGAGCGCGTCCTCGGCGTCGTCGTTCGTCGCGGCGACGACCGCCCGGGCGGCGTCGACGTTCCCGCGCTGCTGGGCCGCCTCGTCGCTCGGGTCGTCTGTGAGCACGGTGTAGCCGCGGTCCGACAGCCGTCGGGCGCGCTCTTCGTCGGGGACGACGACGAGGACGTCCGCCTTCTCCGTGAGTTCTTCGAGAATCGGTTCTGTCAGGTCCCCGAAGCCGAGCACGAGGACGTGGTCGTCGAGTACGTCGAGTTGTTCTTCTGTCATTCGTCCGAGTGCTTTCGAGAACTGCGCTTCGATGAGCGGCGTGAAGACGACCCCGAGCACGACCGCGAACGACGAGACCGTCACGAGAAGCACCGACAGCGCGAACAGTTCGCCGACCGCGGAGTTCGGGGTGATGTCGCCGTAACCGACCGTGCTCCCCGTGACGAGCGAGAAGTAGAAGGCATCGAGGAGACTGTAGACGCCGTCGAAGTGCTCGCGGAGCGCGTAGGCGCCGACCGTGCCGTAGGCCTGTGCGCCCGCGAGGGCCGCCAGCGAGGCGAGCTGCGTCGTCGACAGCGAGAGTTCGCGGTCGAAGGCGCGGACGTTCAGCCCGACGACGAAGAGGGCGAACACCGAGAGCGCGACAAGCGGCAGCGACAGCCGCGAGGACTGGAGGACGCCCTGGGCGGCCGTGATGGGAAACAGGAGGACCGTCGCATACCACGCCGCCCGGAGGCGTCGCCGCAGGCCGAACGCGCTCACGAGGAGCACGAAGCCGGTCAGCGTCCCCGTGAAGGCGGTCGCCTGTCGAACGACCCCGGGGATCGCCACCCCGAAGAGCCGGAAGTCCGCGGCGCCGCCGACTCCGATGTTGGCGATGCCCGTCGCGACCGCCGCCACGCCGACGACGAGCGTCAGAACCACGGACGCGCGCGCGCCGATCCAGTCCCGGACGGCCATACTCGGATCTGGCCCGTCTGGGACTTATAACGACCGCTCTCGTCTCGTCCCGGCGATCATCGGGACCAGTGATGGGTATTTAGATAGGAGAGCCGTTCCTACGATGCCGACCTCATCCCCTATGGAATCTGATGTTTCGGGGAGTCGGACAAGGGGACAGTGATCAGTATCAGTCCTCGGGCCGCGGCCGCGCCACGAAGAGCGTCTGGACGATGCTGAAGGGGTTGTAGACCGACTGGTGGCACTGGCAGTAGACGTCGTCCGCGGCGTTGAACTTCGCCGATCCGGGGTTCTTGTACTTCGGGACGCAGCAGAAGTGCGTACACTTGTTGAGCCAGGCCATAAAGCCGTCCTGCGTCGAGGCCTTGAGCCACGGGTCGTCCTTTGCCATCTCCTTGATCTGGTCGGCCTTGAGGACCTGAATCGGGATGACGTCCTCGGCGTCCTGCGAGCGCCAGGTGCCCGTGGCGGGTTTGCCGATGCTCGTGGTGCCGACGCCGTTCGACCACTCCTTGTAGTCCTCGAAGTCGCTGACGTGGAGCCGGTCGCCCTGATCGAAGTCGTTTTGCCACTCGTAGCCGGGGTTCGATCCGACGCGGAAGTAGTTGTCCGAGTCGTAGTTGGGTTCGATTCCCCCGTAGGACTCGACGCCGCAGTACTGGAACCACGCCGACGAGTACGTCACGCCCGAGCCTTTGAAGTTCTCCGTCTCGGCGATGGTGACCGAGACGCCGCCCTGCTCTACGGTCTTGACCTCGGGCCAGACGCCCTTGAGGTACCCCTCGTCGTCGATCTCGACGGGGATCTGGGGCATCCCGCGCGGTGCGGGACCGTCGATGTTCTCGATGGCGTACGCCTGCGTCGTCCCGCCGCCCGCGCCGGGCGAGGTCGTCGCCGAGTTGATCGCGGCCGCGCCCGTCGCGCCGACGCCGGCGAGCGCCGCGCCGCCGACGACGCCCTTGACGAACCGGCGGCGGCCCGAATCCGCCGGGTACTTGTCGCTCTCGCTCATATCTGAGCGTTCGTCCCGCCGGTAAAAAGGATGACGATAGGATCGGTTGGCTCCGTATTGCAGTTCGCGGGCATATACACCCCGAGCTATTTGACGCTTCCGGCCAGTCACAAGTTTCCCGCCGACGACCGGGATTTTTACTCGGTCGCCAGTGTACGACTCGGTATGGAATTGCATAACAGGGGCGTCAACCAGGACGTCCGGGAACTCGGAGCCCTCCTCGGAGACGTCCTGGCCGCCCAGACCTCCGAGGAGTCGTTCGAGACCGTCGAGGATATCCGGACCGCCGCCATCTCCTACCGGAAGGGCGAACGCGACTCTCGCGACGACCTGGATCGGCTCCTCGACGGGCTCTCGCCCGCGGACGAGAGCATCGTCGCCCGCGCGTTCACGACCTACTTCGAACTCATCAACCTCGCCGAAGAGCGCGAGCGCGTCCGCGTCGTCCGCGAGGCCTCCCAGGCGGGGACCCTCGACGACGGTCTGGTCGACACCGTGGAATCGCTCGTCGACGCCGGCGCGGACCCCGAGACGGTCCAGCAGGTGCTCGACGAGGTGCTCATCGAACCGACGTTCACCGCCCACCCCACGGAGGCCCGCCGGAAGACGGTGAAGGCGAAACTCCGCTCGATCGCGAACCGGCTGGAAGAACTCGACGAGCGACGCGTCACCGACCGCGAGCAGGATCAGCTCTGGCGGCGGATCGACGCCGAGGTCACGAGCCTCTGGCAGACCTCGCAGGTCCGCGAGCGGCGGCCCGAACCGCAAGACGAGGCCCGGAACGTCCAGTGGTACCTGGAGTCGATCCTCTTCGACGTCGTCGGCGACGTCTACGCGGAGTTCGAAGACCTGCTGGCCGGCGAGTACCCCGAGGTCGACGTCCCGAAGCTCTTCGAGTTCCGCTCGTGGGCCGGTTCGGACCGCGACGGCAACCCCTTCGTCACGCCCGAGGTGACGACCGACACGCTCGAGCGCCAGCGCTCTGTCGCCCTCGCGAAGTACAGCCAGGCGCTCAAGCGACTCTCCGGGGTGCTCAGTCAGGACGGGAGCCGCGTCGACGTCGGTCCCGAACTCGAACGCTCGCTGAAGGCCGACCGCGACCGGCTCCCGGGCGTCGCCAGAGCGGCCGAAGAGCGCTACCCCGGCGAGCCGTATCGCCAGAAGCTCAAGCTGATGCGCGAGCGGCTCCGCCGCATCGAGGACGTCCGCCCGGACGGCTACAGCGACGAGGAGGGGTTCCTCGCGGACCTCGAAGTGATCGATCACAGCCTCCGCGAGTGCGGCGCCGCGGTCGTCGCCGACGAGCACGTCGAGCCGCTGATGCGCCAGGTGGACACCTTCGGTTTCACGCTGGCCAGCCTGGACCTCCGGGACCACCAGGAGAACCACACGGAGGCGGTCCACGAGGCGCTCTCGACCCAGGGCATCGACTACCGCGCCCGCGACGAATCGGACCGGATCGAGGTACTCACCGAGGCGATCCTCCAGGACGAACCGATCGTCGACCTCGACGAACCGGGCGACGTCTCCGAGACCGCAGAGCGGGTCCTCCGCCGCTTCGAGAAGCTCGGCGAGTGGCAGCGGGAGTTCGGCGTCGGCGCCGTCGACACCTACTGCATCTCGATGACCGAAGAGCCGAGCCACGTCCTGGAGGTGCTCTTCCTGGCGGATCAGGCGGGGGTCGTCTCGCTCCCCGACCACTGCGGTCTCGACGTCGTCCCGCTGTTGGAGACCGAGTCGGCGCTCAACGGCGCCCGCCGGATCATGGGGACGCTCTTCGAGAACGAGGCCTACGCGCAGGCGCTCGACGCGCGCGGCGATACCCAGGAGATCATGCTGGGGTACTCCGACTCCAACAAGGAGAACGGCTTCCTGGCGGCGAACTGGGACCTCTACAAGAACCAGCGCCGCCTCGCGCGCATCTGCGACGACTTCGACGTCACGATGCGGCTGTTCCACGGCCGCGGCGGCTCCATCTCCCGCGGCGGCGGCCCGATGAACGAGGCGATGCTGGCGCTGCCGAACGAGACCGTCACCGGCGAGATCAAGTTCACAGAGCAGGGCGAGGCGATCGCCGAGAAGTACGCGAACCCGCAGATCGCCGAGCGGAACCTCGAACAGATGCTCAACGCGCAGGTCCGCGCGCGCCTGCGGGCCACCCGGGAGCCCGAAGCGGACGTCCCCGAGGCGTGGCTCGACGCGATGGACGAGATGGCGACGACGGCCCGGACGCAGTACCGCGACCTCCTGGAGTCGGAGGGGTTCGTCACCTACTTCGGCCAGGCCACGCCGATCGGCGTCATCGAGGACCTGAACCTCGGCTCGCGGCCGGCCTCGCGGTCGGGCGAGCGCACCGTCGAGGATCTGCGGGCGATCCCGTGGGTGTTCTCCTGGACGCAGTCGCGGTGTATCATCACGGGCTGGTACGCTCTCGGGACGGGGATCCGGACGTACCTGGACGGGGACGGCGACGTCGAGACGCTCCGGGAGATGTACGACGAGTGGCCGTTCTTCCGGACGACGCTGGACAACGCCGCGCTCGCGCTCGCGCGGACCGACTTCGAGATCGCGGCGTACTACGCCGACCTCGCCGACGAGGACCTCCGCGCGGAGTTCTTCCCCCACCTCGAAACGGAGTACGAGCGCGCCCGAGACGCCGTCCTCGACGTGAGCGGCCGCGACTCGCTGCTCAAACGCGAGTGGCTCGGCGAGAGCCTCCGCCGCCGGAACCCCTACGTCGATCCGCTGAACCTGCTGCAGACTCGCCTCCTCGAACAGGACCACCGGACCGACGCCGAAGAGCGGACGTTGCGGCTCACGGTGAAGGGCATCGCCGCCGGGATGAAGAACACCGGGTGACGGCGTTCGGCGGGAAGAGACGAGAGGAATCACTCTGACCGACTGCGCCGCAGATCTTGACGAACGTGTGGTTTATTTCTCATTCTGCGTAAATCGAACACCTACTACGCGCTGAAACTACCGATGCCCCGTGTCGACGGTTCGCGAGACCGCCCCCGCTCCGAAACGGTTTTGACGCCGCCTCGCGCACACTCGGTATGCCGAAGGAACCCGACACCGGGTACGACCCCTCGCTGGGTCGGAAGTTCATTTTCGTGACCGGCGGGGTGATGTCCGGGCTGGGCAAGGGCATCACCGCCGCGAGCACGGGCCGGCTGCTGTCGAACGCCGGCTTCGACGTGACCGCGGTCAAGATCGACCCCTACCTCAACGTCGACGCGGGGACGATGAACCCCTACCAGCACGGCGAGGTGTACGTGCTCAAGGACGGCGGCGAGGTCGACCTCGACCTGGGGAACTACGAGCGGTTCCTCGACGTCGACATGACGTTCGACCACAACGTGACGACGGGCAAGACCTACCAGCACGTCATCGAGAAGGAACGCGCCGGCGACTACCTCGGGAAGACCGTCCAGATCATCCCCCACATCACCGACGACATCAAGCGTCGCATCCGGGAGGCCGCAGACGGCACAGACGTCTGCATCGTCGAGGTCGGCGGCACCGTCGGCGACATCGAGGGGATGCCCTACCTCGAAGCCCTCCGGCAGTTCGCCCACGAGGAAGACGACGACGACATCCTCTTTACCCACGTCACGCTCGTCCCCTACTCGAAGAACGGCGAGCAGAAGACCAAGCCGACCCAGCACTCGGTGAAGGAACTCCGCTCGATCGGTCTCCAGCCGGACATCCTGGTGGGCCGCTGCGAGGACGAACTCGAACCGGAGACGAAAGAGAAGATCGCGCTCTTCTGTGACGTCCCCACCGAGGCAGTCTTCTCGAACGCCGACGTCGAGGACGTCTATCACGTCCCGCTGATGGTCGAAGAAGAAGGGCTCGACCAGTACGTGATGGAAGAACTCGGCCTCGACGAGGAGGCGCTGGCTCCCGACGCGCGGGAGAACCGCTGGCGCGAACTGGTCACGCGCGAGCGCACGGCGGAAGTCGACGTCGCCCTCGTCGGCAAGTACGACCTCGAAGACGCGTATATGTCGGTCCACGAGGCGCTGAAGCACGCCGGCATCGAGCGCCGGACGGACGTGAACGTCCTGTGGGTCGACTCCGACGAGATGCTCGACCGCCACGAGGACCGACTCAAGGAGGCAGACGGGGTCGTCGTCCCGGGCGGGTTCGGCTCCCGCGGCATCGAGGGCAAGCTGAAGGCGGTCGAGTACTGCCGCGAGAACGACGTTCCCTTCCTCGGGCTCTGTCTCGGCTTCCAGATGGCCGTCGTCGAGCACGCCCGCAACGTCCTCGGCCTCGCGGACGCCCACTCCGCGGAGCTGGATCCCGACACCGACCACCCCGTCATCGACATCCTCCCCGAACAGTACGAGGTCGACGAGATGGGCGGGACGATGCGGCTCGGCGCCCACGACACACGGATCGAGCCAGGCACGCTCGCCGCGGCCGTCTACGACGACACCGTCTGCACCGAGCGACACCGCCACCGCTACGAGGTCAACCCCGCGTACATCGACCGGCTGGAGGCCGGCGCCCTGGACTTCTCCGGGCGGGCCGAAAACCGGATGGAGATCCTCGAGCGGACCGATCACCCGTTCTTCCTCGGGACGCAGTTCCACCCCGAGTTCCGGTCGCGACCGGACCGCGCGAGCCCGCCCTTCGTCGGCTTCCTCGACGCGGTGGCCGGCGACCTCGACGCGCGCGAACTGACAGACGAAACCGAGGTGCAAGCCTGATGGTCGACACGACAGCGTTCATCCACGAAGCGGTCGAAGAGATCGAAGAACAGGTCGGCGACGCCAACGCGGTCATCGCGCTCTCGGGCGGCGTCGACTCCTCGGTCGCCGCCGCGCTCGCCTACCGGGCGATCGGCGACCGGCTCACCCCCGTGTACGTCGACACCGGCCTGATGCGGAAAGGCGAGACCGAGGGGATCCGCGAGACGTTCAGCTATATGGACTCGCTGCGGATCGTCGAGGCGCAGGACCGCTTTCTCGACGCGCTCTCGGGCATCACCGACCCCGAGGAAAAGCGCCACGCCATCGGCGAGCAGTTCATCCGCGAGTTCGAGCGCGAGGCGGTCTCGGCCGACGCCGACTACCTGGTGCAGGGGACGATCTACCCCGACCGCATCGAGTCCGAAGGCAACATCAAGTCCCACCACAACGTCGGCGGTCTCCCCGAGGTCGTCGACTTCGAGGGGATCGTCGAGCCCGTCCGCGAACTGTACAAGGACGAGGTCCGCGAGGTCGCCCGCGAGCTCGACCTCGAGGCGGTCGTCTCCGAGCGGATGCCGTTCCCCGGCCCGGGACTCGCCATCCGGGTCGTCGGCGAGGTGACAGAAGAGAAAGTCGAGATCGCGCGCGAGGCGTGCCACATCGTCGAAGAGGAGACCGCCGAGTACGACCCCTGGCAGGCCTTCGCCGCGGTGGTCGGCAAGGGCACCGGCGTGAAGGGCGACAACCGCGTCCACGGTTGGATCGTCTCGGTCCGGTCTGTCGAGTCCCGCGACGGGATGACCGCGCGGGCGCAGGAACTCCCCTGGGAGACGCTCCAGCGCATCCAGTCGCGGATCACCGGCGAGAACGACAACGTCGCCCGCGTCGTCTACGACGTGACGCACAAACCGCCCGCGACGATCGAGTACGAATGACGATCCTGATCGCCGGCCCCGACGTCGAGGGGCTGACCGACGCGCTCGTCGCGCTCGACGCCGACGTCGTCCGCGTCGAGGGGATCGCCACCCGGGAGTCGCTCGACGCGGCCGGGCTCGCGGAGGCGCACACGCTCGTCCTCACCGATATGGACGACGCCTCGGCCATCCCGGTGGCGAAGGAGGCAAACGCCGAGATCCGGGTCGTCACCTACGCCCGCGAGTCGCTGCCGGAGTTCGCGCGCGGCCAGGCAGACCTCGCGATCGACCCGGCACTCCTGTCGCCCGACGTCGTGGCCGACGAACTCCTCGGCGGCGCATAGACGAGGAACGTTGAAACGGCCGCCCCGCCAACGACGGGTATGGTCACGTTTCTCGCTGGCGGGACGGGCACGCCGAAGCTCCTCGCGGGGGCGGACGCGGCCTTCGATCCCGACGAGACGACCGTCGTCGCGAACACGGGCGACGACGTCGAGCTGGGGGGGCACCTCGTCTGTCCGGACCTCGACACCGTGCTCTTTCACGGCGGCGGGGTGCTCGACACCGAGACGTGGTGGGGGATCGACGGCGACACCACCGCGACCCACGACGAACTCCACCGGCTGGCCGACGCGGCCGGTCTCGACGACGGCCCCCGGTACCTCGGCGACGACGCCCAGACCGCCGGCCGCGACATCGCGCGCTGGCGGCGCTTTTCGGGGATCGCGGAGTTTATGGAGATCGGCGACCGCGACCGCGCTGTCCACCTCACCCGCACCTCGCTGCTCGACGAGGGGCACTCGCTCACCGAGGTCACACAGCGGCTCGCGGACGCGTTCGACCTCGACGTCGACCTGCTGCCGATGAGCGACGACCCCGTGGCGACGCTTGTCCACACCGACGAGGGACCGATGCACTTCCAGGAGTACTGGGTCCACCGGCGCGCCGAGCCCGCGGTCCGAGACGTCGAGTTCCGCGGGGCAGCGGCGGCGGCGCCGACGCCGGCGGTCCGCGACGCCCTGGACGATCCGGTCGTCGTCGGGCCCTCGAACCCCGTGACGAGCCTCGGGCCGATGCTGGCGATGGACGCGTTCGCGGCGGCGCTCGAGGAGACGCCCGTCGTCGCGGTCTCGCCGTTCGTCGAGGACCGCGTCTTCTCTGGGCCGGCCGCGGACCTGATGGCCGGCGTCGGCCGCGAGCCGTCGACCGCGGGCGTCGCCGCCGCGTACCCCTTCGCGGACGCGTTCGTCCTCGACGCGGCCGACGGCACCGACCTCGACCGCCCGGTCGTGCGGACCGACACCCGGATCGACGACGCCGACGACGCCGCGCGCGTGGCCCGGGCGGCCGAGGCGGCGCTCGCGGAGGTGGCCGGATGACGCCCGGAACCCGCGGCGCGACGCCGAGCGCGGAGGTGCCGTAACCGTGTTCGCCCCCCGCCTCGCGCTCGCGAGTCTGAGCGGCGACGCCGACGCCGCGTGGGCGCGCGAGGGGAGCGACCACGCCGGGGCGGCGTTCCTCGGCGGTATCGCGCTGGACGACGCGACGCGCGACGCGGCCCGGAAGATGATCGCGCGCGACCGCGAGGAGTTCCTCCCGCCCGACCCGCTCGCCTTCGTCGCCGCCGAACTCGACGCGCTCGCCGACGCGCCGATCCGACCGGGCGTGAACGTCCGGAGCGCAACCCGCGAGCCGATCGAGCGCGCGGGCGCGATCTGCGCCGAGCGGGACGCCGTCGTCGAGATCAACGCCCACTGCCGACAGGCCGAGATGTGCGACGTCGGCTGCGGCGAGGCGCTCCTCCGCGACACCGACCGCCTGTGCGAGTACGTCGCCGCCGCGGGCGCCGCCGGCGCGGACGTGAGCGTGAAGGTGCGTGCGGAGGTCGCGGGCGTCGACCTCGCCGAGACGGCCCGCGCGATCGAGGCCGCCGGCGCGGACGCGATCCACGTCGACGCGATGGACACCGAATCCGTCGTCGAAGACGTCGCGACGGCCGCCCCGGCGCTGTTCGTGATCGCCAACAACGAGGTCCGGGGCCGCGAGAGCGCCCGCGAGTACCTGCGGTACGGCGCCGACGCGGTGAGCGTCGGCCGGCCGAGCACCGACGAGCGCGTCCGCCGGCGCGTCAGAGCCGCCGTCGACGAGTGGGGCGAGGCGACCGCCGACCGCAGCGAGGCCGACGCGCGATGACCGGGTCGACCGTCCCCCCGGCCGACCGTTCGCCCGACCGCGACGGCCGCGGCCCCGCGGCGAACGCCCAGCTCGCGCTCCTGCTCGACGTCGGCGCGGCGCCCAAACCGGGCAACGTCGACCGCGACCACGACCTCGCAGACCTCCGGCTCGAACACTTCCTCGCGGGCGCGGTCGGGGCCGGCGCCGGACTCGGACGCGCGGCCGCGGGCGCCCCCGTCGGCGTCGCCTTCGAGCGCGCGGTCGCCGGGATGAGCCGTCAGTCCGGCGGCAACACGCAGTTCGGCGCGCTGCTCTTGCTCGTCCCGCTCGTTCGCGCGGCGGCCGATCCGGACCGGGAACTCGCCCCCGACGGCGTCGCGGCCGTCGTCGCGTCGACGACCGTCGCCGACGCCGCGGACTTCTACCGGGCGTTCGACCACGTCGACGTCGCGGTCGGCGACCCGCCCGAAGACGGCGCGGTGCCGGACGTCCGCCGCGGCGGAGCCGCGGTTCCCACGCTCCGCGAGCGGGACCTGACGCTCGCCGACGTGATGGAACGGAGCGAGGACGACGGCAACGCGACCGAGTGGACGACCGGCTTCGAGCGGACGTTCGAGACCGCGGCGTCGATCGTCGCCGACGACGGCCCGGTGACAGCGCGGATCGCGCGGGCGTTCGTCGACCGGCTCGCACGCGAGCCGGACACGCTGGTGCGGACGAACCACGGCGCCGCGGTCGCCGCCGACGTCCGCCGGCGCGCCGCCGACGCTCGCGGCGATCCCGAGGCGGTCGCCGACCTCGACGACGACCTCCGGGCGGCCGGAATCAACCCGGGGACGACCGCCGATCTGGTGACGGCGGCGACGTTCGTCGCGCTGGAACGGGGGGTCGGGGTGTGACCGGCGGCGCGCCCGAGGGCTGGCCGGTCGCCCTCCGCGGCGTGACGGAGTCGGTCGTGACGACGCGCGGTCCCGACGGTCGCTGGAACGTCGCCGCGCTCGG